>JASJCE010000147.1 GCA_030066155.1 Desulfobacterales bacterium | reverse complement strand
CCCCAAATCATCGTATTAAATAAAATGGACATCCCTGGAACAGAACAGGCAGCCAAGGTGTTCCGGGAGGCTGTTCAAGGAAGGCCGGTAATGTTGATTTCTGCCGCAGTCCGCCAGGGGATCGAAGATTTGAAGTATCGATTGTTAGAACTACTGGATAAGCCCAAGACGGCGGAGCCGGAAATGAATATTGAATATTGAATTCGGATCTTTACTACGGGCTTCTCGAGGTCTTAAGATAATTCAGCTGAAATCCCGATGATAGAAAATAACTATTCACCATTTGAAAGCGTTAAACGGGTTGTGGTCAAAGTCGGCAGCAATGTGCTGACCGAAGATAACGGTTTAAATCTGAAGGCCATTCGCTCGATTACGCGCCAAATTGGGAAACTTATCCAGGATGGGCTGGAAGTCCTCCTGGTATCCTCCGGAGCAATGGCTTCTGGCATCAAAAAAATCGGCCTTGGCGCCAGGCCGGACGAGTTGCCCAAGCGGCAGGCGGTGGCTGCCGTCGGGCAGGCCGGTTTGATGATGGAATACGAAAAAGCCTTTGCCCGGCAACATCTCAAGGTTGCCCAGATTCTGTTGACCAGCGAAGATCTTTCAAATCGCAAACGCTACTTAAATGCCCGCAACACGCTCAATACCCTCCTGGCATGGGGGGTGGTCCCGATTATCAACGAGAACGATACGGTGTGGATTGAAGAAATAAAATTGGGAGACAATGACAATCTGGCCGCCATGATTACGCTTTTGATGGATGCGGACGTATTGATCAATCTGACCGATATCGATGGCCTGTTTTCCCGGGATCCGCGGGTACATCCCGACGCGGAACTGATTCGGACCGTCACCCGCATTAATCAGGAAATTGAAAGATATGCCGGTGATATTCCCGGAGCTTTAGGTACCGGTGGAATGATCAGTAAAATTCATGCGGCCCGAAAAGTCAATTCCGCCGGTGTGCCGATGATCATCGCCAAAGGTGATAAACCCAATGTTCTGCTCAAGCTTTTCTCCGGCAAGCAGCTCGGGACTTTTTTTATTCCCAGAAAGCAGCGGTTGACCAGCCGCAAATGCTGGATTGCGTATTCTTTAAAGCCCCGAGGTGTCATCCAGATCGATGACGGGGCTGCCAGGGCTATTTTACAGAAAGGCAAAAGTCTGCTGCCCAGCGGTATTATTGAGGTCATAAATGATTTTGGTGTCGGTGCGCCGGTTGAATTTAAAGACCGGCGTGACCAAAAACTGGGGATCGGGCTGGTCAACTACAGTTCGGCTGATATTGATAGAATCAAGGGATTGAAATCCAGTCGGATAAAGCAGGTTCTGGGCCACAAATCCTATGACGAAGTCATCCACCGGGACAATCTTGCCATCACGGCCGAAGATGAGGTATAACAGTCGGACGTTCTTGAATGCTATACTTTCTGGGGACGATGGCATCAGGACGGCTAGTGGCCCTTGTCAAATTTTGGGTTTCAGGTTTCAGTGTTCAGGTTTCAGGGCAACAGCTGATCGGCCAGTCTGATCGAAAAAAGAAACGTCTTTACTGCCATGTAAGCGGATTTCTGTTTGTGGGAGCGGTTTTAAACCGAGATCAAGACACTTCGTTAAACGATTATAATTTGTAAGTTGCGGTTATCCATAAAGTTCAAGTTCGGATTGATAGTTTGATTCCTCACCACGAAGATCACGAAGGAAGACTAGCATAAATTGACCTTACCTCTTCGTGCTCTTCGTGCCCTTCGTGGTTAAAATTGCATTAATTGAGGTATCGGCATAAGCGTATGGTAGTTTTCATCAAGAGCTGTTTCAGGGGGCGCAAGACTAATTCCTGAAACCCGAAACCTGAACACTGACGTGAAACCTGAACACTGAAACCCGAAACCCGAACACTGACGTGAAACCTGAACACTGAAACCTGGCTCAGAATTTGTTACTGATCAAAGCTTTTAGTCTCCGGGAGTTCAAAACATTTATACTGAAACATAGGATAAAAACAATGCCCACTGTAGAGTCCACGATCACAACCATGGCTCGGGCGGCTAGAAGTGCTGCCACTCAACTGGGGCGGGCCTCTTCCGAACAGAAAAATGCCGCACTGATGGCTATTGCAGCAGGCCTTGAAAAAAAAGCCGCATTGATTCAGGCTGAAAACCGTAAAGATCTGATCCAGGCGGAAGAAAATGGTCTGTCCGCCGCCATGATCGATCGGTTAAGCGTTAAAGACGAAACGATCTCGTCCATGATCAGCGGCCTTTTCGAAATCGCTGCGCTAAACGATCCGGTCGGAGCCATGGGACCGGCCAGCATTCGGCCCAACGGCTTGCAGGTTGCGCGTATGCGAATTCCCCTGGGGGTAATCGGAATCATTTATGAATCAAGACCCAATGTGACGGTCGATGCCGCCGCTCTGTGTTTGAAAGCCGGCAATGCAGTAATCCTGCGCGGCGGATCCGAAGCCTTTCATTCCAACCAGGCCCTGGCGCAGACTATCGGACAGGCCCTTAATGACAGCGGATTGCCGCAAACCTCGGTCCAGGTGGTGCCCTTGCGGGAACGCGAGGCAGTGCTGGCCCTGTTGGGACAGGAAGATCTAATCGATTTGATCATACCGCGGGGTGGCGAGGGGCTCATCCGATTTGTAGCGGAAAATTCAAAAATACCGGTATTAAAACACTATAAGGGGGTCTGCCATATTTATGTCGATGATGAGGCTGATCCTGAAATGGCACAAGAAATTTGCTTCAATGCCAAGGTCCAGCGTCCGGGTGTGTGCAATGCCATGGAAACGTTGCTGGTGCATAAAGCGGTTGCCGATGATTTTCTGACGCGGATGTGCGGCCAATTTGCCGGAGCTGGAGTAGAAATCAGAGGATGTGACCTCACCCGCCGCATATTTCCGGATGCCAAAAAAGCAGAGGAATCCGATTGGGCGGCGGAATATCTGGACCTGATTCTGGCAATTAAGGTCGTCGATGATCTGGATGCCGCCATCGACCATATGGCAGCATACTCCTCCCAGCATACCGAGGCCATTGTAACCCGCAACTATGATCGCGCCCGACGCTTTGTGCGTGAAGTTGATTCATCCGTGGTTCTCGTGAACGCATCGACGCGCTTCAATGATGGCGGGCAACTTGGAATGGGCGCCGAAATTGGCATCAGTACGACCAAACTGCACGCTTTCGGCCCGATGGGGCTGGAAGAGCTGACGACGACGAAGTTCGTGGTACATGGAAGTGGGCAGATTCGAAAGTAGAAAAAGGCAGAGTGTAAACAGCTTGCTTGCTGACAGGGCGAGGTATTGCAGAGCGAAATTCCAAATCTCAAAACACAAATCTCAAATAAATCACAATGACCAAAATTCTAAAATCGAAACCTCATGGGATTGCCGATATTGATCCACCTCAGGAGGATCAGATGCCGTTCCGCATAGGCGACTATAGCGAGGGCGGCGTCTTCTTTGCAGTTGCAACCTCAACAATCGCTCAAATTAGGTTCTACAAGTTTTGGTCATTGAATATTTGAATTTGGAATTTATTTGAAATTTGATGCTTGTTATTTGAGATTTTAAAAGCGGCTAACTGTTTTGAATATTGAAAAACGAATATCTAATAACGATTAACCAATAACGAATAAAAGGCTTATATGCACATCGGATTGTTCGGTGGTACGTTTAACCCGGTTCACATTGGGCACCTGAGGGCGGCGCTGGAAGTCAAAGAGGGTTTCGGTCTGGACGAAATTGTCCTCATTCCGGCTGCCCTGCCGCCCCATAAGGAGTACGGTGACGTGGCGGATGCAGCCGATCGATTGCATATGCTCAATCTGGCTCTCGAAGGTGATTCGGGTATCCGAATTTCCGATGTCGAATTAAAGCGCGCCGGTCCATCTTATACGATCGATACGGTTGAGCATTTCAAACAGGTGCTCTCGGATCAATCACACATATATCTAATTATGGGGATGGATGCATTTCTGGAGTTCGACTCGTGGAAGTCCTTCGATGAACTGCTGCGGAGAATCCCCTTTATCATTATCAGTCGCCCCAAATCCGGTTTTAGCTCGGATGATTCCGGTCGAAAAACGATAGAGCGGTTTTTAAATTCAAAGATCTCTGCCGACTACGCTTTTATCGAATCTCGGCAATGTTTCCAGTCAACGGAAATGCAGCCGGTCTACACATTTCAGGTAACCGGTCTGGACGTTTCTTCCAGCCGGGTACGGCGATTGATTAACGAAGGTTTGTCGATTCGACATCTAGTTCCGCCTGAAGTGGTGGAGTATATTAATGCCAAGGGACTTTATTTATGAGCAAGGACACGGGCCCGCCTCTTGATTTATATATCAAGGCCATACTGGGCAAAAAAGCGCTGAACATCGTGGCTCTCGACGTGGCGGAAATGACTTCTTACGCAGATGTGTTCATTTTCTGCAGCGGACGGTCCAACCGGCAGGTCACTGCCATTGCCGACAATATTAAATCCGACTTGAAGAAGCACAACATCAAACCCATCAGTGTAGAAGGCACTAAAGACGGCCACTGGATTCTGATGGATTACGGCCATGTAATCATTCATGTTTTCTACGAGCCTGTCAGAGAGTTCTACGACCTGGAGGGATTGTGGGTCGACGCCAAGCGAATCATGACTCCGACTTTGGAAGAACATATGGCAACCGAATCCTCGCAACGAAAAACGGCGGATTTATAGATGCTTTGGGGTTATATAGCCGTAAATATTCAGTTTTCAATCTTGAGGTGGCCGCAAAAAGGCGCAGAAGTCGCAAAAATTTATTTTTTACATTCGATGAATATCGTTACTTACGAGGCCAAAGTTGAGAGTTCCAACTTATTACGATTACATCAATTTTTAATTCCGGCTTGTCCGGATCGGGGAACATATCTTGCCAGAGACACTTAAACCTTACACCATGATTACCGATTTTATTTCCGGCCGACAGATACCGAACATCGGGGCTGAGGAAAACCGTCAGGCGGTGACGAGATTTCTGGTCAATGAAAAGGGTTATTCTAAAGACAACATTCAACTGGATGTAAAAATTGAGATGGAAATAGACGGAGAACACTACCAATCACAGGTTGATCTGGTGGTTGGGGTTGATGGTGGAGACCTGCCGATCATGGCCATAAAATGTGCGGCCGGCTCTCTTGGCTCGCGGGAGAGAGAAATTCTGTCCGCAGCCAGGCTGCTTTACGCGTATCAAATTCCGTTTGCAGTAGTGTCCGACGGAAAAACTGCCATCGTGCTGGATACCATCTCCGGCAAAAAAGTTGGCGACGGGATGGATGAAATTCCGTCAAAAAAAGCCGCCAGCGACATGCTGTCATCCTATCAACCCGTCAGTTTACCGGCCAAACATCTGGAGCGGCAAAAGCTGATTTTCCGAACGTTCGACAGTGAAAATGTGAATGTACAACGGAATATTTAATCCCAATTGTGTAAAACACAATTGGGAGTTAATTGTTATTAGTTATTCGTTATTAGGATAAGATCAGAACTAACGATATTGGAAAAAGCTCTACTAAATATCCAGACGGTCTTCTGTGAATTGACCGAGCTTGCATGTCGATTGGGGGCTAGTGATGCGGCGGTGATCGCAGTGAGTGATATTTATGTCGAGGATAATCTGGCATCCCTCTGCCGGGAACCTCAATGTGAGAATTACGGGCAGTCGACCAGTTGCCCGCCCCACGTCACAGGCCCGGCAGGATTTCGTGAATTCCAAAAACAATACCGGCACGCTGTCGTTTTTAAGATCGATGTTCCCACCGAAATTCTGCTTTCTGCTCAGCGGCGTGAGATATTCCAATTGTTGCACCAGATTGCCGCCGATATCGAACAGACAGCTGAAAAAATGGGCTATCCCCAACCCAGAGCGTTTGCCGGCGGTTCCTGCAAGAAGCTATTCTGCCGGGATCAGCCGCATTGCCGGGTACTTGCAGATGATGGTGTCTGTCGCAATCCGCGTCTTGCTCGGCCATCCATGTCCGGCTTTGGAATCAATGTTTCAGAATTAATGCAAACCGCCGGTTGGCGTTTGAATAAGATAACTAAAGAGACGGATCCGGATGAGATCCCAATGGGATCAGTGATCGGATTGGTCTTGGTCGACTAATTAATCCACATCTTCAAACCGGTTGTTGAAAGGGGAGAATTCATGGTGCGAACAGATTTGGAAGAAAAGCTGAAAAAAGCAACTGCTGTGGTCTGCAAGCAGGGCATGGTTCAATTTCCGGTAAGTGACACCGCGGTCGACATCATTCGATCCGTCGTCGGCGACAATTCGGAGGAACTCGACCTGATATGTGCCTTTGACCACAAACCGTCGCAAACATTGGAACAGCTTGTAGAATCCAGCCAAATGACAGCCGATAAAATCGAACAAACGGCGACCAGTCTGGCGAAAAAGGGACTGATTTTTAACCAGCCCAGTTCCGCCGGTATCATGATTTACCGGCTATTGCCACTTATGCTGGTGGGTCTGATGGAATACAAGTTCATGGTCAAGCTGGACCGAAGCCAGGAGGAAAAGGATCTGGCCCTGCTGTTCGAAAAGCTGTTAGATGAATTGAAGAATCAGGTCCAGGACAATTATGAGTCCCTGGTGCCATTATTCAATGCGGCACCTGCTGTAGATCGAACCGTGCCGACCCGTTTGACGGAAGATGGCAAGCCGATAAAAGTCATACCGGTGAAAAAAACCGTAGACGTTTCGGAAGAGTTTGTGTTACCGAGTCAGACGGTCGAAGAAATTATCCAAAAATTCGACGATATTGCCGTTGGCTACTGTTTCTGTCGACAGCGGCGAAGTCTCCTTGGACATGAGTGCGACACCCACGCACCCACCCTGAATTGCTTTACGTTCGGCAAATCCGCCCGCCACACCGCGGCTCAGGGATTTGCGCGGAAAATCGGCAAGGAAGAAGCCCTCCGCATTATGAATGAAGCTGCGGCGGCGGGCTTGATTCACAAGGCTTTTCATCCGGGTTCGCGGGAGTCCAGCCCTGAGACGAGCATCTGCAATTGCTGCAAGGACTGCTGCGATACCCTTGAGCTCTGGCGCAGCGGCACGCTGCCGCTGAGCAACTCCACTTATCACCTGTCCGTAATCGATCCGGAAATTTGCACCGGCTGCGGCAACTGCGTGGAGTGGTGCCCAACGGATGCCATCGACCTCAATACTAATGGCGTGGCCGAAAGAGATGAAATGGCTTGCCTGGGATGCGGCGTCTGTTCTCGATTCTGTCCGGAAGATGCCATATCCCTGCAGGAGGGACTGCGTCGGGTCTTTATCATGCCGCCGCGACTGCGCCAGGCATGATGATGAAGCGGACGTATTATTTGTTGATATGGCCGCAAAAAGGCGCAAAAAAGCGCAAAAGTCAAACTTCATAAATAATATGCGCAGCATATAGTAATTAATCCGCGGCGGGAGTGATCCGGCTGCTTACCATAATTAGTAAGAAACAACTTAAACCCCAATGATGTTTATTTAGGGGCGGATTAATTAGGGGGCGGATATGACGACGGTGGTGAATGATGATCGAATTAGAATCGAAAAACTGGAACTGGGGCCGTTCGGTACCAATGCGTATATCCTGATCTGCCGCCAGACCAAAGAAAGCGTGGTTGTGGACGCGCCGGGCGGTGCCGGCAAAATGTTAGAGGTAATCAGAGAGACACAACCCCGAATGATATTGATTACGCACAATCATATGGATCATACCGGGGCCCTTGCGGAATTAAAATCGACGCTTAAAATACCGGTCGCGGCACATGCCGATGATGCCGATGAATTGCCGGTGGCAGCGGACCGATTTCTGAATGACGGCGATGTCCTCGACTTCGGCAATATTCGATTGTCTGTAATGCATACCCCGGGTCACACACCTGGCAGCATATGTCTCTTAACCGAGAACTATTTAATAGCAGGCGACACGATTTTCCCGGATGGGCCGGGAAGAACCGCATCGCCTGCTGATTTCAAAATGATTGTGGATTCTCTGACCGCCAAGGTTTTTGTCTTGCCCGATGACATTCAGATCTTTTCAGGCCACGGCCATTCAACCATATTAAAGAAGGAGCGGGAGGCATTCGAGGCTTTTTCGGCGAAATCTCACCGGCCGGATCTTTGCGGTGATGTCCTCTGGGCATCGTCTTAATTCAGCAGGATACCTGGGCTCGAATACGCTCTTCTTCCTCATAATACTGCATACAGATGGCACTTTCGTACTCGGCTGTGACTGCGGCGGCGACATTGGGCCAGCTATATTCGAGAATTGATTCGCGAATCTTCTCGGCCGGCGGGAGGACGGGATTGTCAACCACCGATTGAATTCCGGCTGCCAGAGAATGTGGTGTGGGAGCGTCAACCACACAGCCGGCGTTTGACCTGCGAATCAGGCTGTCAACGGCTCCGACAGCAGTAGACACAACCGGCCTTCCGCAGGCCATTGCTTCCAGGCCGACCAATCCAAAACTTTCATAACTGGATGGCATGACCAGAACATCCGCAGCGCTGTAATACGGCGGTAAGTCGTGCTGATCCTTTTGACCGGCAAAGATGACCTGCTGGTCGATACCCAGTTTCTTGATTTTTTGCATCATGATTTGATATTCGGCGGACTCATCACCATCTCCACCGACAATTACCAGACCGATTCGGTGCCGGTCGGCCAGGTAGGGTATTGTATCCAGCAGAGGCCCCAGCCCTTTAAGCGGGTCAAAACGGCCAATGTACAACAGGATGGTATCCGACGGGTTCAATCCCAACCGCTGGCGGGCATCCGCTTTCGGCATCGGATTAAAGATTTTTAGATTAACGCCGCATGGCACGATATTGATTTTATCTGAGGGCGCGTTATAAAACTGGATCAGGTTGCGCCGTTCGCGTGCAGTCGGTGCCAATATGCGCTGACAGTTCTCAACGATTTCCTTTTCTGCAGCAATTCGAAAGTCAGGCTCCGGCTGGCCGACACCGGTTTGATTCTTTATTTTGCCAAGCGTGTGAAATGTGGTTACATGAGGACATTCCCAGAGCTTTTGTGCCATATTGCCCAACTGGCCGGACAGCCAGTAATGGCTGTGAATGATGTCATAGGTCAGATTTTCAGCCAGGCGGAAATTCTCAATTGCCCGGAAATATTTCGGCAGGAACGGATACATTGCCAGCTTAGATAGGCTGTGGCCGTTTGGGATGCCAAGGTGGATCAAACGAACGTTTTCATACAGATCCGTAAGGCAGTAACCTTCCGTATCCTGGGATCGGGTATAAATATCGATAACATGGCCGCATTTGCCCAGCTCGCGCGCAAGTTCTCTGATATAGACACTCATTCCGCCGGTATCCTTGGTCCCCAGGACACCGATCGGATCGGAATGGATACTCAGCATGGCTATTCTTAAACTGTCTTCTTTCAATTCTTAAAACCCCCAATTAATCCGCCTTGAAAATTAATACGTTGTAAGTTGTAAATTGCGTTTATATTTGAAACGACTTAATAAATTGATAAGGCGGCGTCTTAATTTTGTTATGCTGCGCATACTTAATTTCTAATTTTTTAATCAGCTTATGTTACCAAAAAGAAATTTAGATAGCGCTAACAAGGTCAATTCTTTACGTCGTATCGTATGCGACGTTGACTGTCTTACCGGTTTTTGCCGCTGCTGCCAGTGCATCCAAAACCCGCATATTGGCGATGCTGTCATCAAGGGTGTATGATAGATCTGCGCGGTTCAGGACTGCATCTGTGAAATGTTCAATCATCAACTGGTATTCATCTGCACCCGGTACCAGGTGTTCCTGGCCCGTTTCTTCATCTTGGGCACGCAGGGTAAAAGCGGCATCCTTTTCCCAGGGGACAAAGGCATTGTGCGGTAGTTCAATCGCCCCCCGGGTTCCAACCACCGTATAGGTCTGTTGCAGCGCTGTTACAAAACTGGCCTCAACAGTGGCCAGCTGTCCTTCTGAGAAGCTCAGGGTGCCGACCAGGTGAACATCCACGCCGCCGGGATGATAAACTGCCTGGGCCTGAACTTTGACCGGCTCGGTACCAATCATCCAGCGGGCGACACTGACGCCATAACAGCCGACATCCATCAGTGCGCCGCCGCCCATTTCCGGTTTCAGACGAATATTATCGCCGCTTTGGATGATATCCTCATCCATGTGGAAACAGAATGCCGACCGGACCAGGCAGGGATCCCCGATGGCCTTTTCATCCACCAACTGCTTGAGACGTTGGCTGCGCGGATGAAATCGGTACATGAATGCTTCCATCAGCAGCCTGCCGGATGCTGCTGCATGATCCGCCATCTTTTGCGCCTGATGGGCATCGCAGGCCAGCGGCTTTTCACACAGGACGTGTTTGCCGGCTGATAGTGCCTTCATCGACCACGGCTGATGCAGATGATTGGGCAACGGGATATAAACCGCATTAATTGCCGGATCTTCGATGACAGCTTCATAGGTATCATACACGTGGCGGATATTGCTTTTTTCAGCTACCTCTTCGGCAGTCGCCGGCGAGCGGGTTCCCAGGGCGTGGATGATACCGTTGCGAGATGTCTGTATTGCCGGGATGACGCATTTACGGGCAATCAGGGCATTGCCCAGCACACCCCATTTAACCTGATCCGACATCCAGCGCCTCCCATTTACCGCCATTTTTCATCGATCGGGCGGCTGCTTCCAGAATTGCGACGACTTTTACCGAGTCCGACAGCGGGGCCCCGATCGGCTCGCCCCACAATAAATGATCGGCCAGATTTGCGTGAAACGGATATGTATCTCGCTCGGGAATTGACGGTTTTATGCGGATGATATTGCCATCTTGATGGCGGCGATGGATGGTTAAATCCGGTACCATCTCGGTGGCCGGTACATCGTGCCGTCGAAAATACAAAACCGGATCAATCTCATAAGACGTTACATCCCGCCAGTCCCCGACAATAGCTCCCTCATTTCCGAGAAGGTACCACTTCGGTTTACGCGCGGCGGCAATATCGGAGTGGATAAACTCGGCTTCCTGTCCCCCTGAAAATCGAATCTGAATGCGCTCCTGGTCCGCGTTGGTCACATCATGCCAGACGCGCTTATGACGGGTTCCCATGACCCCTTCGATTTCGTGCGGCATCAGGGCTACCATCCAGTCCAGATAATGAGCACCCCAATCATACGAGGTGCCGCCGGACACCAGAGCGTCCGAATGCCAGTATCCACAGGGGTGGTGATAGCCTCCGACAAAGGATTCCAGATAAAACAAATTTCCGATCAATCCCTCCCCCAGGGCCTGTTTAATTGCCACAAAATCGGGGTCCCAGCGTCGATTTTGATGGCAGCTCAAATGAACACGACGCTCGACAGCCATTTGAACCATGGCATCGGTTTCCCGACGATTCAACGCCAGCGGTTTTTCGCAAATAACATGTTTTCCGCCGGCCATCATTTGCAGGCACAGATCGGCGTGGCTATTCGGCGGTGTGGCGATGATAACCAGATTTACATCCGGATCCTCAACCATTTGATTCGCTGAATCGTACGTTTTTACTCCGGGAAAATCGTTGCGAGCCGCTTCGAGCCGCTGCGGGCTCGTATCACAGACAGCCCGCAAACCCAAACCCGCTGTGTTTTCGGTGCCGAGCCCGTGAAGCAGGCCGACGGAAGGGGCATATCCCAATATACCGATTCCAATATCTGTAAATTCAATATCGCGCTTCGCCAGCATCCACAGCAGGCGATAGATGATGCGCTGCAGTCCCGGGTTTCCGTAGTCCTGCAGCGTTGTACAGGCAACCCGACCGGTGCCGATACCGCGGCCGGCAAGCACCGTTTTGTGGCTGTAGTGCCAGTCGGCGTAAAGGATGGTCTCGCAATCATCGGTTGATTTGGTCAGCACATGATAGCGGCCCTGCAGGTAGATGGCATCCGGCAGTCTTGCAGCCAGGGGGTGTTCAAAATTTTCAAAAAGAACCCGTAACTCACACTGCGGACCCGGTGGTTCCGGCTGAACGCCGAAAATCGCAGGCAAGGCCTGCTTTGACCTATTGACAAACATCAGCCAGCTGCCTCCGGCCTCCACGTACCGACTTAGCGACTCATGGGCATCTGCGGTGTCGCCCGGGCTGGCTGTGATGACGACATCATACGCCTCCGGATTATCTGTCAGACTGGAATCCACGGTCAGGTTGATATGCGACATGGATTTCAGGTATGCGATCAGCGTTGTGAATGAGTCGTCTTCATCCGCTACTTGAAAAAAAATCGAAATCGATGGTTGATGATCCATTTGGATATGATCCTTTATGGACTGCATTTAGTGTTCGGCGGATTCTTCGGATTCGGAAACGAACTGCCAGCGCGAACCGCTTTTGTTGTCTTCCACTGCGACGTTGACCTGTTGTAGGACATTGCGGATCGCATCGGCCTCGCTCCACTGTTTGTTGGCCCTGAAGTTTTGTCTGAGTTCCAACAAACCTTCGATCAAAGGTGTCAGGCATTCAGCTTCATTCTTGGGTGAAGCAGCGAGCTCGGTTCCGAGCAACACGATTAAATTCCGGAACGTATCCCTGGCCTCGGTAACCGATTCCTCGGCTTCCAGATCGGATTGGGCCTGCCAGATGCTGCGGTCAAGCTCCAACAGGGCGTTGGCAGCCTGCCTGGCATCGTGATTGGCCAAACCGCTGTTAAAGTGATCCTCCAGCGCATGTATTCGATTCCAAAAACTATCCGAATCGGCTTCGGTGACTCCTGCCGGAGGAAGAGAGGCCTCGGCATCTGGTTTCCACTCTGAATCAGCCGTTTCGCCCCGCAGGATTTTTAGCGGAAATCGATCACCGGATTTGAACGTGATCTCCCGGTCGCTTGTTCGGAGCGTTACGGAACCGATGCCTTTGACCTCCGCCTCATCCGTTTCCAGGTTCATGATACAGGCGGTATGCTCATCCAATCCAAACACCGGTACCGGTTCCGGCAGAAGCGTGATTAACTTGTCAAAGCGAGGTTTGCCCATAAAACAAAAACGGGTATCGTGATTGCCGCCTTCGGCATTATTCCAGTGCGGGATGACGATCAGGTTGAATCCGAAGTTGCCAAGAATATCTATACCTTCAATCCAATGCAGTTCCTGGCCCACCTTGTATATTTCGTATACCGGCAATGTGAAACGGCCAACGGTCAGGGCGGCCGCGCTGGCCGCAACAAGGCAGCCGCCGCCGTTGATGCAGCGGTCGAAGATATCCGGAACCGGGGATTTCTTCCATTGCGAAACGGCATAGGTCGGGCTGCCCGGCCCGATCAGTATATAACTGGAATCCCTCAATGTACGAAACGCGTTTTCCGAATCGAAATCGCTGTCTTCTGATTTCGACTTGAACGAGGATACGGCGAGTGAGTGCTGGACGTTTTTGCGGAAATATTCGACTGCTTTACTTGAAATTTGATCCACGTTCAACTGAAACCCGGCCGGGGTGTCCAGGAATGCGGCTTGCTGTGATCCCGGTAATTGCGTGATCAGGCTCTTATGAACCTCTACCATGGTAGCGGTTAATTCGCCGGAACCCATTAGAATAATTTTGCCCTTGCCTTTCGGCATCCCTCACACCTCACCGAGATAGAAAAAAAAAGACCGGTTACGCGATCTGAAGCCGACAATATCAATTCATCCAATCTGCCAGCTTTTAGGCGGATCAACCTGAAGATAGAAGGGCGTATACCTTTAAACAGGACTGGAATAGTAATCAGATGAAAAATGTATGGTGCCCCCTGCCCCACTGCTTCGACGCAACTGTGAGAATATAATACACAATCTGATCAACGCAAATTTGAGATTTGTTAAGATCAGATCTACTCATAAAATATTTCAACTTGCGAGATTAAACTCCTGATTCGGCCCAAACGTACGGATCTGGTCATGCCTGTAAACAGTCATCCG
>JASJCE010000146.1 GCA_030066155.1 Desulfobacterales bacterium | reverse complement strand
AGGTCCCCTGCTTCGCGGGCAGCGGCCAGGTACCGCACATGACCGACATGCAGAATATCGAAGCACCCGTTGGTGAAGACAACCTGTCGCCCAGCCTTTTGCGCGTCGTTGACGATGGGGATCAGATTTTCAAGGGAAACTATTTTTTTTTCTGAATCCGTCATTCCGGGTCACCCGTAAAGCTGACGATGGAACCTTTTATTTTCCGATCAAACCGCGCGTGCTAAAGTTAATACATCGACCCTGCCTGCTCCGCCGTTTACCAGCACACGTGCACATTCATTTACCGTCGCTCCGGTGGTATAGACATCATCGACCAATAAAATATGTTTGTCCATAATTTCAGATGAATTATTGAGCGTGAAGGCATTTTTCATATTGACAGTCCGCTGTTCCCGTCCGAGGGAAGTTTGCGGCAGGGTTGCCCGGCTGCGGATCAACAGCTCGCGTTCAAGGCGATGCCCGTTCGACAAATTCTCTCCATCGCCGGCAATTTTTTTCCAACAGTTCGCCATCAGATAAGCCTGATTGAATCCCCGGCTGCGAAAACGCGACAGATGAAGCGGTACCGGAACTACCAGATCGACGCTATCCGTCTTCCAAAACATCCGGTAGGTCATCAACAGCAGTTCTGCCAGGGGACGAACCAGCTGAAGTTTGCCATTGTATTTGAATCGCTGAATCACCCGCATCGCGACTTGATCGTAGACGAGCGGTGCACGGGCAATTTCGAAAAATTTCGGGTGCGTGATGCAATCACCGCAGCGATGATCAACGCCCTTGCGGCTCTCAAAGGGGAATCCGCAACAATCACAAATCGGAGATTCAACGGCTACCAGCCCCAGAATGCAGTTCCGACATAAATAACGAGACAACATTCTGTCAAGCTGGCGATGTAGAGACAGTGAGGCTGAATTGCCGTTTGCGGCGGGTAACGGACCTGATGACCCGCAAGGATTTGTACGGTCAGGTATAAAAGCAGTACAGACCAAACATTTAGGCGGAAACACAACGCGATGCAGAATCCGACCGGCGTGTTTAAAGATATCCGAAATCATCGTCACCTTTCGAAAATGAAGATTGAAAATTGAAGATTGAAGATTTCATGCACCCCGCTTTTTTTAAATTTTCGTGTTCCGACTCCCGACTTCCCGTGAACCTATGCCACTTCCCTGACATCTGAAACCTGACACCTGAAACCTATTTTTTTTGCCGCTGCCGCCACGCCTCGTACATGGCCACTGCGCCGGCGGCCGAAACATTAAGGGATTCCACCGGTCCCTGCTGGGGTATGGCATATAAGTAATCACAATTTCGGCTGACGAGGGGGCGGATTCCCTTCTGCTCGCCGCCTAGCACCATGGCGATTGGTCCATTGAGATCACCGGTGAAAATCGTCTGGCCGGCCTTTTTTTGCAAGCCGATGATCCAGATACCAGCCTTTTGACACCGTTTCATGGTTTGCACCAGATTGGTTATCCGGATTAAGCGGATATGTTCGAGGGCACCGGCGGACGCTTTCGACACGGCAGGGGTTGGTGCGGCACAGTTATATTTAGGCAAGATAACCCCATCGATACCGGCACACAGCGCCGTGCGGAGCAGCGCACCCAGATTCTGAGGATCCTGGATGTTGTCCAGGATCAGCAGAAACAAGCCGGCATCCCGCGCCGAATCCGGCTTCAGCAACTCGGACAAATCCGTAAACGGAAACGGGCTCACTCTGGCGGCCACACCCTGATGCACCACCGGACCGACCAGATTCTTAAGATCGCCGCCGCTGATCCGCTGCAACCGTATGCCGCGGGAATCGGCCGAAGAGACGATGAACTTGAGTCGGCCGGTTGCACCGCGATCGGCCAGATATATGGTATCCAACTTCCTGCGGCGGGCCGCTAAAGCTTCCGATACCGGGTGGATACCGTATAACAGTTCGGTTTTCACCGGCGATAGGTCTCGATCAGGTTGATCAGCTCGTCAATTGCCTCCGGCAGGGTATCATTGATAATGACATGGCGATACAAGTCCTTTTGGGCCATCTCTTTTTGCGCATTTTTCAAGCGCACCGCAATCGCCTCGGGGCTTTCCGTGCCACGGGATATTAGCCGGCGTCTAAGAATGTCCAGAGAGGGGGGCATAATGAATATCGTGATACCATCAGGGAATTTTTCTTGAATCTGGCGCATCCCCTCAACATCGATATCCAGCAGAATATCCCGACCCATCCTAAGTCCCTTGTTCAGTGTATCCATGGACGTTCCGTAATAGTTGCCATGAACCCGGGCCCACTCCGCCCAGCGGCCCTGCTCAATACCCGCTTCAAATTCACCCTTTTCGATGAAAAAATAATGACGTCCATTGCACTCCCCCTCGCGGGGGGCTCTCGTTGTAAATGATATCGAATACATCACATCCGGAAACCGATTGCGTACGGCACTGCACAGCGTGGATTTACCGGCCCCGGATGGTGCCGATAGGATAAACAGAAGGCCCGATTTTTCAGGCCTGCCGCCTGGAGAAGCGTTCGGTGTTGTTTGCGCTTGCCGGTGACTCATCTTTGGTCAGGTTGGGTCTTTGTGCGTCGTATACCGTTGCGAAATCGTTTCAGCCTGGATGGCCGAGAGGACCACATGATTGCTGTCCATAATGATAATGGAGCGGGTTCGGCGGCCGTGGGTGGCGTCGATGAGACGCTTCTCATCGCGGGCTTCGTCCTTGAGCCGTTTCATCGGCGCCGAATTTGGGGATACGATGGCCACAACCCGATCGGAAACAACGGTGCTGCCAAAACCAATGTTCAACAGATTCTGATCCATTCTACCTCCAGTTAAGGTGCATAGAGCAAAGCGCAGAGCGCAAGGTGTTTTAGCTGAAGAGGCATTGGATTTTCGGTCAACACCTTGCACTTTGCCCAATTTCCTATGCCAATTTTCACTCGACGTTTTGAATTTGTTCCCTGATTTTTTCCAGCTCCGCTTTAACTTCCACAACTCTATGGGCGGTTTCGGCATGTCCGATTTTGGACCCGATCGTATTAAACTCCCGATGCAGTTCCTGCAGCAGGAAGTTAAGTTTTCTGCCCCCCGGCTCCTTCGACTGCATAATCTGACGAAACTGCTCGATATGGCTTTTGGCCCTGACGATTTCCTCGGAAATATCGCTCCGATCCGCCAAATATGCCGCTTCCTGAGCCAGCCGGGCAGGATCGATTTCGACAGTTTCCTTTGTGAGGACCGCAATACGTTCCATTAACCGCTCTTGATACCGTTCTATCAGATTGGCGGAGTTATCCTCAATTTCCGCCAGGTCACTTTCGATGAAATCTAGACGCGCAAATAAATCGTTGGCAATGAACTCACCCTCTTTGCGGCGCATGGCGTCAAGATCCGCCAAGGCGCGTTCAAGACAGGTTTCAACGGTTTCCCACACCTTTTCGGATTCGTCAACTGTCTCAACCGGCCGGACTATTCCACCGACGGAAAGCAGGTGGTCAACGGTGATATTATTTTGAAGGCCCAATTTATCGGTTAGCGTTTTTATGGCCGCGTACATGCCCTCGGCTCTGGCCCAGTCAATTTCAAAAGCGATGGCGTTCTCGGTTGCATCTTTGATTTGAATTTTGACCTCCAGGCGTCCTCTAACGATTTTGCGGTTGATGAGACCTTTTATTTTTTCTTCCAATCCCGAAAAGCCGGCGGGTATTCGTAGCGCCAGATCCAGATGCCGGCTGTTGACCGCACGGATATCGGTCGATACACTGAGATCGCCGTCGAACACTTCCGCCGCTGCAAAACCGGTCATACTTTTGATCATAGTCAGCTTGTCTTTAAATCGATGTGATATTTATTGCGAATCCGCGTCAGCAATTCCAACATGGGTTTGTCGGCATAGTCCGGGTAAGTCCAGGGAAGGGCCACAAATCCGCCCCGTTGATAAATTAGCGTTAAATCTGCATAAATCCCATCGCCGATGTATATCCGGTGGCTGAAATTTTTCCCTGAGGCCAGCACGAAACGCTCATGCAGCAGGTAGCCCGGATCGATGTTGACCCGGCGCCGGCCGTTATCGATGTAAGCCTGTTCAATGCGATTTGTTGCGAGTTTGATTGCCTTTAATTCTTCCTGGTGAATCAGTTGTTTGAATGTCATCATCCGGCGATGGAGATTGCTTCCCATTTCCGATTCATAGTAATCGGTGTAGTCGAACGGCATCCAGCCGCTGATGATATCCACCAGACCGTAATTGCCTGCGAGTTCAAGACTGATGGGATCGAATAGGGCCATGTCCCCGGTTATGACGCCGATGACCAGTTTCGCCGGATTGGGCGCTCGCGGTGTGCTCATTGTAAAAATCTCAAGGAAGCCAGAAAGCCAGAAAGCTGGGAGGCTGGGAGGCTAACAATCCAACGAGCGAAAAATTCCGTAAGGTTTCGAGCCTTATAGCCTCCCTGCATCCCAGCCTCCCAGCTTATTCATTCAATCGGCTTGGCCTCATCGATGAGCATGATCGGAATATCATCCCGGATTTCAAACATCAATTTACACGGGTTGCAAATCAGACCATCCTTTTCATCGTTCAGATAAATGTCACCCTTACATTTCGGGCAGGCTAAGATGTCCAACAATTCCTGACTTATCGCCATAATGCGCTCCCTATTTCACCCTGCAGGTGAGATCCGTGTCGAAAATTAGTTGCGGAGGCAGGACCAATCCGGGGACAAAAATAGTAATTGCCGGCCGGCTCAATGAAAACCGGTTCATGACCGGCCAAAATTAACTTTAGAATCTTTTTCTTTATTGCAGAAAAAGGTCGATATCAAGCATAAATTTTCGTGGCCCGGCGCAAAAGAGAACCGTCAAGCGATTAACCTGCTATTATGTTTACTTTTTCATTGATCCGGGGATCAAGCCGGAATTTTAAAAAGGCCAGTCTGTCCTCGATAGCCTTGTTAAGGGTTATTCGTTATGGGGGCCGGGTAATCGGTTACGGGGGGATATTGACATTACCTTTTTTCTCAGATATCTGGTGGCAAAACGTTTCAGCAATGGAAAGAGAGCCGGGCGAGCTTTGCGTATCGGGAGTGCAGGTTACCAAAACGAATCGGCAATCTGCAACACACATTTTGCGACCGCGCCGCCTGGCCGCGACTGGAAGCTATGACATGGTTAGAAAACAGTTCAATATTTTCAAGTCTTATTGCAAGGCATTAAAGGGCCGGTTTTTCCCGTCTGTGCGGGCAGCGGCGTTGCTGATCGTCATCCCGGCCGTGGTGATCGTCCCGATCTATTTTCTCACGGTCGTCAAGGAGGTTGTCGTCGACAGGAGACGGGATGCCGGAGCCGCCTATGAGGAGCGGTTCGCCGAAATCAGCCGGGATCTGCCGCCCCATACCCCGTTCAACTATATCTCTGACTATAGTGATCATACTGATTTTTTCTTTGCGCGCTATGCCCTGATACCCGGTCGCATGGTGCTGGGCCCGGAACCGGCACAAGACCTGCTGGTCATCCAATACCTGACGACACCCGGGCTCCCGAGCTTTGAGGGCTACAAATTGGTAAGGAACTATGGCGACGGGGTCATGCTGTTTAAGAGGAATGATGATTAATGGAGATTTTGGCGTTTATCCCGCCGGTTCTGATCGGATCTGCGCTGGTCGTCCTGCTGCTGCCGCAATTCAACCTGAAAGGGGGCTGGATCATATTTACGGTCTGCCTGGGTTCCGGGATCGGAGTGGGACTGACATCTTCGACTATTTTTCTGTGGCTGGCCTGGATTGGACGCCCCGGTGCCGGCTATCATTTATTTGAAATCAGCAGCGCCATCCTGCTGACCGTGATGGCCGCCTGTCGCTATCGGCGTGGCAGGACCGCCGGCCCGGATCATTTCCGGGCAGATGAAGCGCAGCCGGACGTTCCGATCAGATGGCTCAAACGGCTGGTTGTCGTTTTACTGCTGATCTCTTCGGGATCTTTTGGATTGAAAGCCTTTGTTGAAGATCCCTACGGGACCATCGACGTTCGAATCGTTTGGAATTATCGGGCGCGCTGGCTGTTTCGCGGTGGTGATCAATGGCAGCATGCGTTTTATTCTCCGGTCGCCCGCGATGTTGAATATGAGGATGACAAAGGCCACGCCGCAGATTATCCGCTCCTGATCACGGCATCGGTCTATCGTGGCTGGGAGGTTATCGGCAAGGATCATTTCTCGATCCCGATCCTGATCGCCGCGCTTTTCACGTTCGGGACCTACTTTTTTATGTACGCCGCCCTGGCCGTGCTGCGCAACCGCAATCAGGGCTATATGGCGGTTCTGCTGATGCTGGTATCAACCCAGTTCCTGCATCTGGGCACGGATCAATACGGCGATGTTCCGCTGGCGTTTTTTATCCTCGGCACCGTCGCGATATTCGCCCTCAAGGACCGTTTACCGGAGATTTCACCGCAGTTGCTGGCTCTGGCCGGATTCACGACCGCCTGCGCCGCCTGGACAAAAAATGAGGGGGTGCTGTTTTTGGCGCTCGTCATACTGGTGCGCTTTATTGGTCAGATGGGCAGGGCGGATTGGAGCACGGTAGCCAGAGAATCGGGTTATTTTCTGCTGGGCCTGATGCCGGTCGGAGGAACACTCCTTTATTACAAGGTCATGTTTGCCCCTCGCAATGACATGATCAACGTTCCCACCCTAAGGGAGACCATCTTTCATCTTTTTGATCTTGATCGCTATCTTATTACCGGAGCCGCGATCCTAAAAAAAATTATGACGTTCAACGAAAGTATCGTCATTTTGTTGGCCGTGTACTGGTTAATTTCCGGTCTGGATCGATCCGACAAAGTCAGAAAGCATGTGGCATCCAACATCATATTGCTGTTTCTAATGCTTGGCGGATATTTATTTGCCTACGTGATTACCCCCTATGATCTGGAATGGCACATCGGCTCCTCGATCCGACGGCTGTTTATTCAGCTTTGGCCGGCCTGGGTCTTTATTTTTTTCTATTGTGTTCGGGGCCCCGAGCTGACCGATGATAAAGGGATGAAGATCAGAAGTTAAGAAGCTGAGAAGTTGAGGCCATTTTGAGGGGTAATGTCGATCACAGCTTTCATCCGGCGTCCTGCTGGTGTCCCCGCAAGGTTTGATACCAAGCTAACGTCTTTTCGGCTTGCAGTCGTCTTGAGAATCTGGCGGCTGAGATTTTCAGCGCCCGGGTTGCCATTTCTCCCAATTTGACCGGATTCGATATCAACTCTGACAGAATCCCGGCCAGATCCTCACCCGATATTGTCATCAATCTGCCGGTTTGATGGTCCTCGATGAGTTCGGGTAAAAATCCGACTGAGGGTGCTACGACCGGTAATCCGGCAGCCATCGCTTCACGCACGGTACGGCAGGATTTATCCGAACCGGGGCGCGGATAAACCAGCACATGCATGGCCCGCAATGCGGCAACCAGACGATCGCCCCGGCAATATCCTGCTACTACGATCCGGTCAGCAATACCCAGATCCCGTGCTGGCTGAATCACAACCCTTTCAAGGGCACCATCCCGGCCCCGGCCCACGAGCAGAATCTGCAGATGAGGGTGATCTCCTGCAAGGGCGGACACCGCTTTCAACGGAATGTCCAACCGCCGAGCCTCACGGATGCGGCTGACGATACCGACCACAAATGCATTGTACTTCAGGCCAAAATCATGACCATCTTCCGATAATTTACGCCGGGGAGAGAAGCGCTCCAGATCGATGCCCGGTTCCGCAACACATACCGCATCGACGGGTAACGCAGCGCGCATAATTGATGCCTGTTTGCTTTTTTCGTTGATGACCACCATACCGTCGGTGCCGAACTTATACAGAAAGCGGGACCGAAAATCACGCCGAAGACCATCGGGATCATAACTGCTTTTGACAATCGACGGATATGTCGATATTCCCCGGCTTAGATAGCCCATCATATGGGCGTTGCGATTGTGGCAGTGGATGACATGCGGTTGGAATCGCCTCAACAGGGCCCGCAATTGACGGCAATCCCGATATGCCGCAAGCAGGTTGAAATGCTTGGGCAGTTCAAGCACGTGGACCGGCGCCATTTTTTTTTGACGGGCATTGTAGTCTATCCGCCGAATTTCCCGGTCGGTAGGACCGCGGCCGCAGGCGAACTCGACCTCCGCCCCGCACTCCTTCTGGGCCCGGGCCAGATCCACAGCCGGCTCGGAAATTTCGGTCCACTTCCAGTTGCTCAGCAGGTGTAGTACTTTGATGTTCATCTTTCAAACCGCGCCGCCGCGCATCCGCCGCTCGTGCCGCGCTTCTCTTGCTTTGCGTCGGTTGCGTTTCAGCTGATACGCGGGATACAAATGACGGTAGTATTTTTTCCAGCGCTTATGAACCCAGAACCACTGCTCGGGGTAACGGCGAATCATTTGCTCCACGGCATCGGTTATCAACTGAGTATTTGCCTGGACATCGGCACGCAGATCACCGGATGATTGGGTGAAAATAGGTTCTTCAATATGTATAGTAAGTTGCCCCGATGCTTCCCGGATACAGAAAATCGGCAGCACCGGACTTTTGCAGCGGAGCCCCAGAAAAGCGGCAGCAGGTGTAGCCGGTACCCGGTGGCCAAAAAAATTGACGTCGACACCTTCCTTGCGCCGGCTCTGATCGACCAGTAGCAGAACAACTTCATCCCGCCGTAGGGCCTGGCGCATGTCCGGCAGGGCGCCCTTCTTGTATATGATGCTGGTACCGAATCGGGTGCGCAGTTTATGCAACCATTGATTGATGACCTGAGGCTGAATCTTTTTGGCAACACCAAGGATGGGCCTATCAAGAAGGCATGCACCGTATTGCATTCCAAGTTCCCAGTTGCCCAGATGGGCTGAAACAACGATCAATCCCTTGTTTTCAGCCAGTGCCCGTTGTAAGTGATCCTCGCCGACGAGCCGCGTTCGGGCAATCACGTCCTGTTTCGAATAGCTCGCCAGTTGCAGAATCTCCACTACAGTGGCGCCTATATTCTGAAATATTCGCTTGGAGGTACCCCGAATTTTTTTTGGCGACCATTCCGGAAAAGCCAATCGCAAATTTGTCCTGACAATGCGCCGATGCGGCCAATCGAGCAGATATGCCAGCATTCCGAGCCACCGTCCCCACTTCACAGCCTGTTTCATTTGTTGCTTTGCTCTGGAATTACTCATTTCAAAGCGACTGTGGACGGCCCAGTCGTTATCCGTCCGTCCTGAAAAATATTTACATTATGTCATCCCTATTTGAAAGCCATCGACTAACAGACATCCATGTCCCTGTCAATATCATGGAAGTCATATCCGAACCAATTGACACAGGGGCCGCTATTGAATAGTATTCGATTTTTGAGATATTTACTATCACCCATTGTTTGAAATTACCTTGATGCCCCAGAAATTGCTCCATAAAGCCGCATTCGCTTTCTATGATTTTAGCTGGCGTCTCATCCTACCCTGGCTGCGGTTGAATCGACGCCTGGCCGAGGGATATGATCAGCGGGTGTTGAAAGACCAGCCGTCGAGCAGAGCTGAGCTCTGGATTCAGGCAGCGTCGGTTGGCGAGTCTTTTTTGGCGCTGGAAATTCTGAAACGGCTTGAAGCGCAGCCGGTTACCTGCATTTTGCTGACCGCCAACACGCGCCAGGGAATTGATATCCTCGAACAGGCCGTGCCCGAAATCAATGAAATCCGTCCGAACATCCAGGCCGCCGTACGCTACTTTCCATTTGACACGCCATCGATAATGGCAGACGCGGTTGATCGGATACGGCCAAAGGTGATGGTTCTGCTGGAAACAGAGATTTGGCCGGGTCTCTTGCAGGCGTTGAAAGCCCGACGTTGTGGTATCATTATCATCAACGGCCGAATGACCCCAAAAAGCCTGAAAAGATATCGCTTCTGGCCATCAATCTGGCAGCACCTTTGTCCGGACACCATTATGGCGATATCTGCAGCCGACGCCGAACGCTTCGGACGACTTTTCGGACGACAGGACATAGACGTCATGCCCAACATGAAATATGACCGCCTGGCCCCGTCCAATGAATCAAATGATCTTCGGTTTCAATTACAGTCCCTATTGCCACCCGACTGTCCGTTCGTCGTTTTGGCATCCGTGCGCCGGGAAGAGGAGTCCGATGTTTTGCGAATCGTCCATGAAGTTGCCCGGGATCCATCGCATCCGACAATTGGCGTGTTTCCCCGCCACATGCACCGGCTCGATTTTTGGCAGGATTCATTAACTGAATTGGGACTGCCATGGGCCTTGCGTTCCGCCGTGTCAGACTCGCTACCCGCAGGTAGCGTTATCCTGTGGGACACTTTCGGAGAATTAATGGCGGCCTATCAACTGGCCCGATCGGCTTTTGTCGGTGGCAGCCTGGCACCGCTGGGGGGCCAAAACTTTCTGGAAGCGTTGGTCTGCGGTATAATACCGGTGATTGGACCCTCATGGAGCAATTTCGCCTGGGTTGGTATAGAAATAATCGATGCCGGCTTACTCAGGGTAGCGGACAATTGGCAAGGGGTTGTGAAGTATTTGCTGCAAGACCTGGCGGTCCCCCCCGACCGCAGCAACGTGATGGAGCGCATGCAGCAATTTCTGGCAAAGCGCCAGGGCGGCACCGATCAGGCCTGCCGGCGGATCGAAGCGATGCTAGAGGAAGTAGAGGCAGATTAGGTTTTAGGTTCAGAGGTTCTGGGTTGATGGTATCGCTTCGCTCTGTCTATGTAAAGAAAGGAAAACAGCAGAAATCAGTAGTCTTTTCTTCTATTTTCCTTTTGCAACTCCCTCAATTTGATATATTTCAGAAACTTGCCGTAGGCCGTATGAATCGCAATCAAAAATCCTTCGTAGCCGTCAAGTATACCCAGTTTAAGAAAATACTTTTTAAAAAAAGTTAGAAACGGGTTCAGGACAATGTCCGCCAATAGCCCGGCCCTACTGCCCTTGGCATGGGCCGCCCGGGCGGCAATTTCAGAGAAGCGGTTTATCTGGTTGATGTGGTCCCGGATACTCAGGTAGGAATGGTGACGCAAATCGCCGGCCAGATGGCAGACCCGGCAGCCGTTGTCCATCTCCACGTGGTCGTGGGGATTGACGCCGCCCCAGCGCCCCTTGCTTCGGACCCACAGGCGCGTCTTCGTGTCCGGGTACCAGCCGCTGTGCCGGATCCATTTGCCGCAGTAGTTGGTCAGGCGATTAAAGGCGTACCCGTCGCAGCGCCAGTTTCCTTTAACGGATTTTATCGACTGAATCAGCGTGTCGGACAGAGCCTCATCCGCATCGAGAGATAATACATGATCATAGTCGGCGCAGGACACGGCATAGTTTTTCTGCTCAATGTGTCCTTCGAAGTCATGCTGGATGAATTTGACGTTTCGGCTGTTACAAATCTCCCGGGTTTTATCGGTCGAAAAGGAATCAACCACGATGATTTCATCTGCAACCTGCGCAACGGAATCCAGGCAGCGTCCGATATGTCGCTCTTCATTGAAGGTAATGATAACCGCTGAAATTTTTACGGGATTAGCCATCTGCCGACACTTTTTGATAAACTTCAATATTTTTATCTACCATGGCATCCACTGAAAAAGACGTTTCAACCAGGGCACGTCCCGCATCCGCCATCTTCCGGGCCGCTTCGGTGCGGGTCAGCATGTCAACAATTCCATGCGCCAGTTCTTCAGGATTGGCGGCTTGGACCAGTCGTCCGGTTTTGCCATTCTGAATGATTTCAGGAATACCGCCCGTATCAGTCGCTACCACCGGTTTTGCCAGAGCCAGAGCATCCAGCATGGCAGTCCCCAGACCCTCCTGGACACTGCTCATGACAAACACATCGGCGATGCGGTAAAAGTCCGCCACGTCTTTGCGAAAGCCGGTAAAGACCAATTCCCGTGTCAATCCCAGTTCAGCGGCCGTCGCTTTCAGTTCGTTCATCAACTCGCCTTTGCCGATAATAAAAAACCTCGTTCCGGGAATATTGGACAATACATATGGTATGGCCCGCACCAGATATACCTGTCCCTTGTGCCCCGCCAAATGGGCAACATTGATCACCACTTTTTCAGTGTTGCGAATATCGAATTCGGCTGTCAGACGACCGCCATCTGCCTGGCTGAACCGCTGTGGATCGATCCCGCTGTGAACCACGAAGATGCGTTCAGCCGGAATGCCGTCATGGGTCATGACATGTTTGATCTTATTGGAGATCGCTATGTAATAATCAGCCAGCAGGCGATATTTGAGGCCGCTCAATTTCAGAAAACTGTGGCGAAAAATAGAGAAATCAACCCGCCGGGTAACCAGACGTACGGCTTCCGTACCGATTGAAGCCCAGTAAGCCAGGGTGTGCGCATGCGAGGTGTGGGAGTGGATAACGGCGTAGTTAAATTCCGTTATCAATTTGCGAATTCGGATGGCCGCCCGCAGATCTATTTCACCGCGCATGGACATTGGAAACACATTTACTCCGGCAACCCGGGCACGCTGTTCCATGGGTGAGTCGGCCTGGCACACCAGGTGGCAAAATAGGCCGCGGGCCTGAAGGCCAATCAACAGATTCAGCGTCTGCTGCTCCCCGCCGCGCCAGGTGCGCTCAGTGTTGATATGAAGGATTCTTAAGTTAGTGGTCACTAGCTACTCATAACTGGATAGAAGTCGGTATCAAGGTATAAGGTGTAGGGTACAGGGTTAAATGACAGAGACAGGTCGTAGGTTTTGGGCCGTTTACAACTTCCATATTCCGGGCTCCGGCATCGAATGCCCAAAGCCGTGCGCCGTATACCGATAACCCTGGTTCCTAAATCGTATACCTTGAACCTTAAACCTTTCACCTTTTACCTTGATCCTTTAACCTTTCAGATATTCCCGCATATCCCGAATAATAATCTCCACCATTTTGTCATAGCTATACTTTTCGTGGGCCAGTTGATAGCCGGCCCGGGCAATTTTTCGGCGCTCGGCCCCGTGCTGCAGATAGTATTCTATTTTTTTGCGACATTCGTCCATGTCTTCAAACCAATCCAGATGCCGTCCCCGTTCGAACAGCGCTTCCATACCGGGGCTGTAGGCTGTCAGTAAAAATCCACCGCAGCCCAGCGTGTACCAGGTCCGATTGGAAAAATAAAGCTCGACCGTGGGATCAATATTCCAGCCCAGCATAATTTTGGCACCCGCGCAGATTTTCCGATACTCTGCTGCGTAAACATCTCTTGCGGCAGACGCCAGACCATGCTTATCCCAGCCCGATCCCCACAGTTTCAGATCAAACTGCTGTGCGATAACCCGCATACACTCTACCCGCTCCGGCGTATTGGGTTTTCCGATGAAGGCTACCTCGCTTTGAAATTGAGGCTCCGGGTGGTCTACTATGCGGTGGGCGACGGGATCACAGCCACCGGTGATAAATCTGGCATTAACGCCAAGCTTGCGGTACTCGGCGACTTCTCCGCGGTTGGTCAGATACATGATGTCGGCTCGGCGACCCTGGGCAACGATCGTATCAAAGCTGCGGCGCGAGCCCCGCATACAGTCATCGAAATACATCGCCACCGGCATGCGCTGTCTGGTTCTTTCCAGCAATTCGAGGGATATGTCCCTGCCGTGAAAAAAAAGCAGTTCCGGCCTTTTCAGGCGTATCAGTCCATTGACGAGGGCCGTCGCTATCCGGTCGCCGACGTAGGACTTCAGTTTCATATACTTGATCCAGTAAGTCCGGTGGCCCATCCGTTGAAAGGCCAATTTAAAGTAGTGATAGATCCGGGTATGCCGTTTTGATTTGGCAATGATGACAACTTTCACCGATTGGTCCTTTTCATCCGAATTTTCGCCCTTCATGTTTAGGCGCTTAACAAACTGATATCTGACAACTTGTTGTTAGAAACGGATGGTTTCAGGTTTCAGTGTTCAGGTTTCAGGATTTCGTAAACCGCTTTCCTGACACCCGAAACCTGACACCTGACAC
>JASJCE010000145.1 GCA_030066155.1 Desulfobacterales bacterium | reverse complement strand
GTTATAGTAGAAAAAGATCGATATCTGTACTGAAAAAAAGTCATGCAGTTCCATAACCGTAATAATAGCTGTAAAGGCTTAACAAGTACTCCGGGCAGGGGCAGCACCATCCGCTGCCGACAAGGGAGGTGTTCACGATGATCCGAAGAACCAATCGAGTGATTCAACATTGTAAAGACATGCGAGGTTTTACCTTAATTGAACTTATGATTGCCGTTGCGATCATATCCATTCTGATGACCACTGGATTTTATTCCATGATAGACTCCCGCCGAAAAACCCAGGACATCGTCGCCATGGCTGAAGCAAATAGTCTTGGCAAAACGGTACTCAATGCCCTGGTCGATGAGGCAGATATCAATTTTGTGCACCTGCCTGGCGACGGGTCTGCATTCGGCGGTGAAGATACTTCCGGGAGCGCTCGCCAGCCGATATTTTTCTTTTCCAACGGCGTCAAAGCCGATATTACCGGAAATACCAAATTTTACCCTTCAGGAAAGGCCTTTTTTGAGGCAGATGTTTGGTATGCCAATAGTAGTAAAAAATTCTATCTCCTGATAGATGAAAAAAATGGGATCAATACGTTTCCTGAATATTGATTCGGTAGCCAGCGGCAGCGCTCGTGGAAGAGATACCTCCCGATGTTGCTGACGCTGGCCAATACGAAATACAGGTAATGTGGAACCGTCCCATTTGCTTATCGAAATCTGCGATATTGTCAAATCCGTTACCAAATACCTGCACATCCTGCCAGACACCGTCGTATCAAAAGCCAGATAAACCCCTAAATCCGATGCCGCGGAATCAGGCTATCCTCAATATGTTCTATTTGATCCAGGCTGCGGCTGATAAAGTCGTGAATCAGTGAAGCGATTTACGCTCGCATTACGCATCTTTAACCAAGTTGAAAGCATTTTTTTCGGTTAATCCGCCTCGGTTAACCGCCTTCACTTGGATCCCTGCCAAAACGGTATTATATTCCTGGATATTTTTGCTGCTATGGCAAAGCGCATTGGTCTGGAATAACTGGCGAAAAGAAAATCCCGAAGTACAGCTGGATCTTTCGAAAGGAGGAAAAAATGACGGATTGTGTTTTCTGTAAAATCGCAGCGGGTGAAATACCCTGTCATAAAGTGTTTGAAGATGACCGGCACATCGCTTTCATGGACATGGGACAGGTGAATCCGGGCCATGTCATTGTGGCCCTTAAATC
The DNA here is from genome assembly GCA_030066155.1 of Desulfobacterales bacterium. Taxonomy (GTDB): domain Bacteria; phylum Desulfobacterota; class Desulfobacteria; order Desulfobacterales; family JAFDCJ01; genus JAFDCJ01. Next base: position 12,856 of record JASJCE010000145.1, on the reverse strand, counting down.
CCATTGCGAAACAATAGTGGATTTGAATGAAGAAGCGGCCGCCGGCATATTTCAGGTCGTCAACCGAATCGCCAGAGCGGTGCAGCAGGAATTCAATCCCGCTGGAATGACTGTTCTTCAGGCGAACCGCAAAGCCGGGTGGCAGACGATACCGCATTTCCATTTTCATGTTCTTCCGCGCCATGCAGAGGACGGCGTGAATCTGACCTGGCCCGCTAAAAATCCCCCGGCTGAGGAATTGGCCGAACTAGCTGACCGAATTAAGATCATTTAACCGAACCCTACTTTAAGCTTGGCTCTATAAGCTGAAATTCCGGCATTAAACCGCCACTTCCAGTGGTGGACCCAGAAAGGTTCTACCGATCCATTGAGAGACAAATGAAGCTTGAATAAATACGAAAACCGAATCTCGAAATCCCTGGCCCAGACCGATTATTTTGCGATTTGTTTTTATATCAACCGAATCTATAAATTTGAAAGATATTACATTGAACCCAATTAGTTGCGCTCTCCGAGGCGTAGGCTACGAGCCGGAGGCCAGGGCGGACCGAAACAAATCTCAAATACAAATGTCCAAATGTTCAAAACGGTCAAGACGAGAGGATAAAAGCAGTGAGTAAAAAGGAGGCATCCATGGCTGACCGACTTGCCGGCATCCTTACAGAATTGAACAAGAATGAAGAGGAAATCATCAAATTCTTCAATGGATTGAATTCGGAACAGCTCGGGTTGACTGTCTACCTGGAAGATCCCGGCTGGAGCGTGCGGCAGGTTCTGGCCCACCTCATCACCATTGAAGGAACGATGCAGTGGCTTTTCAAAAATATTCTGGCCGGCGGCCCGGGATCACCCGAGGACTTTGATGTTGACCGATTCAACCGCTCCCAGCCTAAAAAACTGGATGGATTGTCCATGGATGAGTTGTTCGCAAGATTCAAATCGGTGCGTAGGGCAACTATTGAAATTGTAACGGGGATGGAAGACATGGACCTGGATCGCGAGGGTCGCCATGCCTTTCACGGGTACGGCAAACTGGAACGGTTTATTATCTGGGCTTATGAGCACGCCCGCCTTCATCTGGATGATATACGGAAGGTGTTGGGATAACCCGAATTCAACGTTTCCATAAAGGTTGGTTACCAATCACCTCCAACAGGCAATTTGCAACAGCCAACTAAGACTTCTGCCGGTTCAATATCTCCCCCTTGGGCTTCGGTTCATCTTACCTGGACAATTCTTGCAGCCTTTTGATTGCTCCTTGACAGGTCGAAGTGATTCCATTACAGTTTTCGGACTTGTCTCAATTTCCCCGGCTGTTTAATTAATTTCGAAAGGAGGATTTACAATGAAAAAAATGTTGCGATATGGATTATGCGGATTGTCCCTGATGTTAGTCCTCGCGATGATTTTTCCGGCAGGGGCTTTGGCTCAAAAGACCATAAAAATCGGCGTCATCTACCCTCTGACCGGCGGAGCAGCGGCAGCGGGTCGCGAGCTGCGGGCCGGTGCTGAACTGGCTGCTGAGATCGCCAATAACGCCATGCCCGACATTGATATGACCATGGCCAAAAACGCCGGCATTAAAGCACTGGGCGGCGCCAAAATCGAGCTGATTTTCAAAGACCATGAAGGCAATCCAACCCTGGGCGCCGACCTGGCCAAAAAGCTGATCCTGGATGATAAAGTTGACGGTATCTTAGGCTGCTATTTCAGCTCGGTCACCAAAACTGTCAGCGCGGTGGCCGAACAGCAGGGAATCCCGATGATTAACGGGACCTCCACATCACCGCCCCTGACCCAGCGCGGATTTAAATGGTTCTGGCGTACCACGCCCCATGACAAATGGTTTACCAAGGACCTCTTCGATCTGCTCCAGGGGTTGAAGGAAGGCAAAGTCAGAGGTGTCAAAGCCGTGCCGGCCGATGAAATCAATACCGTCGCCTCGGCCTGTGAAAAAACGGAATGGGGCTCAAATGTTTCCCTGATGATTCAGGACTGGGCCAAACAATACGGCTACAAGGTCCGCAAAGCCTTGCTGTACGCCAAGGAGTCACCGGATCTGTCCAGCGAGGTGAGATCCCTGAAGGCCGCACGTCCGGGTGCCATGCTGTTCGCCTCCTATACATCCGATGCGATTTTAATGGTCAAAACCCTGCGGGCTCAAAAAGTCAAACCGAAAATTATCTGGGGCCAGGATGCGGGATTTGAGAAACCGGAATTTCGCGACACCCTGGGCGACTCCATCATCGGTATTATGACCCGCACCGTGTTCCTGCCGAAAGTGGCGGAACTCAAGAAGGTCTCCGGACAGGTCAACAAGCTCTATAAAGCCAAAACCGGCAATGACCTGGGCGGCGCATCAGCCCGAGCCTTTACCGGTTTGCAGACCTGGGTGCACGTGCTCGAGAGCGCCGGCTCCACCAAACCGGCTGATGTTCAACAAGCAGCCAACAAACTCCACATTAAAGGTGATGAGCTGGTGGTCCCCTGGGCCGGAATCCAATTTTCCTCCGAAGGAGATGAAGTCGGCCAGAACGTACTCGGCTCAGGCCTCATCGGTCAGTACCAAAAAGGTGCGGACGGCAAAATCAGTCTGGAAATCGTCTATCCCTTTGATGTTGCCTCCGCTGACATGATCTATCCCTTCCCGCAATTTTAACGCAGGACCATACACGAGATTCCCTTCTCCATCTCTCCAACCATGGAGGGACGGAGAGGGGCAATGGCGAGTTGCAAGACTATTACCTGGACATGCACGACTGTTCGCATTCCTCCCAAATGGCAGGGTTCAGGTGTCAGCATCTAGTAATTGAGGGATTAAGGAATTGAGGAATTCGAATATCGATCAATTAAATCGACAGAATACCTTCAATCCCTAAATTCCTGAATTCGCAATTCCTAAATCTTTAACACATCACCTGAAGTCTCAAGAAAGGCCTTTTAACCAATTTAGGCATATTCTAATTTTAGGCATTTTTTATGGACATCCTACTAAGCTCAATTGTCGCCGGTCTGCTGTTCGGTATGGTCCTGGCCATGGTGGCACTGGGGCTGACGATCATCTTCGGAGTGATGGATATCGTCAACTTTGCCCATGGCGAGTTTCTCATGATCGGCATGTATACCGGTCTGCTGACCGCACAGGCAACGGGACTGGATCCGCTGTTGATGATTCCGGTGGCAGCCGCAGTCGGTTTTCTGCTGGGCATTGTCTGCTACAGCGGTTTTGTTAAATTCCTCCTGAGAGGCCCCATGATCGCACAGCTGCTGGGAACATTCGGACTCATGCTGTTTTTAAGGAATCTGGCGCTGCTGATTTTCGGCTCCGAAGACCGGGCGCTGCATCACGGCCTGCTGGTCGGAAAAAGCTTTGACATCGGGATGGGGGTTATTATTCCAGCCACCAAACTGGCGGCCGCCGGGTTGTCGGTGGCGGCGTTCTGGGCCGTCTGGCTGCTGATGAACCGGACCAAAATGGGCAAAGCGTTGACCGCCACATCTTTGAATGCCCAGGGCGCCCGCTACATGGGAATTCCCACTGAAAAAATGAATGCCCTGGCATGGGGCATCGGCGGCGCGACGGTCACAATTGCCGGGGCGCTGATCGTCAACTTCTGGTCCGTTAACCCGTTCATCGGGCTGCTCTTCACGATGCTGGCTTTTGCCATCGTGGCCCTGGGCGGATTCGGCAGCGTGCCGGGCGCTTTTTTTGCCGGCCTGGTCGTTGGCATGATTACCGAGATCCCCGGCTTCTGGGATTTTTTTACGTATACGTTCGAGTCGGATTGGATGATGGATGTGCCCATGACATCGTTTAAATATATGTGGGTATATGTGGCCTACTTTTTGATTGTGGTGCTCAGGCCCAGGGGATTGTTCGGATGGAAGCAATAACCAACGCCCTGGATTTTTCGGATTTCCCCCGTACGGATCTCATTATCGCGTTCCTTGTACTGCTGTTTCTGCTGGCGTTCCCGGCGTTTGGTTTTTCATCATTTGCCATGGCGACCATGATCCAGTTCTTAATGTTCTCACTTTATGGTATGGGCTGGAACACCATTGGCGGCTACGGCGGTCAGGTGGATCTGGGAAAAGCGCAATACGTCGGTATCGGCGCTTACACCACCGCCGTCATGCTGATTTACTGGGATATTCCATTCTGGATATCCATGCCCATCGGTATGTGCCTGTCCGTCGGCTGGTCTTTTATCATCGGGTATCCCCTTTTCCGGCTGAAAGGCCATTATTTTGCCATTGCCACCATCGCCACTTCACTGGTGCTTAAGGATCTTTTTGAGGTCTGGGATTTTGTGGGAGCGGCCAGGGGACTGGAAATATCTCCCATCAAATACCATCCGCCCGACTTTTTGAGACTCATTTTTAAGGAAGATATTTACTACTACTATGTACTGCTGGCGTTTTTCCTGATCGGTCTGCTTTACATCAACTGGTTTCGCAAGTCCCGTCTGGGATTTCAGCTTAGATGCATTAAAGACAACGAAGACGTCGCCCGTTCCCTGGGAATCAACGTCCACCTGGCCAAAGTCAAAACCTATGCGATTGCCACGGCCTTTGTCAGCGTTGTCGGCTCGTTTCATGCCTGTTACATAAAGAATATCGAGCCGGAAGATACCATGAGTCTGCCCATATCGATCTTAATTGCCCTGATGGCCATGCTGGGCGGAGCCGGCTCGCTTTGGGGACCGATCATCGGGGCCGGTATTTTAATTCCCCTGAAGAGCTATCTCAAGGAATGGCTCGGGGCCGCGGCCGGATTGGCTGGCATTGATATTGTCATCTACGCGATTATTATCATGCTGGTTTCAGCGTTCGAGCCCAGGGGTATCTGGGGCATTGTCGAGAAAATTCGCCGGAGTAAACGCAACTAATGTCACTACTTGAAGTTCATAATGTTACCAAAGATTTCGGCGGATTGAGGGCCAACAGCGATATTTCCTTCTCAATGGAGAAGGGAGAACTTGTGGGTCTGATCGGACCCAATGGGGCCGGTAAAACCACGCTTTTCAACTGCATTTCCGGCCTGCACCGGGTCACCTCGGGCCGAATTGTGTTTGAAGGCGAGGATATCACGGATTTGAAAGCATACCAGGTTGCCCGGCGCGGTCTGGCACGGACGTTTCAGGTTTACGCGGCTTCCGGCGATCTGAATGTCGCCGAAAATGTGATGGTCGGCTGCTTTATGCGAACTCGATCCCGCTCTGCCGCCAAAAAGCGGGCCGATGAAATTTTGTCTTTTTTAAAACTGCAGGACGTATCCGACTACCTAGTCAGCGAGTTGCCGGTAGCGGCCCAGAAACGGGTGACCATGGCCACGGCACTGGGCTCCGATCCCCGGATATTGCTGCTGGATGAGGTCGCCGCCGGATTAAATCCCAGCGAAATTGAAGAAATCCTGGCCAGCATCAAACACATTCACGATGATCTGGGTATTACCGTGATGCTGATCGAACATGTTATGGAACTGGTGATGAAGATCAGCGACCGGGTCATTGTGCTGGATTCGGGCCGGAAAATTGCCGAAGGCCATCCCGGCCAAATCGCCAAAGATCCGGCCGTGATCAAAGCCTATCTGGGTGAACGGTATGTGGAACAAATGGAATGACGAATGACAATTGAAGATTGACTAATGGTGGATGTCGCTCTCCGAGGCGTAGGCCCTTCAACCCCTACGAGCCGGAGGCTTCGCTCATTCTTTTTTAGATTGATAGAATTCCTCAAATATTCATTTTTCAATAGTCAATAGTCATTTGGTTTAACCCAGAACCTGGAACCTGAAAATGGATCAACCTATTCTCGAAATCGACAACATAAAGGTTCGCTACTCCGGCCTGCCGGTTCTGCAGGGGCTTTCGCTTCAGGTGATGGCTGGCAAAACGGTGTGTGTGCTGGGTGCGAACGGTGCCGGCAAGTCCACCCTTCTGCGGGCGATTATGGGAACCCAGCAGGCCTTCGAAGGCTGCATTCGTTATCAGGGGCGCGAAATTCAAAAACGCAGCACGGAGGAAATTGTCAGGCTGGGTATTGTCTGCGTTCCCGAAGAAAAGATGCTGTTTGGCCCCCTTTCCGTTGAAGAAAACCTCGTTCTGGGTGCGTATGTTCTCGATGACAATCAACAGGTGCGGCAAAACCTGGAATTCGTTTATACGTTATTTCCGAAACTGAACGAACGCAGCAAACAGCCGGCTTCGACCCTGTCCGGGGGGGAACAGCAGATGGTTGCCATCGGACGCGGTTTGATGTCCCGGCCCCGGATTCTGATGCTGGACGAACCGTCGCTGGGCCTGGCGCCACTGCTGGTGGATGAAGTTCTGGATACGGTTCGCAAACTCAAGGACGAAGGAATCAGCATATTGCTGGTGGAACAGAATGTACGCGAAGCCCTGGACCTGGCAGACCGCGGTTATGTTTTGCAAACCGGCCGAATCATCGGTGAGGGCACCGGCCGGGAACTGCTGGAAAGCGACATGTTTCGGGAGGCGTTTTTAGGAATCTAAATTTTTTCTGAAATTCCTGATGGTGTCTTCCATGAACTGCAGCGCGCGATGCGCCGCTTTCCACGATACCGCTTTAAATTGGATCCTATCTCCCGGTTTGATCTGTCCCAAAAGCGGCAAATCCGCTGAAATCACCGTCGCGATTTTGCGATACCCGCCCGTGACCGTTTCCCCCAGGATAATAATGGGCTTGCCATCACCTGGAATCTGAATGGAACCGGAAACCACGCCTTCGGAAATGATGGATTCATCGGCCTCCGGTTTACGCTCAATGGCCGGCCCTTCGAGACGAATTCCGGTTCGATCGGACTGGGGCGACATGTGGTAGGCGCCATTGACAAAGAGATCCCGGCTCTTCTCCGGAAAATCTTGATCCTGAGGCCCCCAGATCACTCTCAACGACCATTTCTTGCCATATAAGGGCCGCCATTCCGGATTAAATTTTCGGTTGACTACAGCCGAATCCGCACCGGTGGATTCGGAATGTATAATGTCACCCGCTGTCAACGCCCGCCCACCACAACCGCCGAAGCCGGATGTCAGGTTCGTCGACCGGCTGCCCATGACCGCCGGGACACCCAGGCCGCCATCGATCGCAATGTAGGCCCGAAAACCACTGACGGCCGCTTTAAATGACAAGACATCATCTTTTTTGAACACTTGCGATTGCCACATTTCAATGGGTTGGCGGTTGCGGTGCGGCGAGAGATTGCCCCCGGTAATCGCGACAACGGATTCGGTCAAAAACTTGATCCGGGGACCCATCAACATAGCTTCCAGGCAGGCCTGGTCCTCCCGGTTGCCGACCAGCAAATTGGCGATTCGCAGCGAATACGAGTCCAGTGCCCCGCTTGGTGCGACGCCATAGCGTCCGTACCCGTAGCGACCTAAATCCTGTATGGATGTCAAAGCCCCGGGTGTCAGTATCTTCAAGCGATCTAAGACGGCCATTTTTCAGCCTCCCCGGCGGCAATGGTATAAAATCGCACCCGATCCCCCATAACCAAAAGGCTCGGTACCTTGCGCCCGGGATCGAAAAGTTTGACGGGCGTCCAGCCAATGATCTGCCATCCGCCGGGGCTGTCAACCGAATAAATTCCGGACTGTTTCTGGGCAATGCCCACGGAGCCCCTTGGGACGCGGGTTCGCGGAGTTTTACGGCGAGGAGTGGCGATCTCCTCCGGCAACTCTCCCAGATAGGGATATCCCGGGGTAAATCCAATCATATAGACCCGGTAAGTCGGTCGGATATGTAAATCAATGACCTCCTCAGGCGTCAGTCCGTGAAATTTCGCCACATCCGAAAGGTCCGGACCGTACCGGTCGCCGTATACGACCGGAATTTCAACAGTCCGCGGTTGCGGAAGTTGCGACCGGTCCAAATTGTCGTGAATTTCAATAATCAAACCCTCGAGGTCCGTCAGGCGCAGAATCAGCGGATCACAGATCACCAGCAAAGACCGATAAGCCGGCACCAGCTCGACGACTCCCGCAGGTAGTTGACTATCCAGCGCGGTAAATAACTCCTGAACGCTCTGGTTGACATTGGAGCTGATCGTATCGCCCAACTCAACCAGCAGCGAACGATCACCCATGATCCGAAATCTTGGTTTTTCGTATAGCATTTTTCATTCACAGAAACGTTTGCGGTGGCGCAATTTTGACATCGTTGGCCTCCAAACTTTTTCTGATATTGTTGACCAGCGCCAAAGCAGCCGGGTTATCGCCGTGGACGCAAATGGTTTCAGCGGCCATATCGATTTCGGATCCGTCGATGCACACCACCCGGCCCTCTTTCACCATTTTTAACACTTTCTCGGCCACGGCTTCGTGATCGTGGATCACCGCACCGGGCTCCTTGCGCGAGACCAGCGAGCCGTCCGGATTGTAGGCCCGGTCGCCGAAAAACTCAAACGCGATGCGTACGCCGTTTTGGGTGCCGATGGATTCCAGGTGTTGACGATTGGCTCCCGCCAGGACGAACAGGATCAGAGTCGGATCCAGCGCGGCAATCGCCCGGGCAACGGCGTCCCAGATTTCATTGTTTTGAACCGCCATATTGTACAATGCACCATGGGGTTTTACATGCTGCAGTTTCACGCCCTGGGCACTGGCAAAAGCCTGCAGAGCACCGACCTGGTACAGGACGTAGTTATGAATTTCTTCAAGGGATACGTCCATTTGCCGTCGTCCGAATCCCATCAGATCCGGCAACCCCGGGTGGGCACCGACGGCAACTCCGTTTTCCCGTGCAATCCGGACGGTTCGTTTCATGACCGACGGATCACCGGCATGAAAACCACAGGCAACATTGGCCGAGCTGATCAGGGGAATAACCTCCCCATCCAATCCAATCGTATAGTTTCCAAAGCTCTCGCCAACATCGGAGTTTAAGTCGATTACATTTAGCGCCATGATCTCACCTCCTGAATTTTCAGCGAATTTTTAGAAAATCTATGCCATATATTGCGGGGCAAGACAAGAGGCGTGTCAGCGTAACGGCTTAATTGATAGGAATGTTTCCGGACAGATTGGTCTTTTAGAATATGTTCATCTCGGTCAATCGCAACGAAAAAAAAGGGAACAGGCAAATACCTATTCCCTCGCAAAACTTTAAAATATATGCGCTAACGCTTGGAGAACTGAAATCTGGCGCGGGCTCCCTTCTGGCCGTATTTTTTTCGTTCTTTGACCCGCGGATCGCGTTTGATGAAACCGGCCTTTTTGAGCGGCAGTCTGAAATCCGGATTGACCAGAACCAGCGCGCGGGTGATACCGTGCCGCACGGCCCCCGCCTGTCCGGAGATACCACCGCCGGCGACCGTTGCGCGGACATCATAGTCGCCGACAGTATTGGTGATTTTGAACGGTTGCATCATTTCATTGCGGGTGGTCTCAATTGGAAAGTATATTTCCACCGGGTGATTGTTAATCGTGACCTGTCCGTTGCCCGGTTTTATCCACGTTCTGGCAATAGCGGTTTTGCGTCTGCCGGTTGCATAATAAACGTTGTCTTCCTGCATGTATTTCCCCTGAATAAAAATTAAGTTAATTGATTTCAAGAACCTCGGGTTTCTGTGCCTGATGCGGATGCTCGTTGCCGGCATAAACCTTTAATTTTTTAAATTGCTTGCGGCCCAGTCGGTTTTTGGGCAACATTCCCTTCACAGCGAATCGAACCATATCTTCCGGTTTTTTGTCTCGCAATTCTCTGGCCGTGGTGGATTTAAGGCCGCCAATATAGCCGCTGTGTCGGTAGTAATTTTTTTGATCCAGTTTTCTGCCGGTCAACACAGCCTTTTCAGCGTTGATCACCACAATCCAGTCTCCGGTATCGACATGGGGAGTGTACATGGGATTGTGCTTGCCCTGCAATCGCGATGCAACTGTTGACGCCAGCCGGCCGAGAACAGCTCCGCTGGCATCCACCACGCACCACTTACCTTCATTGTCCGATTTCTTCGCACTGCAAGTATATTTTTTCACGGTCAATCTGCTCCTGATTTAAGTTAATCCGAAAATTTAAATTATAATCTGTGGCATGTCAAGAAAAAAAATTTAACCGTCAAAAACCGATACAATACCATAAGCAAGTTCACAGAAGTTGCAAGAAATGATATACAAAACTCCGTCGGATCTGTCAGCACTTCATGAGATTATCCGGTTCAATTGAGGAAGCCAATGGAACCGCTGGAAACTGAAATCAAATTCTATCTGCCCGACCTGGAATCACTGCGTCGGCGAATTTTAAAACTGGGTGCCCGGACCCGGGGCCGGGTGTTTGAAGTCAATTTTCGCTACGAGGATCAAAACCGGAACCTGGTGAAGCGGCGCTCGCTGCTTCGCCTGCGCCGAGACCGCAGTGCTGTTCTCACCTTTAAATCCCCGCCACCCGAGGACAACGCCGATGTCAAAGTACTATCCGAATTGGAGGTCAAGGTCAGTGATTTTGAGACGATGCATCAGATTCTGCAACAGGTGGGCTTTCATCGAGAGCAAACTTATGAGAAATGGCGCGAGACCCTGGATTTAGATCCGGTCCAATTTTGCCTGGATGAAATGCCATACGGCAATTTCGTTGAAATTGAAGGCCCTCCCCGGGATATCAAACGACTTGCCGCCCAACTCGAGTTATCGTGGGATCGAAGAATTCTGATGAATTACCTTCAAATCTTTGAATTGCTGAAAGACCGCCTGAAGCTGGATTTTACGGACGTGAGCTTTGACAACTTCGCCACCATTACAGTAAACCTGACTGAATTTTTAGACGAACTGGTGGCGAAAGGCTGAATACCAAATCCCAAATCCGAAATCTAAAATCCGAAATCGAATCATTCCGTCGTCGTATTTTTAAGTGCATTCATCAGTTCATCGGTTGAGGGCATGGTCGTACCGGATGTCGCGGTCTGCGCCGAAGAAGCAGTGCCAGGCGGTTTAGCGGCGGGCGGAGTCGCAGATGCTGAAGGTTTGGGAGTCGCTGGGACGACGGACTGATTTATGGGCGCCGCCGGCAGGTTCACCGGAAAATTTTTCTCCAGCAACAAATCGCCCTGCTTGGAAAACACATAAACCGTCGCGTTCCGATAGATTTCGGGGGATTTTGGAAGATTCGTTTTCAGTCGCATCGTTTTAAAATAGTTGATGCCGAACGAATATCCCCGCCGTCGGCCGGTGGGTTTTCCGTTTGAAAGCGCCATGGTCGGAATGGTCAGCCACCGATCTCGTCCGGACGAATCCGGCTTAAGAACGACGATGGTATGGCCGGATACCCGCTGGGATTTCGGAGTCGTGTTCTTAATTTTGAACTGGACCCTCAAGAGATTCTCATCTTTTTTAGGGATTACCTTAAAATTTTCAATGTCGACACTGAGCTCCGCAACAGGAACCGGTGCTGCTGGAGGAGGCGGGGCTGCTTTTTTGACGGGTGGGTCGTTTTTTGCCGCGGCAATCCGTACCGGTTCCTGCGGCTTCTCCGATTGGGCTTTTTTATCCGGCAGAGCATCAGGAACATTCGGTTTGTTTTTGTTCGGTGCCGGCATTTGTTTGGTGCGGGATTCGGCCAGAACGAGCTTGGTCATGAGAACGTCTTTTTCATAGCGTAAGGCCTTCACCTGGTCTTTCAAATCCTGAAGCTCAACCTCGAGCCGGCCTTTTTTCTGATGGACATTGAAACTGAAGTATAACAATCCGATGGTAATCGCTATGGACGCCACTAAGACCAGACCGGATAACAACACAATGCTCTTAAATTGTTTAAGCGTTATCGTTTTACCGTGATTGCCGATAAATAAGAGGGTCCAGCGCTGATCCGTTTTGGATCGTTTCCCGGGCGTTGGGATGAAGCCGCCATTTTTGGTATTTCGGTTATGATTTTCCATTTTTTATGTATATTGAAACATGTTGGCTTAAACTTGTCAAATTTTCACCCGCACCCGGGCACCTTTACCGACCTTGAGCCATTGCGCGGCATTACCCCCGGGAACGGCGATTTCCAGGTATCCCCGACTGCCGATCAGCGCCATTGGATTTTGAATTCGGCCATCTGCGTACGTGCGGTCAATGCCCTGGATCGTGTGTGAACCGACCCGAATCACGGGCCGCTTGGTCTGATTGGCGAAAACGCTCTGCAGCAGCATCTCCATCTGAATGTTCGATATCAGGTTACCGAAGTGATCAACCGAGATGATCTTCCCGGTGACAGTGCCGTCATCAGACATGCGGGCCTGAATGTCGGTCAGCCGAACAACATCCGCAGGCTCCAGTTGATCGCCAAGACGTTTCAGTTCCACGCCCTGTGCAATGTGGGCGCCGACCGGGGCAATAACATCCCGACCATGAAAGGTGGGACTGACGGAATCCAGATAATATTTTGGATTCGAAATTTTGAAGAGCGCAGCAACGTCGGCCTGGTCGATCAGAAGCGATAGAACCCCGTTGTCCGGGGCAATAAAAAAGTGTTGCCGCAGTTTAAGGGCCAACAGTGAACGGTCGGTGCCGACTCCGGGATCCACAACAACCAGGTGAACGCTGCCGGCTGGAAAATACCGGTAGCTGCTCTGAATCGCAAACGCGGCCTGAACAATATCCTGACCGTCGATCCGGTGCGTAATATCGACAATTATGGCGGACGGATGAATTGACAGGATGACACCTTTCATCAGTCCAACATATTCATCCCGGGCACCAAAATCAGTGAGCAGTGTGATAACAGACATGAGTTAACCGTTCCTCGCGTTACGTAAACATCTTGGTCTGGACCTTATAGCCCAGATGTCGAAAGGATGCTTCGGACGCCTTTCTGCCGGAAGACGTGCGGATTATAAATCCGATCTTCAGGAGAT
>JASJCE010000144.1 GCA_030066155.1 Desulfobacterales bacterium | reverse complement strand
TAATCGTTGCCATTGATGTTCATGACTTTCAACCGATTTATGCTGCCAGGGACGTAGGGGACGCGTAGGGGACGTACTTTAGTTATTTAGTTTATTTATTCAAAAAATCATGATAGACAACCTGCATGCCACGGAAATCAAGAGTAGATGCTCCCGGAGCCTTGCATCATATAATTGCCAGAGGAATTGACCGACAGCAAATTTTTAGAGATGACGCAGATCGGCACAATTTCATCCGTCGTCTCGCTAAAATTATCACCGAGACCGATACTCGCTGTTATGCCTGGGCTCTAATCCCAAATCACTTTCATTTGTTGTTAAAGACCGGCCGTGTTCCAATCGCCAATGTTATGCTGCGGATTCTGACCGGATACGCAGTAACGTATAACAATCGTCACCGCCGTCATGGCCATCTGTTTCAGAACCGATATAAGTCGATATTATGTCAGGAAGATGCTTACCTGATGGAACTGGTGCGCTACATCCATCTCAATCCGCTTCGTGCCAATATCGTGGGTAGCCTTAACGCGTTGGACAGGTACCCATTTTCAGGGCACAGCGTGATTATGGGTAAATACAAAAATACATGGCAAGATGTCGACAGCGTTTTAAAACTATATGGAAATAAAGTTCATTCTGCTCGTGCTAAATATCGATTTTTCGTTGAGAAAGGTATTGAAATTGGAAAAAGAGATGATCTGACCGGCGGAGGTCTGGTGCGCAGCAGTGGAGGATGGACGGCCTTGAAAACGATGCGTCGAGCGCAGATTTTTCAAAAGGGCGATGAGCGCATATTAGGGGACGGGGACTTTGTCGAAAAGGTTCTTCAAGAGGCCCAGGAGAGACTGAATCGCAAATACGCATTAGCGGCGGAAGGGTATGATTTCGATAAAGTAGTTAGACGGGTCGCAAATGTGCTGAAGATGACGCCGTCTGAAGTTCTGGCGCCGGGTAAAGAGAAGCTCCGCGTCAAGGCCAGGAGCCTGCTTTGCTACTGGGCCGCAAGGGAATTAGATATTACTATGGCCGAGCTTTCCAGAAAATTGAAAATTTCACCTCCGGCTGTGACCCTGTCTGTCAAGCGGGGTGAAAATATTGCTCAAGAGGGGAATTTTACCTTATATAGTTCAAAATAACTATGATGATTTCCAAGCAACTTAAAAACTAAAGGACGTCCCCTAATTACTAATTATACAAGGAAATGTAGCAACCTATGAATATTTTTTTGATTTTTGTACGGGACGAAACCTTCTATAATTTGCTGCCGGAAAACTTAAACAGATTAATGGCAGACAGCGGGAAAGCCCGTGTGATGGCTCTGCCGCCGTTGGGTATACAAACGCTGGCACCGATTGTCCGTCAGCACGGTCATCAAGTGCGAATGTTTGATACCTGCCATCCACAAATGAAATCTGCGGATATCTTGCAGGCGGTTCGAGATGAAAAGCCGGATGTGATCGCCTTTTCATTAATGTCGACAACTACCTATGCAGAAACTAAAGGAATGGCACAGCAGATCAAGGCCGTTGCACCGGATAGCCCGATTATTGTTGGAGGCGTATTCGCCTCAATGAACGCTGCTCAGATACTGCGTGACTGCAGCGCGGTGGACTGTGTCGGCGTTGGTGAGGGTGAAGAACTATTACCTGATTATCTGGACAACCTGAATGATCCGGGAGCCGTCGCGGGCTTGGTCTGGCGTAATGGCGATGAGGTCACCTCTAACGAACCTCGACCTCTCTTAGAAAATTTGGATCAGTATCCTTATCCGGATCGCACATCATTGCCGATTGACTATATCGAAGCACTACCCCTTGATGTTCCCGCTGTTTTTTCACTCGATAAATTTTGCACTGTCCAGACAACGAGAGGTTGTCCGTTTAATTGCATCTATTGTGATATACCAGCTTACTCCAAACATCGCTGGCGATATCGTTCACCTGAAAGTGTTATAGGTGAAATGCAGGAACTAAATGATTCGGGCTTCCGCTCGATCTATTTAACGGATGACCATTTTTTATTGAAACGAGACCGCATTCAGGACATTTGCAATGGTATTATCGGTCGTAATTTCGATTTTCACTGGAGTTGCGAAGGCCGGGTTGACTCAAACGCAATTGATCAAATGGCTTTAATGAGTAAAGCAAACTGTAAAGCCCTCATGTTTGGAATTGAGTCCGGTACCCAGAAGGTCCTTGATCGGCTCGGCAAAAAGCAAACCCTGGAACAAATAGAATACGCCGTTGATGAAGCAAAAAAGAATGGAATCGAACGAACCCATGGTTTTTTCCTAATCGGATCGCCGGGCGAAACAAAAGAAGATATTATGGAAAGTTTCCGATTCGCGGCCCGGTTGAAACTAGACACATTTAATTTCGGCCGTTTATGCGTATACCGCGGCACTCCGTTATGGAATGAATATGTTGAAAAGGGCATTATTGATGATGAACGAGACTGGTATAAATGGTTCAAATGCTCAGACATAGACCCCACGGTTTTGCCGGGAGAGACATTGAACAATATTCGAATGAAAGGGTACGCCGGGCTTTTTGCCCGGCGGATTGTGAGTCGTCCGATTCAGTCATATAAACTGATCCGCTATTTAGGCCGCAATATGGAACTTTCGGATATTATTAAATTGATCAGCAGTCCGTTTACGAAAAGACCATACTACCGAGAACCCGAACTTCCGGCCAAAATGATTGACCTCGGCCTAAAAGAGCCCATTAGAGACTGTTGAGCTAATCTATGGGATTACTTTTTTAATTTTTTCAACGGATTGACGGTAATTGCAAAATGCCGGATGAAAATATAAATTGCATTTCTTTTTCAATATCTGAACCCTGAATATTTAGCTAAGTACAAATCATTGACATTATGCTAATATTCTATATGATCTGTATTATTAGGCGAAACACTCATACAATGAGGAAATTAGGAGGGGAATAATGCGGAGAATTGTAACTTTGGGTATCATTTTGGGTATATTGGGTCTGGTTTGTCCGGCGGCATCCGGTGAAGAAGCCAAATCGGAAAAAAACTGGGAATTTGAATTGTCACCCATGTATTTGTGGGCGGTTTCAACCAAAGGTGACGTAACCGTTAAAGGCGTTCAAAAGGATTTCGATCTCTCCTTCAGCGATATCTTTGACGACCTGAATGGTGCCGTGACCTTCCATTTTGAGGCCGTGCGCAAGCAGGAATGGGGTCTTTTCACGGACCTCAACTATATCGAATTGAATCCGGATGACAAAAATACCGATATAAATTTCAGACAGGTCCTGGCCGAGGCGGCTGCCTTCTATCGCCTGGAAGAGCAAGGCGTCACGATCGACGGATTTGGCGGTTTGCGATACTCATCCATGTATATCGAGCTGGAACTGCCGAACGCAAAAGATATTGATCAGCGCAAAGACTGGCTTGACCCGTTCCTTGGATTGCGGTGGGGGTGGAACTTTTCGGATAGATGGCGCGGCCGATTGCGGGGCGACGTCGGCGGCTTCGGCATCGGTTCGCAGATTGCTTACAATGGCGTAGGGGTAGTGGATTTTAAACCCTGGAAACATGTCAGCCTCTTTGGGGGGTACCGCGTCTTGTTTCAGAAATATTCAACCGGAAACCGTGGAAATAGATTCAAGTATGATGGCTACATGCATGGACCGCTGCTGGGATTGAATATCTACTTCTAAAAGTAATAAGGTCGCGAGTTATTCGTTATTGGTTATTTGTCATTATTCCATGATTCCATTCCTCCAGGATATTCGATTACAGCGGAGCCACTTAACTCTGACCTGCCCGTGAAAACCGGGTTTTTGCTACTGGAATAAATCAAGGTCCGGTATTGATTCCTTGCATTTTGATCCTGATGAAAAACACAATCCGTTGTTTAGGACTTTTAGTCTTCCTTTGCGGGTTCGTTTGTTTTCCGGCATATGCCGACTGGATCAACCTCTCCGGGGCTCAAAATGCACGCAGTATTGCCGAAATACATATATATGATGATTATCTCAAGATTGAACTCGAGATCTTTGTCGACGACCTGGTTGTATTTGACCGGCTCATACCGGATGATTTCTTTGCCCAATCCAAGATCAAACGAGCGCCCCTCGATGAACGCCTGCGGCAGTTTGCCCGAGAAGATCTGCAGGTAATTGCGGATGGCGGGCGGAAACTTCAGGCAGCCCTGAATCTGATCGAACCCCGTCTTCGCAAGGAAAGGCCTTCGTCGGTGCCGTGGAAGATCAATCCATACACCGGACGGCCAATTTCGGGACCTCCTGAGGACAAGCGCGTTCTCTACGCCGAGCTGATTTATTCCTTCAAACAACGACCTCAATCCCTGACCTTTATTCCTCCCCTTGACGAAAACAGCCGGACGGGCAAAGTGCCCATCGGGTTTATCACGTACCACGACGGGGCGCCGCTGCATGACTTCCGGTATTGGTCAGAGCCGTCAACCGTGGCTCTGGATTGGGAGGATCCGTGGTATTCGCAGTTCGACAATAAAGCCCTGCGCCGCTGGCAGCCGGGCGGCGTGATGTCCTTTCTTTACATCGAACCCTTCGAAGTCCGGCATGAGATTCTGGCACGGGTCAAAGATCTGGCGGCATGGATCGATCTGGGTCTCCGGGGGGATGACTATATTGAAGCGGACGAAAACGAGCCCTTAAAACAGCGGGTGGGCGAGTTCTTTTTAAACCGGGACGCTACCCTGATCGATGGGAAACAGTTGCAACCGATCCTTGACCGGGCCTCCTTTGTCAAGTATTCCACGACAGCCTCCACTTTCGTGGTTCAGCCCGAAAAACTGCCGATTAACACCGCCATGATCGGTGTGATCATCACCTACCTGACCGATGGCCTTCCTCAACAGGTGGCCAGCAAATGGGATTTGTGGTCAAACCGCATTCAAAAAGTCCCGGTCGATGCCATCGATCCGGCCGGTGGTCTGCCGTCCTATTTAACGCCCGACGACAGCGTTCAGACCTGGACCAACTATTTGAAAACCTATCGAATGCCGACCGTCGTCGAAATCGGCGTTGACGATTCGCTGACGACCATCAGGTTGCCGCTTGCCAGCATCATTTGCCTTCTGGCCCTATTGCCGCTTGGAATCAACGTCAGGAACTATAAAAAAGATCTCCGGGCAATCGGATTACATATCGCACTCGGGCTGCTGTTGATTGCGGGAAGCGGTCTGCTGTATCCCTTTATGAGGGTGGCCGTGACCAAACCGGCTGCACTGGCGCCCGAGGTGACCGACGAAAATGCGGTTTCGATCCTGAACAGCCTGCTTAAAAATATCTACCGTTCCTTTGATTTCCGGAAAGAAGAAGATATCTACGATCGCCTGGCAACCAGTGTTTCCGGCAACCTGCTGTCCGACATATACCTGCAACACCGCAAATCGATGGTGGTTGCCCAGGCGGGCGGTGCCCAGGCCAGAGTCAAGGACATCGAGATTCTGGATGTCGATGTCAGACGGATCGAAGATCGGCCGCTGAGCCTGTTGTTGCACACTAGGTGGACCGCCGCAGGCACTGTCGGCCATTGGGGCCATCTGCATGTCCGCAAAAATCGGTACAGGGCCGACATTACCGTGGAGCCGCTTGACGATGCCTGGAAAATTACGGCGCTGGAATTGCTGGAAGAGACGCGCGTTGACCCATATGCCCAACCGAAGCGGGATGATAATTAGGTGCAGTCCCTGTTTTGATTGCGGCGGTCAGTTTCTCTTATGAAACATTCTAAGTTCGTGTGGGAGCGGTTTGCAACCGCGATTCAAATCGATAGAATTCCTTTATTCGATGTTCATCAGTTTCTTTCCCTCTTTTTGCATAATCAGAGAGGCGTATTAAATGAATGGTGAATAGCAAAAATCTGAGAATTGACTTTTTCAACTTTTTGGAATTATTATTCTCTCAAAGTAATGCCGAGGAGAGAGCCAAAATGCCACGCATAACGAGTAAAGGACAAATAACGATTCCACAGGATATCAGAAATAAATTCGGCTTTTTGCCGGGAATGGAGGTCGACGTCATTGCCGAGGGGAACAAGGCACTGATTGTAAAAAGCAGACGTGAAAACCGATTTTTGAAGTGGCTTGGACGTGGAAAAAGAAGGAGCAAAGCGGAAGTTGATCGGATGGTCGATAAAATTCGAGGCAGAGACGATGAATAGTAAATACTCAACCTATTTCCTTGACTTAACTTTTATTACTGCTGATGCCCGATCCTACTAATTCTTTATTCATTTCTCCGTTTCGCCGGATCAATCTTTACAACCGTATGATTTGATATAGCCGAAAAAAGGCGCAAAAAAGCACAAAAGTAAATTTCCACTAGGTGTAAATTAGATAAGTTAAGAAATCGAAATTCAGGGAGTTTGACTTTTTACGAAACCGACAGATTTCATAACGGGAGAAACATGAAGGCAAACGGTTTGTCAAACAATACTATCCACCTTTTCCCGAGGAAGAAGGCGATGTCCTTCAAACACGGTCAGCACTACCAGACGATCCTCAAATATCTGACTAACAATTCGATAGTTTCCCTCGATCAGTTCACGGATATCATCACGTAACAATTCCGGCACTTTACGGCCTGCTGGCGGCGCGAGTAGAGCATTTCTAGCGCGTGTCCTTAATCGATCGACCCACCGTTTTGCCGCAGTTGGATTGTCGGTTGCGATATATCGCCGAATAGCCCGCAGGTCCTGTTTGGCTGTCTCAGTCCAAAAGAGCCTCATAGCTCTTTGCCCAGATCTTCATCCGGCAGCACCCGCCCATTTTGAACATCTTCCAATCCTCTTTGCACTGCTTCAAAAAAACGAGCCTGCTCTATGAGAAGATCAAAATCGGAGGGAGAAATAACGACGGCTGCTGCTTTACCATTTTGGGTGATGACAAGGGGGCGATGCGAGCTCTGAATTTCATTGAGCATCTTAGTCGCTTTATTTTTAAATTCTGACAGAGAAATGATGTTTTGAGAAATATTTATGGGTCTCATGATTTTTTCCTTCATAGATATTCGGTCTTATTTTAATATCAAATATAGACTCAAATTCGGAATAAATCAAGACTCACCACCAGCCAGCCCCGCTTTTCGCAATCCATCGAAGATTCTGTCAATGAGGCCTTCGACCTTTATGTAGCGACCCACCAATCTGCGTCCCTGATTCAAAAAATCCGGCTCCGATTGAAGAAGTTGGTCCATCGCGGTGTTGGCATCGCTGAGTCTGCCCAGCTGGCCAAGAGCGGCAGCCCGCATCATGGGGTCCAGATACAATTCAGGAAAGTTGAATTTAAGCGCTTCGGAGTAGGCGTTTTCATACTCGTTACGGTGGTAGTGGTACATAAAGGGCGCAAGATGGAACCAGCTCGGGTGATATGGATTGAGTGTCATGCCTTTTTTCAGCAAATCAAGTCCGCGATCCCACTCTCCAAAAAGCACCATATGCCAGCCGGCAACACCGACGATGTAAGGGGAATTGGGATTGAGGGCGATCGTCTCGTCAGCGTGCTGCAGGAACAAATCCTTGTCACTGCGGTGAAAATGTACAAGTGTGAGGGCATCCCGGGCAAACTGATTTTCCGGCGCCAGAGCCACCCCCTTTTGGGCAAATGTCAGCGCTTTTTCCAACGGTTCTTCGATTTTACAAAATTCCAGCGCATAGTTGTCGGCATGCAAATGCCCCAGCATGGACCAGGCCAGTCCGTATTCCGGGTCAATTTCAATTGCCTGCTCAAGTGCTGAAAGGGCAGCCTTAAACGCCGCAGGGGTCAATTCGGTTTCATAGTGGTAAAACTGGAGGATCGCATCATAGGCCCTGA
The DNA here is from genome assembly GCA_030066155.1 of Desulfobacterales bacterium. Taxonomy (GTDB): domain Bacteria; phylum Desulfobacterota; class Desulfobacteria; order Desulfobacterales; family JAFDCJ01; genus JAFDCJ01. The sequence goes on along the minus strand of JASJCE010000144.1, from coordinate 6,004 downwards.
AATCGGCGGGTGCCTTTTTGCGGGATTCTTTGGACATTCCCCGATTGATCAACCCATACTGGTCGGCAATTATACCAATTGCGCTACGGCTGATTTCTTCTTGAACGGCAATTAAATCCGCTGCTGTTTGATCTCGTTTATAGCTTTCACCCCAAATCTGCTCCTCTGTCGATGTATCGAGTAGCTGGATCGATACTTTGACGGACTTCTCATCCTTGCGTACACTTCCCTTCAATAGATATCTCGCGCCCAGGTCTCTGCCGATTGCCCCGGGCTCGAATTCCTGGTCTTTAAATCGCAGGGTTGACTGCGAAGCAATGACCCGAATGTCCTGGTAGCGCGCGAGCTCAGTCGTCAGTTCTTCAGTCAACCCCTCGGCAAAGTATTCCTGTCTGTTATTCCCGCTCAGGTTGATCAGCGGCATGACGGCGATCGACGGATCCACCGGCGCCGTACCCGCATCGCCACCGGAAGAAGGCAGCGCGCCTTCCGAGGTTGGTTTCCGGACGATTTGGAATTCGGGTACGTAACCGCCTTTTGGAATTTTAATACGCACCGGGTCATTCTTGCCGGCGGTCAGATAATAATGGTCCAGAGCCCGGCGCAGCCTTCCGGCCTCCACCCTTACAATGGGGTCTACCTGGGGATCAAATCCTTGCGACCTGCCGTACACAGACACGGCGATGGTATAGCCCTTGAGCTGCGGCGATCGGCCTTCCAGAGCCTCATTAATTACGAAGCGCAAGAAATTCCTCTGTTTGTCTGATGCCCTGAACTCGATACTCTGGAGGATCCGCTCCAACTGGCTCTGAATCTTTTTGGGCGTAGGCTTATTATCAGCTGTCATAAATTTCCGATCTTTTCAGTTCAGTGCCAAGGTTTACAGGAGTTGTTACGTGTACGTAACAGTAGCGTACTTACAATAGGATCTACAAACGCCGTACCGGTTATCCAAATACCAAAAACCGGTCTCACAATCAACCGTAGACGACAATTCTCAAACCCGCTGTCCAGATTAGCCATGAATCTCAAAGCACGGCATATTCGAGGCCGATTTCATTTTCTATTAGGGCCAAAGGGCTCATTGCAGTTGTCGGTGTAATCTGATACGCTTCGGAATATTTGATAAATCCTGGTAATTTTTGGAAAACCGCGGCAAAAGTTGCCATCGGCGCGGATGACTCGTGTGAAACATCAAATAGATGAAGATATGTGGAATGGATTCGATTTATATTATTTTTTTTAGACAGGATTAACAGGATTGTCAGGATTTTTTTCGCCTGCGGCGAGGGGCCTTTCGGCCGAAGGCCGCATTATCCAAATGATCCTGTTGATCCTGTCCAATTTTTTTCTTTAAGATAAGAATCCATTCCTCTTTTTCTTTCAAAATTTAGAGTTTCTTTTCCGATCAGACTGGCTGTTTTTTTGGCCAGCGGCGACGCTCGTATGAAACTTGATTCTAAGTTCGTGTGGGAGCGGTTTGTAACCGCGATTTAAAACGATAGAATTCGACATTCGAAATTCATTAATCGATATTCGCTTTTTAAAGTTTCTTTTCTCGATCAAACCGGCCGTTTTTCAGGCCAGAGGCTGCGCTGAACACTGAAACCTGAACACACTCGGTGGCGGTAATTATCCCTTAAACCCCTCTGGGGTGATGTCAAAGCCTGGCCCTCTGGGCCAGGATATTTACTTTAATAGGTTACTATGAAAACTGTCATTTCTCAGTCCCGTGCGGCGATCGGTGCTTTATGGCCGTCGTGTCAGGGCCTGCCGCCCGGTCCGGTTCGAATTGCGGCTGCGCTGTGGATCTGGACGCTATATTCCTGCGGAATTCCGGGGCCGGCAGCAACAGTGGAGGATATCGACCGTATTCCGCGTATGCGTCTGCCGTCCGACGGCGCACAGCAGCCGGCCTTGAGCTATCTGGCGAACGGTGATAAGCGCAGCCGGCAAATCATCTTTGTTCACGGCACACCCGGGTCCGCCGAAAATTGGGCTGATTATCTGCTCGATGTTCCAGAGGGGATGGAATATATCGCCCTGGATCGTCCGGGTTTCGGACAGAGCGGGCCCGAAGGGTCTGTTGTTTCCCTCGCGGAACAGGCCTCTGCGGTCAAGCGTCTGCTGGAAACCCGCAACGGCTGCAAGCCAATACTGGTAGGACATTCCTTGGGCGGCCCAATTGTGGCGTGGGTTGCAGCCGAGAATCCCGAAGCGGTAGGCGGCATTATCATTGCCGCCGGATCGCTGGACCCCGGGCAGGAGCGAATCCACCCGCTGCAACATCTGGGGGAAATGTGGCCGGTCCGTCCCCTGCTGCCAAGAGCAATTCGAAATTCCAATCAGGAATTGATGGAATTAAAGCTGTGGCTGGAACAGCTGCAGTCCATGCTAAACAAGATCTGCACGCGGGTATTGATCATCCATGGAACCGAAGATGATCTGGTACCCTATGAAAATGTCGATTTCATTCGACAGCACCTGACCGGTGCCGCCCAGGTCACAGTAGATCGGCTGGAAGGTGCCAATCACTTTCTGCCCTGGAATTCGAAGGTTCGGATCGAGGCTGCCATTCAAACCCTGGCGCAGGACTGTGATGGAGAATGCTAAATAATTACTCCGCGGCAGCCTCAATCTGAAAAAGCGAACCGCAGAATATCGAATGACGAATATCGAATGTCGAAGTGTGGAGTCGCTTCGCTCAGTCATTTTTATAGTATCGGCCAAATGCCTTACTTCGATATTCGCTTCTTTCTGAGATTCTTTGCGGATCAGACTAGCCGCTCTGCGGCACAGACGATACTGAAACCTGAAACCTGAAACCTGACCCCTACAAGCAAGCAGTTGAATTATGGATGCTCATACGATCACCGGCTATCTAACATCTTTAGGCAGTGATCCGTTTGCATTGGGAGTTGCCATACTGCTGGCAACTTTTGTACTTGAAGATGCCGCCACGGCAGGGGCGGCGCTGCTGGCGGCCGATGGGATCGTGCCGGTTTCCGTGGCCATCACCGCGCTGTTTGTCGGCATCACACTCGGCGATTTGGGTCTGTACGGTCTGGGCTGGCTGGCGGCACGCAACGCCCGTGCCCGCCGCATGCTTCAGCATCGTGCCGCTCAGGACATGAGCAAGTGGATGCACCAGCGGGTGATCACCATGGTGTTCAGCGTCCGATTTGTCCCGGGCGCCCGCCTGCCTTCCTACACGGCATCGGGCCTGTTCGGTCTGCCGTTCTGGCGTTTCGCCATCGCCACCACGCTGGCAGCTTCCCTCTGGACATCAGTGGTTTTCACGGTAATTTACTTTTTCGGCACCTACTATCACGACCAACTCGGGCCCTGGCGCTGGGTCATCGCCGCTGGGGCAGTCCTGATTTTAATTCTGATGCCCAAAATGCGTCAGGTGCTGCGGAAATCAACGTCGGATGATCAGCGCGAATCAACCGCCGGCGAAACAGTGGCAACCGGCAACCCTGCGATGGCGGCTGAAACTGATGAGCAGGTTCAGACACTTGCACCCGACCAGAATCTCAATCATGCATCGACATCCGCTTCGGTGTCCTCCGGGAGTCAGCCCCGGATGGTTGCCGGTATACCGGGAATGCCGCCGATTAATTTGGATCAGGCACCGTTGTCATTTTACGAATTCTGGCCTCCCCGTATATTTTACATTCCGATCGCACTCACCTGGATAGCGTTGTCCATGCGTCATTTCGGCTGGTCGCTGCCCACCGTCGCCAATCCCAGCTTCCCCGAGGGCGGATTTGTCGGTGAGTCGAAATCCAAAATTCTCGATCTGGTCCAACCCGAGGGCCGGCACTGGTTTGCGCGCCACACGACGTTTCGCCGAGACCCGTCCGAAAGAACGGTGGCCGCCGACCTGCCCAAGGCCATGGACACCCTGCAGTCCAATGGCTTTACATTTCCGGTGGTGGCAAAGCCCGACCTGGGATGCCGCGGTGTCGGTGTGCGCCTGATTAAAAACGAGGCCGATCTGTCTTACTATCTGGCCAATTTTCCCGCCGGCCAGACGATTGTCTTTCAGGAGTTTGTGCCCCATGAACCGGAAGCCGGCATTTTCTACATTCGCATCCCGGGCGAGGCCGACGGCTTTATTTTTTCGATTACCTTGAAATATTTCCCCCGGGTCATGGGCGACGGCCGTTCGACGCTGCGCGAGTTGATCGAAGGCGATCCGCGGGCCGGCAAGATCGCCCATGTCTACCTGCCGCGTCACGCCGACCGGCTGGACCGCGTGCTGGCCAAAGGCGAGATATTTCGGCTCAACTTCACCGGCAGTCACAGTCGAGGCACCATATTTCGCAACGGCGATGAATACATTACACCTGAAATGACGGCGGCCTTCGACAGAGTGGCCAAAACGATTCCGGAGTTTTATTTCGGCCGTTTCGATGTGCGCTTTCCGGATTTTGAAAAATTGCAAAAGGGCGAGGATTTCATGATCGTCGAAATCAACGGCGCAGCCGGGGAAGCCACCAGCATCTGGGACAGCAAGACGTCTCTGTGGGGTGCTTATCGCAAACTCATTTCTCAATTTTCCCTGTTGTTTGAAATCGGCGCCCGCAACCGGGCCCGGGGATACCGTCCTCTGAGCATCTGGCGGCTGTTCCAGCTCTATCAAAAAGAAAGCCGCCTGACGCGCGATTATCCCCAGACCGAATAGCGGCAGTTCCCAGGCGACGAATATGGCCGCGATGTCGAGCGTAGAACGATGCGCAATGCCCGTTTTGTTTAATTTTTATTTGACTTCGGCATTCATGGTCTTGCCAAATTCGGCCAGGTTCCTGGGCAATGGAAGGTCGTAACTATGGAGAAACGGATGTCATATATTTATCGTAAGGTCTAAGATATGAGCAGAGCGAAGAAAACGGCGCTGATTGCCGGCGCCACCGGTGTTGTCGGACGAAACCTTGTTCAGCATCTTGATAGTCGGGAGGATTGGCAGGTCATTGCCTTGTCCCGCCGTACTCCCGATATCGAAGGCCTCGAGCAGCACATCTCAGTCGATCTCCTGGACCCGGCCGATTGCGATAAGCAGCTTGGTGGTCTGAACAAGGTTACCCATATCTTTTATGCAGCTTACGTCGAACGACCTGGCTGGCACGAGATGGTGGAACCGAATCTGCGAATGCTGGTCAACCTTGTTGACGCCGTTGAACCAGTAGCCAACGGACTCCAGCATATAAATCTGATGCAGGGCACAAAATGGTATGGTAATCATCTCGGGCCGTTCAAAACACCGGCCAAAGAGACGGACCCGCCGCATATGCCGCCAAATTTTTATTACGATCAGCAGCGTTTTATCGTTAAGCGCCAGAAGGACAAAACATGGACCTGGTCCGCTGCCAGACCGCATGGTGTCAGCGGTTTTGCGATCGGCAATCCGATGAACCTGGTCATGGTGGTGGCCGTTTATGCCTCCATTTCTAAAGCCCTGGGACTTCCGCTGCGGCATCCCGGATCGCGGGCCAACGCCCATGCCTTGTACCAGGTTACTGACAGCGGTCTGCTGGCCCGTGCCTGCACCTGGATGGCCACCGAGGATAAGTGCGCCAACGAGCCGTTCAACATTACCAACGGCGATATTTTCCGCTGGGAGAATCTGTGGCCGATCTTTGCCGACTATTTCGAGATGAAGACGGCCCCGGCCCAGAAAATAAATCTGACCCGGATGATGGCGGACAAAGCCCCGGTCTGGGAAGCCGTTGCCAGACAATACGGTTTAAGGAAGATTCCGTATACAGACCTGGTCCGCTGGGAATACGGGGACTTTGTCTTCACACCGGAGTACGACATTATTTCTTCCATGACCAAGGCCCGCCAATTCGGTTTCACTGAGGTGATAGACAGTCAAGACATGTTCCTGCGGCAGTTCGACGAGCTGCGGGAGCATAAGATTATTCCCTGATCAGCGGGTGTTCTGGCTCCTTTGAAGACTTGGAAAATATCCTGCAAAAGGTTTCTGAAACCACTATTG
>JASJCE010000143.1 GCA_030066155.1 Desulfobacterales bacterium | reverse complement strand
GTTTTTGATTCGATCCAAACGTTCACCGGTCTCATCGGAAAATACAGCCGTGCAGCAGTCACCTTCGTTGCGACGCACATCGGCAGCATGCCCCAATGCGGAGCGGATTCTGCCAATAAACGCCTGTTGTTTCGAATTTTGAATTTGGGTCATTGAAATTTATTTGAGCCCGCCCTGGTGCGATTAATTCGGTATCAATTACTGCCGATTTCCTGCATAGATATAGTGCCGTGAATATTTCAAGCGGAAATTCGGACTGGGCCAGGGATTTGCTATTTGGTGTTTGGAATTTTAATATTTTAAGGGATCAACTTCTTTCAAAGGCCTCTTTCTCGGCCTGCTATACAAATATTTATCATCTCCTACGATGGTTTTTTTTCCATCGACTCATAAAACTTTTCCCGGCCACCGGCTGAATATCCCGGTCTCGGGTCCACCCGGCCATCGGCGGCGGCAGGCGGCGGATCATGCCGTTGTGGTATGGCAACACGTTTTGCCCGATGGATGCCATTTTAAGAAAAAAATCGTAAATAAAACGATTGCGGATCATCCAGGACCAGAATTGATAGGCCAGTTTTTCACTGCCGCTCGACCGGCTGACACCCCACCCGGGATCGCCTTCCGCCAGTTTATGGCGCAGGGCCAGCAGCATGCGCGGGATATCGATGTTGACCGGACACGCATCCTGGCAGGCACCGCACAGGGTTTCCCCCTGACACAGATCTTTGGCATCGTCGATGCCGGCCAGAAGCGGCATAACCACTGCCCCCACCGGTCCGGAATAAGGATGTCCGTATGCATGGCCCCCGATTTTTCCGTAGACCGGGCAGATATTCAGACAGGCCGCACAGCGAATACAGCAGAGCATCTCCCGGAATTCCGCATCTGCCAGAATGCGGCTGCGGCCATTGTCCAAAACCACCAGATGAAACTCCTCAGGTCCATCGACCTGGTTTGCGGTTCTGGGTCCCCCCACATAGCTGACGTAGGTGGCCATATTCTGGGCAGCAGCGCCGCGGCATAAAAGCCGCAGAAGGATATCATGATCTTCCAGTCGGGCCACAACCCGCTCCATTCCCATAATGGCCACGTGAATCCGGGGCATGGTTGTTGACATCCGGATATTGCCCTCATTGGACACGGTGGCAATATGACCAGTTTCCGCGCAAGCCAGATTGCACCCTGAAAATCCAATATCCGCGGCCAGGAATTTTTCTCGCAACATTTTTCTGGCCGCCCGGGTCAGACTGGGCGGATCCTCAGTGTATTCGATGCCGATTTTGTCCTTGAATAGCCGGCCGATATCAAACCGGGTTTTATGGATGGCCGGCGCAATGATGTGGGACGGCCGTTCCTCCGCCAGTTGAATAATGTATTCTCCCAGATCGGTCTCGGCCACCTCGATGCCGTTCTCCATCAGGACCGTGTTCAGCCCGATTTCTTCGCTGACCATGGATTTGCCTTTGACAGCCAGTTTCGCCCCGTTCCGGCGGGCAATCTTAAGGCAGTAATCCGCGGCGTCTTTTGCATCGGCCGCAAAAAACACATGCCCGCCATGTTGGCGGACATTGTCGGCCAGGGTTTCCAGCAAAATATCCAAGTTGGCAATGGCGTCTGCTCTGATGTCATGCGCTCGAAGACGCAGATCAGGCCCTTCGGGCAAATTTTGATACGCCTGTTCGGTGCCGCGTCCAAAGCGATTCTGCAGATCGGCCAGCGCCCCTTGCAGCACCGGATCCTTCAGCGCCTTCCGGGCTTCGGCTACATAATCTCCAACAAAAATTTCAGGCATGACAAAAGGTTCAAAGGTTTAGGGTTTAAGGTTTATAGAATGTCGAATGTCGATTGACGAATGGCGAATGAAGGTATCGCTCTCCGAGGCCGCTTCCAGCCCGTAGGCCTCCAGGCCGGAGGGTAGGCGCTACTACCCCTTCGAGCCGGAGGCTTCGCTCTATCTTTTAAAATAGGCAGAATTCCTTACTTCGATATTCGAAATTTCTTGTTCGATATTAAATATTTATCAAGCTCTGAAGAATTCGCTTTTTCAGGCCAAAGCCACCGCTTATAAAATAGACAGAATTCCACAATTCGTCATTCGTCAATCGACATTCGTCATTCCAGAGCTTCGCCGGCAAGGAGCTGCGCGATGTGCATAACTTTTATCTTTGATCCCTTGCGACTGAGCATGCCCTGAATGTTCATCAAGCAACCCATGTCGCAGCCGACAACGGTATCGGCACCGGAATCTTCGATGTTTCGGACCTTATCTTTCACCATCGCGGCCGATATATCCGCATATTTCACCGAAAACGATCCTCCGAATCCACAGCACCGGTCGGAATCAACCATCTCGACGAATTCCGCACCGGATACATTCCGCAACAACCGTCGGGGCTGTTCTGTGATGCGAAGGTTGCGGAGCAGGTGACATGAATCATGATAGGTAATCTTGCCGTCGTAATAGGCGCCGAGATCATCCAGCCCCATTACATCAACCAGAAATTCTGTCAGTTCGTAGGTTTTGGCCGCCACCCGCATTGCACGCTGCAGCCAGTAATCATCGTGCATGAAAAGCTCCGGGTAGTGGTGCCTGACCATGGTCACACATGATCCCGATGGGCATACAATGGTTGGCGCTGCATCGAAAATTTCGATGAACCGCCTGGCGGCAAACTTCGCTTCCCGTCGATAACCGGAATTAAATGCCGGCTGGCCGCAGCAGGTCTGCCGGCTCGGGCAGTCGATTTCTAATCCGAGCTTGCGAAGTATGTTGACCATGGCTTCACCGACATCAGGGTAAATACCATCCACCAGGCATTGAATGAAGAGGGTGACCGTTTTGGTCTCGTTCATAAATAAAATTTCCTAATTAATCCGTCCTGAAAATAGCATTGTTTGGCAATAAATTTGTCTTTGAGAATTGAAGAAGACTTTCTGTTAGAAGCTGCCGCGGATTAATTCATTTATGCTGCGCATATTTCTTTTTTTTAATAATACCTGGTTTAATATAGCGGGATGATCAAAACGCTCTTTCTATTTTAGGCTGCAGCCGAAATTCAAAGCCGTATTCCTACACCGAATTTAAAAAAAAATCCAGCCTAAAAGGGTTTGATTAATTGGCACACTTTCGATAAGTATCCGAATGTGTTAAACTATGACCGTGTGAAACATTGAATTTGAAATGCGAACCGCAGAATATCGAATCCGCCGGAGGACGGGGGGACACCCCCCGCACCCCCCGATTTAAAATATTTTTTTTTCTTAACCATACAAGGCGGAAATGATGAAGTGTGGAATCGCTCTCCGAGGCGTAGGCGCTACAACCCTACGAGCCGGAGGCTTTGCTCTGACTATTTCAGATAAATAAAAATCGATAGAATACCTCACTTCGATATTCATTATTCCTTGTTCATAATTCGTTATTCGCTTTTTCAGAGTTTCTTTTTTGATCAGACTGGACGCTCGCTGCCAGCGGCGGCGCTAATCACAAAAACGATCTCAACTGTTTAAACAAACTCAACCATCACGACAATCTGAACCGGTCAGCATGAGTGAAAAACGGATTGCGCTATTAGAGCTTATCGAGAAAATTGAACGATTGGGTCAATTCCAGGACCGCATAGATTTTCCTTCAAGCATCAAGCAAATCTGGAATGCGTTCCTGGCCGATGTCCGCAATTTAGTTGAAATTGAAATCTGCGCCCTGTTCCTGGTCGATGCAAACACCAGTGAGTTCGCCTTGAAGTATACCGAACCGGAGGGGATGGCCAAACTATGCCGCAAAGAAATCGACCTTCAAATCGAATGCGGCATCTTCTCATGGATCATCAATCGCAGGCAGCCGGCTCTAATTCCGGGAATGGCATTTGACAAGGAAAAATCTGTTGTCATGCTGCCCTTATCTACGGTCAAGAGGACCCTGGGGGTCGTACTGATCCTGACGCCAATCCAGGAGAGCTTTATCACCCATGAGAAAATGAAACTGCTGACCATTCTAACCAAAGAATGCTCATTGGTCATGGAAAACACCATGCTGTATGCCCGGCTGAGAAAAAAACATCTGTCTCTGGAGAGAGCCAACCGGGAAATCAAGCTCCTCTCCCGAACGGATTCTCTGACCGGCTGCTACAACCGCGGTTATCTCAATGAGGTTCTGCCCAGGGAAATTACAAGGGCCCAGCGGTATAAGCGCCCGCTATCGATTGCCATGTGTGACATCGATCACTTTAAAAAGGTCAACGATAAGTACGGCCATCAGAGCGGAGACGAGGTCCTTAAGAAATTTGTGCAGCGGATATTGGAATTAATTCGTCATGATACGGACTGGCTGGCCAGATATGGCGGCGAGGAATTTTTGCTGGTGCTGCCCGAAACAAACCTGGACAATGCCGTAAATCTGGCCGAGAGACTAAGGACTCATCTCGCCCAGAATATAATTGAAACGGAAGCGCATCAGATATCTATCACGGCCAGTTTTGGCGTGACCGGCATCTATGCCGCCATCCCGGACATATCCATTCGCCCCGAGGACCTGATCACGACGGTTGACAGCTATCTGTATATGGCCAAATCCAGAGGTCGCAACCAGATTGTCAGTGGTCCCCATCTGAATTAGATCTAGGACGGGGGCGGCATCCGGCAATGCGATTCGCGGGGTGTTCTCTGTGAGTTCTACAGGGAGCCGCCCTGCCTCTCGGCGCGTTTTCTGAACTCATCAAACCCATCTTGAATTGCCTGCTTGATAACCTCAATCTTGAACGGTTTGGTGAGATGATTGTCAAAGCCGGCCTCTTTGAGCTTATCTATATCGTAGAGATCGGTATGACCTGTCAGCGCGATTACAAATGTTTTGTCGTCGGTTTCGCGAATTTTGCGGCAAAACTCCACTCCGTCCATTTCGAGCATGATTAAATCGGTTATAATTACCGGGTACCGGTTGGTTTCCAGTAAAGAAAATGCATCCTCAGCCGATTCAACGGCCTCGACATCATAGCCTAATTTAGAGAGTAATTTGTGCATCAACTCCCTGTGGTAGTCTTCATCATCAACCACTAGTATCTTATTTTCCATTATATGCTCTTTATCCAGAATTGTAACAAAATGATCTGTCGATTTTGCATTCTGTATAGTCAGTTCGATAATATAAAAAAATGGATCTTCAATGTCAATTCATTTAATGAAGATATGCCAATCAATTCCGCTAGTAGTTAAGAGGTAAATAACCGCAGCATGCCAGTTTCGATATTCCGGTCGCAAATATCCGGCATAATCTTGAGTTGATTTTAGTTTAGATTATCAATATGACTATAAGTGAAGCCACTTTAAGGATAACCGCGGAATGAAAGGAGGTCGCCAATGGAAATCAGCAAAATCCTGTTGCCGGTGGATGGGTCGGATTCTTCCATGCGGGCTGCCGAATACGCCGCTGATTTGGCCAAACTGATGGATGGTGACATCTTGCTGATGCACTGCCACAAGGCATTTCCTGTCGTTCTGGGAGAGCCCTACTTCCAGAAAGCCATCAACAAAATAGCGAATAAATCAAACGAACTGTTGGATCCTTACCGGACAATGCTGCAGGATACAAGTGTCCGGTTTGTCGATCGAATCCTTGAGGGGCCGGCGGCCCAGGCCATATGCAAAGTTGCCAAAATTGAAAACACCGACCTGATCGTTATGGGCTGCAGAGGACGCAGCGATCTGGAAGGGTTGTTGCTGGGCAGCTGCACCCACCGGGTACTGAAAACAGCGCCATGCCCGGTTTTGGTGATACGGTAGGTTGGCCCGAATAACAGCTTGAACGCTAATATATCATTTCTTTTCCAATCGGACTGCCAGGGCGTATCGACCGGGGCCAACGAAAATCAGCCCCAGAAATACTGAAGCTATTCCGATCGACCATAGCATCAGAGTTTTATAGTTGATGCTGAAATAGTTGAAAAAATACAACCCGAAGAGTATGAATAGGACAATGCAGGCAATTCGAAAAAAGTAGCCGAAGATCAAACTAACCGCGCCCGATGCTTCGACCAGCAGGATGGTAAGCCCCAACATAGTAGGCGGCAATCCGACATTTATAAACGACAACATGGTCCCCATACCCTTCCAGGCCGACGCACCGCCAATCAGCTTCGGCAGGGAATGTACCAACAGTGCGGCCGCCAGCCCCAGCCGCATAATCAACAGACCAGCATTTATTTTCCGCTCCTGGGAACCGAACATTAACGTCATCCTCCAGTTACATTAGTGATGTTTAACTAACTCTACTTTATCAGATCTCGTTTTGCTTCCGCCTTTTCTTGTAACAAGTTGATATAGCTCGATATAAAAAGGCCTAAAATGAGCTAAATTGCCTAAAGTTATTGTATCGCTCTCCGAGGCCGCTTCCAGCCCGTAGGCCTCCAGGCCGGAGGGTAGGCGCCACAAACCCTACGAGCCCGCTTCCAGCCCGTAGGCTTCATAGGCTTACAGGCCGGAGGGGAGGCTGCGCTCTATCCGTTTTGATAAAAATTGACAGAAAAATAAAAATAAACATGCGCAGCATAAAGAATTAAGCTGCCGCCCTTCCATCCTGCCAAGTTCGTTCGGTCACAGAAAAGATCTACAATTCGATAAGCGCTATTTTGAAAGGCAGATTAATTAAGTATTTCACACCGGCGCAAATTATCAACCTAAAAATAATGACCCTATTTGGTTTTGGTTGACGAATCCGATTGTACCGATTATCGTTGGCAGTATACGTATCAGTCCTAATTCTATCTTCAAAGGACCAAAACCAAATATGGATGAATTCCGGGATTGGTGGCAGCACCTGCCGCAGCACATTAGCCCTGTCATTTTTGAGATCGGGTCGTTTAAACTCCAATACTACGGTCTGATGTACATTGTGGCGTTTGCAATTACGTACTTTCTGGTGCTCCGGCGCGTCAAAAATGAAGAGCGATTTATGATGACATCCGATCAGGTTAAGGACGCCACCACCTTTTTGATTCTGGGGTTGATTGTCGGCGCCCGGCTGGGATACGTTCTATTCTACAATCCGTCTCACTACCTCAAGCATCCCCTGGAAATTATACTTCCATTTTCCTTCTCAAACGGCGTTGCATTTACCGGCATTTCCGGTATGTCCTATCACGGTGGACTGATCGGAGCGATAGTGGCCGGTTGGCTATATGTCCGTAAAGTAAAAATCGACTGGTGGGATGGGGTTGATTTGTATATGCCGGTAATTCCGTTGGGATACACCTTCGGACGGCTGGGGAATTTTATCAACGGCGAACTTTACGGCCGGGTGACAACCGCGTCAATCGGCATGTTTTTCCCGATGGCCCCCACCCGTGAACTCCGCCACCCATCTCAATTGTACGAGGCTTTCTTTGAGGGGATCTTTCTGTTTGCAATTTTGTGGAACCTTCGCAAGGTCAAGACACCCAAGGGCGCCACCCTCGCCATTTATCTGATCGGGTATGGAACTGTCCGCTTCTGCATCGAATTTTTTCGGCAACCCGATGAACACCTCGGCTTTGTCTTTCTGTCTTTCTCAATGGGTCAAGTGCTGTGTGCAATAATGGTTGCCGCTGGAATCGGGCTTTTCTACTACCTACGAAACAGGCAAAAACAAGAATAACAGAATGCTAAGCTACCGATCAGTCATATTGATCATCCTGGCATTGGTTGCAGGCGGAATTTTTTATGCGCTGCAGCATAAAAAGACCCATCAGGGAAGCTTCGAATTTAACCGGCTTGAAGTCGGGAAACCGGCACCGGACTTCACATTACCGAGGCTGGACGGCAAACCGGTCAAATTATCGGATTTCAGGGGTAAAGTGGTTCTGGTCAATGTCTGGGCGACCTGGTGTCAGCCCTGCGTGGCGGAAATGCCGTCGATGGAAAAGCTCTATCAACAGCTTAAAGGGGAAAATTTTGAAATTCTGGCGGTCAGTATCGATAGCCCGGGAGCCGCCGCAGTTGCTCCGTTCATGCGACGGAACAACCTGTCATTTCCAGCCTTGATCGATTCCCAGGGCCACATTAAGACAGCCTATAACCTTACCGGCGTCCCGGAGAGTTTTATTATCAATCGGCAGGGAGTTCTCGCCCAAAAAATAATCGGTCCGCTGGATTGGGCCGCTCCGGAAGTGTTGAAATATTTCCGCCAATTGATGTAATAAGATGTTTCCGCCCGGCGTCAAGTTGATTTATTCAAGCTTTAGCGGCAGGATTTTCAACCAGATAATTCCGCATCATACCCATATCTTCGTGCTCCAGATTATGGCAGTGATACAAAAATAACCCGGTGTAGTCACTGTAACGCACCAGTAGTCGGATTCGTTCTCCCGGCATGAGCAGAACGGTATCTTTCCAGCCATCATCGACATAACCATGGTGTCTCACACCGCTGCGTTGCAGGACCTGAAACTGCATCCCGTGCAGGTGCATGGGATGGGGCATGTCCATCGCGCCCATCATGCCCATGCCGCTGCCTTCATTGATGAAGTCCCAGGCTTCGAGTGTATTCAGGCGGACTTTTTCATCAGCGGCCACATCCTGCATCCGAAATGTTCGGCCGTTGAGGGTCCAAGTCATATGCCGCATAACCAGATCGATTCTTCGCGGTTGTTCCCGGTTAACGGCATCGCGCAGGCGATATTTTCCTATGGTTGACAGCGTCTCGGGCAAAGTCCGACTCTCTCCCCCTTCCTGATTGACATTTACCTTTAGAATAGAGAATCCAGATCCATTGGGCAGCGGGTGACCGGAACTCATCCTGCCAGGTCCCGTCCTTCTACTCCCCAGGGAACCGATATCAAACGGAAGGCTCACCAGACGCAGATCGGAGCCAGTGGAAAACCGGCTGAAGTCGGCCCACAAATCAAGCCGTTCTCCCGGCGCAAGCATCACGTAACGGCGTTCGACCGGGCGTTCCAGCAGACCGCCGTCTGTACCAATAACGGTCAGGAGACTTCCATTGTTCCAGGCCAATTTATAAATGCGGGAATTGGAGCCATTCAGCAGCCGCAGCCGATAGGCAGTCCTTGCCGCCTTCAGATTAAAATCGGATATACCGTTCACCAGTATCCGTTCACCCAAAAAGCCTGTCATTCGCTCCATGCGGTGGCCGGAAAGATAAACCAGTTGGTTGCGGTTGTCGAAGGTGCGGTCCTGGATAACCAGCGGTATATCGAACTTTCCGTCCGGTAAACCGGTAGATCGCTCTTCGGCATCAGAAACCAGGAACAATCCGGCCAATCCCCCGTAAACCTGGGGTCCCGTGATACCGTGAGGATGGGGGTGATACCAGTATGTTCCCGCCCGATTACGGATTTCGAATTCATATACGTAGGTTTGGCCCTTCGGAATTACCAGTCTCGGATGTCCGTCCATATCAGCCGGCACATGCAATCCATGCCAGTGAACGATTGTCTCATCGGCGACTTCATTGGTGAACCGAATGCGGACCTTCTGACCGGTCCGGACTCGAATGATCGGACCCAGGTAAGATCTTTCAATGTGACTCAGGCTTCCGGCATCCCCTTTTATTAACCGGCCCTGATAACTCCAGACACTTGTCGGACTACCCGGAAATATTTGGACTTTAGATGGAGTCGCCTTTAAGGCAATATCAAGATCGGGATTAAAATCTGTCGTTAGTGTTCTGGCAGCTTCTGCTTGGGAAAAATGAAGCAGTGTATTTATGCCACCTGCTGCAAGTGCCGTTGCGCCGGCCCCGGTATATCTCAAAAATTGCCGTCTGCTAATCATATTAATTTTCCTCCAGAGGAAAAATATAATCAATACTCATGCCAGTATCAAACCTTCTTCTGCAATCTAATCAATATTTTGAATTCACTAATAAAATTTATGGTGCTAATATATGAATTAGTATGTCGCCAGAGCAGCCCGGTATAAAGTGGGTAATAAATATCCACCCTGTTGTCATAAATTCGAAACAATCGGGTACAAAATAAACAGACTCATCTCCTCTTATCTTGACTTCCCGGCGCTCCAGGTTAATTTTGTTAAGTCATGTTTGAATCCTTTTAAACCCGTGCAGGATGATCATCGGGTTGAATCATCAAGTTTAACCGAGGCGGATCACAGTGAAAAAAAAATTGAATGCGATCAATGTGCTTTATCCCACTCCCACGGTATTGGTTGGAGCCGTGGTGGACGGCAAACCCAATTTCATTACCATCGCACATATTGGCATCGTTAACCATGCCCGCCCCTATTTGATTTCCATCAGTTCGGCCAAAGCCCATTACACCAATGCCGGGATCAAGACACACAACGCTTTTAGCGTTAATATCCCCTCCGAGGATCTGGTCGTTGAAACGGATTATGCCGGGATGGTCAGCGGTAAAAAAACGGACAAATCTGAATTATTCGAAATCTTCCATGGCGAGCTGGAAAATGCCCCGATGATCAAAGCATGCCCGATCAATATGGAATGCCGGCTATACGATATTTATGACACGCCGACCCATGACCTGTTCATCGGCGAAATCGTGGAGACCCATGCCGATGAATCCGTTCTGACCGAAGGAAAGGTCGATCTGGCCAAACTGAAACCGCTCCTGTTCGATATGAGCAGCATCAAATACTGGTCGGTGGGAAATACTGTGGCCAACTGCTGGAAGGTCGGAAAACGGCTCAAGAAGGTCCAAAGGTTTAGGGTTTAGGGTTGAAGGTTTTTAGAATGTCGATTGTCGATTGACGAATGTCGAATTAAGGTATCGCTCTCCGAGGCTGCTTCCAGCCCGTAGGCCTCTAAGCCGGAGGGTAGGCGCTACAACCCCTACGAGCCGGAGGCTTCGCTCAGTCTTTTATAATAGACAGAATTCCACAATTCGTCATTCGTCAATCGACATTCGTCATTCCTCTCCCCGGTTGACGGATTCCGGCAATTCAGATATAGCTTTATGCAGAGCATTCTTGTTAGAATATCAAACCCTTGCCAGCCCGGAGCCTGAGTCAATACCGAAACATATGCTGCTCGAATGCAAGGACATAAGCTATACCTATCCCGGCACCAGTACCGAAGTCTTTAAGGATGTCAGCTATCGCATATCCGGTCCCGGTTTTCATGCGCTGTTCGGACCGTCGGGAGTCGGCAAAACAACGCTGGCAAAAATGATAACCGGAGCCATTGCCGGCTATGGCGGCGACATTTCCAGAGAAGACATTCAGAGCGTTCTGTACACCTATAATCTGGAAAGAATTCCGGGCTGGTCAACTGTTCGGGAGCATCTGGAGGCGATCACCCCTGAAGTCAACCGTCCCAGGATTGACGAACTGGTCTCCACTTTTGGTATGGAAGCATTCCTGGACGCTCGGTTTTCGAAGCTTTCCCTCGGCCAGCAAAATCGCACCAACCTTGTACGATACCTCTTACAGGAATTCGATTTATTGATCATGGATGAAAGTTTGGCCAATGTAGACGAAATTACAAAGGAAAATATCATCCTGATGATGAAAACGGTCTTTGCCGACCGTTGCTTTCTGTATATTTCTCACAACGTGGCCGAAGTCGCCAAATTCTGCAGACAAATCCTGGTCCTTCGCGGGCACCGCAAGACCCCCCAGACGCTATCCATACTCGGGCAGGACTATTCCGGCAGCAAACATTTGGTTAAAAAAGACCTGGAGCAGACCATGCTGGAGATCGTGCATGCTTTTTAGGCGTATTTACCAATTTTTTATCATCTATTTCATCGGTATTACGATTCTGTTTTTTATCAAGTATGCGCTGAATTTGTCCGATTATGTCATTCCAAGCCCCTCGGAGATATGGACGGTCTGCCGAAGCGTTTTCGGCCGGTATCTATTTAACGTGACGGACACGCTGTCGATCGCCATTCTCGGCCATCTCCTGTCCATCGCACTGGCAATAGTAGTTGGAATTCTCGGACGCTTGACAATCTGGATCGGCTCGTTTATCCAGGTAGCGGCTTACAATATTCAAGCCTATCCCATTGTGGCGGTCGCGCCCATTATATTTATTCTACTGGGAGACGGGTTATCGTCTCGTCTCTTGATTACCGCCATGATTTGCTATTTTCCCCTGTTGCTGTCTTTCATTGGCATTCTCACCGAGCCGATACGGGAAATTGAGCACTTTTATGAATCCACCATGCGAATGAGCTGGCACCTGCAGGTTAAAATCCGTGCTTTCGAAAACATGGGCAAAATAACGACCGTCATCGTGGGGAGCGGTACATTGGCTATTGTAGGAACCATTGTATCCGAATTCATCGCCGCCAATGCCGGAATCGGTCACAGTATCCGCATCGCTCTATATCAGAGTGATCTGGCCAAGATTCTCGTGGCATTGTTTTTAATCGGAATCTGTACGTCACTTTACCTGGTTTGCCTCGAGTGGCTGGGCCTGGTGGTGCAAAGACGCCTTCAAAAAACTTAATTAATCCGCCCTGAAAAATAAATAGGTTCCCCGTTCCAGGTTCCCGGTTCAGGGTTAACCGGATTGTAGCCATTTGAACTTAGAACTCAGAACTTTGAAACAGCGGCGTCTAAATTCATTCATGCTGCCCATTTTTTTTCTTTAATTTTCTGTTTATATCTAATCTACATATGCTGTTAAAATGATTTTGAACCAGCGTTATCAGATTGAATTCATTTTTTTTTATTTTCGAAAGGAACACTATATATGAAAATTCGGCGTATAGCGGCGGGGACTTTTTGGAGCGTCGTGGTTTGTCTGCTGATCCTAACTGCATGCGGTGACAGTCAGCCGAAGGACGAGGTCACGTATCGGCTCAAATGGCGCTACAACATCAGCGTTGTCGGTGATCTATGGGCCGATGCCCATGGGAATTTCACCCGCAACGGATTGAAGGTCAACTTAAAGCCGGGTGGACCGGAAAAAGATGCGATTAAGGAACTGGAAATCGGGCATGCGCAGTTCGGAGTGGCTTCGGCCGATCAAATTATCCGTGCCGTTTCCAAAGGCTCACCGATCGTGGTGCTGGCCCAGCTGTTCCAGGTCAACCCGCTGCACTGGATTTACCGACCGGATCAGACGCCGCTCAGGACGCCGACCGATCTGAAAGGCAAAACAATCGGCATTACCTATGGCGGAAACGACGAAACCATTATGCGGGCCCTCCTGGCCAAATATAGTATCCGGGAAGATCAGGTGAATTTCTTCAGTGTTCGTTACGATTTTACACCGTTTTATCAAGGTGAGGTGGATTTGTGGCCGCTGTATCGCAATGCCCAGGCCCCGATTATCGGTGATAAACTGCTAAAAGCCAGAGAGCGATTCGACCTAATGAACCCAAGTGCACTGGGCATAAAATTCGTTGCCAATTCCGTTGTTACGACCCGCAAAATGCTCGATGAGCGCCCGGATACCGTTAAACGGTTCGCTACGGCACTGATGGAGGCTTGGCGCGAAGCATTATTTTCCGAGTATAAAGAAAAGGCCATAAAAACGGTTTTGAAGTATAACCCCGAAACCCCTGCCGAAATTGTCAGCAAGCAGCTTGCGGCAACCCGCATCCTGATGATGCCACGCAAAGATTTTACGTTCGGAAAAATCGACACAGAAGCCTGGAAGCAAACCGAAAAAATCATGCTCGATCAAAAATTGATTCCGGCACCGGTTCAAATTGAAGAAAGGCTGATGCCAATGGTGGAATGATTTTCAACCCAAAATGAGGTGGTTCACAATGATTCCCGTTTATGATGAGATTCATTTTCCAACTGGCATCAGGTTGATTGAGTTAATTAGTTGAATAAGTTGATTGGCTGATATGAATGGGGTTCTATTACTTAGACGTCCAGTGAATTGAATATAATCGATAGGATTCCAATCACGATTCAACCATT
>JASJCE010000142.1 GCA_030066155.1 Desulfobacterales bacterium | reverse complement strand
TTATACGGTTATCCACAAAGCTCCAGTGGGGAGTCAACGCCGGCCATTGGATATCGATCCGCAGACCGGCCAAAACTCGCAACTAAGGCCGTCTATGGGCCGTCGCTGAAAACTTCATTAACACCGCTTGCCGTTAACGGGTGATCAATGCCGGCAGAACCTATTGATATGCGCCGGCCCCAAGTCGGCCTAAGCTGCTCAGACAGTTGCCCGGTCTGCGGACCGACACCCAATGGCCTACCGACCCGGCGAACTGGAGTTTTGTGGATAACCGTAATTCATTATTCGATATTTATCCGCCTTTGGAGGATTCGCTTTTCGAAGTTTCATTCCGATCAGACTGGACGCTCGCGGCCAGAGGCGACACCCATGTTAACATTCATTTTTGAGAGTGTTACAGAATCCTTGTCGGACCAAATTTACTAATTGAAAATCAAAGAGATCGGTGCTAATCAAATAAATTTGGCAGGCTTATTATTAAAAAACAAACATATAGCTTGGTCCGACAAGAGATATGAGATATACCACACAAAAAAAGGTCCGCAAATTAAAGATATATATTTATTTAATCAGAAAAATTAGATACAAAGGTTATCAAAGAAGGTTGATTAATTACATTTAAACTCAGCTGCGGGACAACAGCGACATGAAGCAAAAATATTCGCATGTCAACGACGACCTACAGAACCTGGACCTGCTTGAAGTTCCTTCCAGGGACCTTCCTCATCCTAACAATTTCGCCAACTTTAGCTGACAGGCGTTCCGGTGTTATATGGCTGAACAAAAATACAAATTTGAGCTAAAAAACGATATATCGGAGCTAAAGGCCCTACACCAACATCTTGAAAAATGGGGGGGAAGCATTCAACTGGCGATCGATTCCATCTCACGGATCAACATTTGTTTGGATGAGCTGTTCACAAATATCGTATCTTACGGTTTTGAAGATGATTCAGAGCATGTCATTGAATTTACGATCAATGTCGACAATAACCTGGTGACGATAAATATTGAAGACGACGGCATGGAGTTTAATCCCCTTAAAAAAATCCATCCGGATTTCCCTGAAAACGTTGAGGACGCCAAAATCGGGGGACTTGGAATACATATTATCCGGAAGTTGATGGACAATGTCAGCTACCAAAGGAAGAAAGGCAAAAATAGGCTGATAATGAAAAAGATGATTCAAGAGAATTAAGTGTGTGAGTGGCTGGCAGCGGTAATCATCAAGATGCCGTCATGCCCGAATTTTCTTTAAAAATACGACCGATATATTATTTTTTCCAGCAATTGCGAATTTAGGAATTTAGGGATTTAGGAATTGAAGGAATTCTATCCATTTTTTTATTTAATTTTTGAATCTCTCAATTCCTCAATCCCTGAATCCCTGAATCGTTTACCGCCTCAATTCCTGAAACCCCTACCAGTTCGCTTTGGCGTTGGCGCTTTCCGAAAACGATAGTTCTCCATTTGCAAAGGCATCGAGGGCACCTTTCACCGTACCGGTGACATCACTGACGACCCTGATGCCTGCGGCCTGCAGTGTCTTGAATGCGTTTGGGCCGCAATATCCTGTCATCAAAATCTTAGCGCCTTTCTTGCTTAGAAGCGCAGCGGCCTGAATGCCGGCTCCCTTGAAGGCATCGATGTTTTCGGAATTATCGATCACGTCGACTTTATTTTGTTCCGTATCAATGATTAGGATGTGAGCGGCCCGGCCGAATCGGGGATCAATTTCCGAATCCAGATCTTTGCCCAGAGATGTAATCGCGATTTTCATTGGAGCACCTCCTTCAGACCGGACCTGCCGCCCCACCGCCGCAAACCTGGTCTTCACTGATCTGGGGCAGCTTTCCGGCGATCAGATCTTCTACCACCGGTTTGATTTCCGGGCGCCGGTCATCATGATAGACATCGATCCCGACCTGTTTGAAGCCCATCAGGGGCCGCAGTCCGATTCCACCGACTACCAGCGCCGTGACATTGTGATTGGCCAGCAAATTGACTGGAATCATGCAGCCGCCCTGGACGTGCCCCTGATTGCCGATAGTCGAAATTCTTTTTATTTCGCCGTCTTCGACATCGATAAAGGTAAAAACATCACAATGTCCGAAGTGTCCGGACCGGGTTGCATCCAAACCGCCTTCCCCATTGGACGGTACCGCTATTCTTCCGTTTTTCATTATTAGTAATTCTCCTTGAGTTATATCGTATTTTGATATTGTGGAACGATTTTGATATTGTGGAACGACCGGCAAAAGTAAATTCCGCCGCTATAGACCGGTTGGCATCGAGACCGCATTTAGAATGCGGTTGAGACGATTCATCAGCATGTTTGCATGTTCCCGTCCGGGTTTGACTGGCAGCTGCATTAAAATTCCCATTCCTTCACTGGCTTCATGGAACTTTTTGGGATTCAAAGAACTGACAGCCGCGCAGTTGACCATCGGATTTCGGGACACCGCATTGCGAACGAATTCGAGACCGGTGATATCATCGAGATTTTCGTCGGCTACGACCAGATCGAAGCTACTGCTCGCCATCATGCATATACCCATGGCGCCGGAATCGGCCCAAGTGATGTTAACGCCATGCGCCGCCAGGCCGATATCGAGAGGTGACAGAGCTGACTTGCACCGGCAAACCAACAATATATCAATCATAAGCCTCCTTGTCCGTATATCCAAAAAAAATGGTCTATAGACCGGTTACGCCTGCCATCAACAGTATCTCCGGCTCAAAAAGTATGGAGTAATGGAGGACTGGAGCATTGGAGTATTGGAGTGAAATCAATTTCGAATTTCGGAATGCGGATTTCATTTGAGGAATTTTGAATCTAATTTTTTTATTTAGGATTTTAATCCGAGATCTACAATCCCCAATCCAATATCGTCAGCTCTCCCTCACTCCAGTGCTCAAATATTTCTCTGCTGAATTTAAAATTACGATTTGGGCGAACCTAATTCTATTCTATAGCTAAATATCTTCTTTACGTGGTTGATGATTAGCTGCAATCAGCTCTGTCCTTTAGGTGTTCCGGGATTGCCGCCTTTTTCCCGGCCTGATCCGCTGCCGGTCCTGCTGCAACGGGCACCCTCACCGGTTCCGGCGCCTCGTCCCTTTCCTTGGCCTGGTCCTCCGCCGGCCTTGCCGCAGTGGCCACCTTTACCGGCTCCAAGGCCCTTGCCCATCACTCTTAATCCATTACCTTGCGGCATAGCTTTCACCCCCTCTCCCGCAGGCTTGTGACCGGGTTGTCCTGCATTGCAAAAATGGTCTCTCCGCTTACAGAAACGCCATTGTCCTTTGCGCCTGCCTCTGGCGCCAAGAATAATGCCGGATTCCAACCCTTTCTCGATGAAACGGGTCACGGCATCTTCGATTTCCCCGGTAATCCAGGAATACACGTTGATTCCACCGGAAACTAAATATTGCATGGACTCGTAATCGATGCCGCCGCATATCAATGTATCAACATCCTGCTCAACCATTTCTTTCCGCTTTGCTGACAATGACCAGCCTGTCATCGGAAGCTCTTCCCGCGTCACAATACTGTCATCCTGGATGCGCAGCAGGAGTACGCTTTGGGCGCTGTCAAACCGCGGTGAAATTTTGGTTTGAAAAACCGGGATAGCGATTTTCATGCTCAATCCCCTGGTTTCGTATCCTTGATTTCCATGAATCTTGATACCCCACGGAAGCCATGGTTTTGGATCTATGAAAATCGGGAAAATCTGCAAATTTATTTGCATCGGATGTGCCACACCAATAAGGGCAATTCCTTTAGCTGCTATTTGTGAAATTATTTCAATTGGTTGAGATGTTGAATAGATAATAGGGAGGGTTAAAGAAAATTGCAATAATGCAATATATGGTTGCAATTAATTGCAGATATGCAATATATTCTTTGTATTAGGCCCTTAGGTCCTTTTTTCTGACAACATGTTGTAAAGGCATATAAATATTTATGTGACTAAGCCAAGGGTGACCAGCATATGTCTCATTTCCTGTTGGAGGTTGATGTAATGCTGGTCAATCGGATCAATCCTTTTGGGTGGCCGGCCGACACGCGGTTTGCCCAATCCGGCCAGAACCGGTTTGATTACCTTTTCACGCAAGGTTAGCAATCCGGCTAAGGTACGGATTCCGACAGATTTTATTCGATAGTAACGGGTTTTGTTAATCCGCTCGACAAGCTTTTTGCCGCGCAGTTTCATCAGGTCATAGGCGGCTTGCCGATGTGTGTAATCACCAGCATCGACCGGGTGTAATTGGCGTGTTTTTTCTGCAAGTTCTTTGATAGTGAAGCCTTCAGGTTTTGCAGACAGAGCCAGTACGGCTTGACTGACAGCCTGTATGCGGGGTTGTTGCAGATCTACGCCGGCCAATCGGCGATTGCCACGCTGACTGGGCTTAATCAGCCGATCAAGTGCATCATCGGGCAGAAAACTGCAATGGGCCGCTTGGACAACGTTGAGAAAGCCGATCGCCATATCCTGAAGTTTGTTCAGCATGATCGGGAGTTTCTCTATCAGTTTGCCGCAACGCAACCCTTTGGTATTGTGCGCGATGGCTTCCACCCGCAATACTCGCGGGCCTTTGTCATAGAGCTTAACAGTCATTGACCCAAAATGTAACTTGAACACGGTCAGATCATAAGCGGACTGGTCCAAAATACGTTGCAATCGCGTTGGCTTTTTGACCCCGCGGCTATGGGGACGTTTTTTGTAACCGAAAATGGTGCACAGCCTCGGTACGTCCAGGTATTGCCGAGTGCGATCTATCAGAGCCTGGTAGACGGCATCAAGCACGGTGCCCCGGGTAAAAAGCAGGTTGCGGCTATACTCGATCTGATATACCGAATATCGGTAGCGGAACTGCGAGCGCAATTGTTCGTCTAAATTCAGGGCAAAACACAGGCAGCTCGAATATGCCCAACGGTCACAGAGCTCGGTCAGTCGCCCTATAGTGTGATCATCACACAAGGTATCTGCGATCTGATCCAAGCCCTGGAACGAACCACCCACAAAGCAGTTACCCTCCTTTTTCACGGAGATAGTCTGCTTCAGGGCCTGACGTTCGACCCATTCGTGACCGTTGAGCATTACCTGCATGCCGAATGGCGGATGTCCACTGATTTTAATGGTGATATGGCCCCATTGGGCATCAATAATATGAAAGTGGTAGTGGTTGATATAAGGCCAGGGAGTTTTACGCTGCAAGTGCGGCTGGCCATTTTTGGATTTGGTTACTTCCCAGACCAATCCGGGTGACTTGGCCACCAGGATCAGAAACAGTCCCTGATAATTTGTATCTTGCGGTAAATAGGTTTGGGCCAAATCATGCTTACGAGTTCCGGGGGGACAATAGATGACCGGCACCGCATTTTTCTTGGCCCAGCCCCGAAGGCGGCGGCTGAATCGACCGGCCATGCGCTGCAGATGTTTTTGATCCAAGCCGTCATCGGAACCGGTCAGATTACGCCACCAGATTCGGAAGCCGCCGCCCTGTTGTCCCATGGGAAAATAACCGTTGAGCACAATGCGGTCGACACAGTCATAGTGGCCGTCTAGCAGATCTTTATGGTATAAGCTAAAATCGTCTTGAGTGTGCATGGTGATAGTATTTTCCTTAAATGTCATAGCGATGGCAAAAACCGTGACCTTTTGTTCGTAACGATTATAGCCACTGATGACAGTTAAGTAAAATAAGGATAAGTTGAGCTCCATTAGCGAATAGTAGTGGAATAGATCTTCAACTGCCCCGCAGGGGCCATTTTTTCCGAGCGCAGTCTCGGAAAAAACTTAGGCCCTATTTATTAAAATCACATCATGTTTGCGCAGGATTTGAGCATCAATATTCCGACCAATTGGTGAGAAGAAAAATAAGATCGATCCGCCGGAGGCGGACCACAAATAATCATTATTCAATTTTCAATATTCATTTCCGGCTTCGCCGGTTTGGGATTTTATTTCATCAATTCCGACCGTACGGCCAGTCCGATCTTTTCTATTGTATAGGGTTTTTTTATGTAATCTCCCGCACCTAATTTTTGAGCCTCTCTAACACGCCCCGTTTCCGAAAATCCGCTTGCAATGATCGCTTTTTGACCGGGACGAAACTCAAGAATCCGTCTATACGTCTCAAGTCCGTCTATACCTGGCTCCATGATCATGTCCAACACCAATAGATCTGTCGAATTCTCTTTAATGTAAGCAATCGCATCTTCACCATTTGAAACCGAAGTCACACAATATCCAAGCTTTTCTAAAATGCTGGTTGCGATATCCCGCTGACCCTTCACATCATCGACAACCAAGATCGACTCATTTTGGCCCATATAATCTTTCATCGACAGTTGGGTTTTACTTGTGCTTAGCCCTGTTCTGGTTACTGGAAAATAGAGTGCCAGCGTGCTGCCTCTTCCCTCGATACTCCGGACATCAATATATCCTTTGTGATCTTTTACTGCCCCCCAAACGACAGCAAGTCCCAAACCCGTTCCACTTCTGCCCATCACCTTTTTGGTATAAAAAGGTTCAAATATTCTGGGCAGGCTTTCGGGTGAAATGCCCAATCCGGTATCCGAGACGCTCAAAACTGCGTAATCACCTTCTTCTACGTCGTCGTAGCCGGTTATCGGTCTGTCGATATATTGGTTCTCCGTGCAGATACGAATCATTCCCCCATCGGGCATGGATTCTGCCGCATTTGAGACTAAATTCATAATCGTTTTGGATAGATGGATCGGAGAGCCAATGATGTTCAATAGATCGGGGTCAAGATCCGTTTCCACCTGCAAATCCATATGCAGAGATGTCAGATTTTCATACTCGGGGCTCTGCAGGTAATCAAGAATGAGATGATTAAGATTCATGATATCTGTTTTGGCAACCCCCCGTCTTGCCAGCGTCAACAGGTCCTGGACAATTGAAGCGGCTTTTTGGCCGGACTCCTGTATTGTTAAAATCGGTTTTACTAATGGGCTGTCTTTAGGCAGATCAAGTAACAACAATTCCGGATAACTGACAATACCGCTCAAGATGTTATTGAGATCATGTGCCACGCCTCCGGCAAGCGTGCCAATGGCTTCCATTTTTTCTACTCTTTGCAGTTGACTTGCAAGCCGATGCCGTTCTCTCTCCGCTTTTTTCCGTTCGGCGATTTCCGTTTCGAGTTCCTGATTCGTTTTGGTCAAATCCGCGGTTCTTTTTTTAATGATTGCTTCGAGATCTTCCCGGTGCTTTTTCAACTCCTCCTCGACGGTTTCGCGTTGACCGATCTCTGCCTGAAGCTGCGTCACTGCTTTGGTCAACTCAGAGGTACGCTCTTCCACCAGATCCTCTAAACGGGTTCGGTGTTTTTCAAGTTCCTTTTCCCGAGAGGCAAGTTCCAACACTTTTTTTTCAAGCTCATTATGATACGTAACCAACTCCCGATTATTTGCCTCAAGGGTATCCAGCATATCATTCAGAGACATACCGAATTGCACCATCTCATCGTTCCGGTTTCCTGGAAAAGCAGAGCGCGCCCGGATATCACCGGCTTTGACCGCTCTCATGACGCCGGCCATCGACCTTATGGGATTTATTATCTTTTTTGAAATCAGCATAAGGATCAAAAGTAGAGTGACAATGCTTATGGCAGTTGTAATTAAAAAGAAACGATTTAATTCATCTCTACTCTGTTCGATCTCACGGAATTCCTTCTCCAACAGCCTTTCGGATTCTTCCGAAGTATCGCCCAAAAGCCCCATAAGACGTCCACTAATCTGGTCGAAACGATCGTTGATGGAGCTGATTTCTTGTTCCAGAGCATAATCCTTGTCCAATAAATCCTTGAAGCTTTTTAAATAACCGGTCACCCTGTCATCTAATAGAGTTGCCTTGATCATCCTGTTTTCAAGCGAGTCAATCACTAGTTTAAGTGCCTGGTGTTCAGACTCCCTGCTATCAATACGATAGCCTATCAGAAAATGAGTTAGATTAAACAACGGTTTGAGAAGATCGGGCTTGTTGCTTCTGAGTACAAAGGATGCCAATGATCGATAACTGGTGTCCATACGGGTACGATGCAATCGCTGCTCGGTTTTTGATTGGATGATCTTGTTAAAGTCTTCTTCGTACCGATTCAGGTCATCCAAGACCTGTGCCAGCTTACCGAGGACGGATTTGGACAATGATTTGCCCTGCAATGTCATCAAACGATTTCTGATCTGCTCCATGACGGCCCCGAAATACTTCTCAGCTTCCGGGTGCTCCTGGATGAGAACCGCTCTCTCCCAAAAACGTATTTCATAAAACAAATCATGCAGAGATCGAATTTCCCTTTCGATGAAGACAGCTTCCCGGGTCCGAATTGCGCTTTGACTCTGTCCGCTTAGAAAATAAGCCAGGCTCGCGTACCCGATGCTGATGATGAATACCAAAACGCCCACAATGGCATAAAATTTACTGTTTATCGACCGAAACAATAGAAGTCTCCTCTTTCAAAACGAATGAGAGTTCAACCGGTATGACAGGCGACAATTTTTCTCCACGAAAATAACGTACTGAAGATGCTATTGATAATCTGCCCATCGTTTCAGGTTTTTGGGCAATAGTTGCCGTTAGAAGGCCCTGTTTAACGGCCTGAACAGCCTCACGTATGGCATCAAATCCGATGAGCAGCGGTGACGATGGAATCTTTAATTCTCCGATGGCATCTGCAACACCTAAAATCATGTTGTCATTATGAGCAAACACCGCATCAAATCGGATATCATTTTGCAGAAGCGCTTGCATGACATCATGGGCTTCTTGACGATCAAAATTAGCGACTTCCCGGGCAACTACCTTTATCTGCGGGTAATTTCGAAGCGCTTCATTGAATCCAATTCCTCTTTCATGAGCAGCCGAGGTACCTGGAATGCCCTCAATTTCGATTATTCTTCCTTCTCCGCGCAGTAATTGGGCCAATAGCCGGGAGGCCATCCGCCCGCCTTCCAGGTTATCAGATTCAATGTGGCACAATATTTCCCCGCCCGATGATTTTCGGTCGACCGTGATAACCGGAACAGAATTTCTGTTGGCCATCTCGATGGCCGGTGTTATTGATTCGGTATTGGTGGGATTTACAATAACTATATCGACATTTTGTTTGATAAAATTTGCGATATCCGTCAGTTGTTGGGCTTCATTGTTTTGCGCATCCCTGAAAAGCAATTTGAGGCCAAATAATTTTGCAGCATTCCGGGCACCGAGTAAAAGGGTAGAAAAAAAAGAGTTCTGCAAATCTGAAATCGATAAAGCGACTGTTTTATTGAACGGCTCATATGTAATCAAATCCAGGGGCGTTTGCTTGTAGGTTGGAACGTTTTGACCGTTTAAAGCCTTCCAGGCTAATTCCACCCCATACTCCCCCATCAGCTCCGGATGCTGTTCCACCGTCGCATGAATACGGCCGGTGCGCATTTCATTGCGAACTGACTCGATGTTATCGTATCCGGCAAGCAATATGTCTCCCGCGCGGTCCAGATTATCGAGGGCTTGAAGGACGCCGATTGCCATTTTATCGTTGGCACAGAATATGGCGTTAACGGATTTATATTTCCGAAGCAGACGGGTTGCGAGCGACAGTGCTTCGTCGGTATGCCAATTTGCGCTTTCAGAACTTAAAATTTCAATCGCGCTGTTTTGAGTGACGGCGTCGATGAATCCCTGTTTCCTCAGATCAGCGTTCTCGACACCTCGAATCCCCTCAATCACGATGACTTTCCCGCGTCCTTTTAATTTATTTTTGACATACGTCCCTACCATACCCGCCCCAATACGGTTGTCCGATCCGATAAAAGGTATCGAAATGCCTAATTTATCCATCGTTGCCTTGTGAAGCGGGTTGTCGATATTGATCACGACGATGTTCTTCTCCAACGCTTTTTTGCAGATCGGGACCAACCTCTTGGAGTCAGCCGGTGCAATAACGATTGCGCCGTATCCCCTGGAAATGAGGTTTTCAACAATACCGATCTGTCGCTCCACATCGGTTTCGCGTTCAACGCCGAAGACCTCCAGAGGAATATTCTCTTCCCGGGCATACTTGCGGGCGCCTTCCTCCATTACCAAAAAGAAAGGATTGGAAAGAGCCTTCATGACAAGCGCTACCGTTCCCTTGTTCCCTGCTTCCGCCTGAGGGATTATCGATATCATCAGAAGATTGGCTAATAAAAACAGGAACGTTATGTGTCGGCAAAACAGGTTCATAATTCCGAACTTTTTTATTCCCATAATGGCCTCCTATATGCCAGTCCAGCATTGTAAACGGCATGTACCGGCAGGTAGCGGTTTTTATTTAACACTGAAGAAACTTGTTGGAAGTAAATAGCGGTGGCCTGATGTCCGATACCATTAATACAGAATACTATTTTATTCAAATGTTTTCAGCACTTTCCTCTGATCATTTTTCATATTGACTTGCACCGCAATCCAAAATATCTATACCCTCTATAATTCTAAAAATACGAGTCAATTCAGCAAATTTGGAGATCTGACGGTGGATATTCACATTGCAGTCGTGCCGGTGGCCGGATTGGGAACGCGGCTTTTGCCGGCCACCAAATCCCAGCCCAAGGAGATGCTGCCGATCGGCCGCAAACCGGTGGTCCAGTATGTCGTGGAAGAGCTCGCCCAGGCCGGCTTGCAGCGCATCCTGTTTATCACCGGACCCGGAAAGGCTTCCATTGAAAACCATTTCGATCTAAACGCCGAGCTGATTCAGGTATTACGGGAGAACGGCAAAGAAGATTTGCTGGCCGAGCTTGATTTCGAGCGGGCTCCGTTGCAGTATTTTTACACGCGCCAGCGGCGTCAGCTGGGGCTGGGGCATGCCGTCTCTTGCGCGGAACCATTTGTCGGACGACAGCCCTTTGCTGTCGCCCTTGGCGACTCCATTATCGGATTAAAGGGGGCAAGCGATGTTCTCAGTCGTATGAAATCCTGCTTTTTCGAAAAAAAAGCGGACGCCGTAATCGCTTTTATGGAGGTACCCCTGGATCGGGTATCCGCATACGGCGTCGCCAAGCCTGCCGGGGACGGCGATATTTTCCGTCTGGCAGATGTCGTTGAGAAGCCCGATAGGGATAAATCCCCCAGTAATCTGGTGATTGCGGCCCGCTACATTTTTGATCCCGGCATATTTGATGCCCTGAAACAAATCCAACCCGGATCCGGCGGTGAATATCAACTCACCGATGCAATCCGACGAATCATTCGAGGCGGCGGAAAGGTTTTTGGTGTGCGCCTGACGGAAACTGAACGCCGTTACGATGTCGGCAATTTCAAGTCATATTACAAAGCGTTTGTCGATTTTGCGCTGTCAGATGAACAGCATGGCCCGGAGCTGCGGGAGTACCTGGCCCTCAAATTGAGGGGTGAGAAGATGAAATGAAGGAAGGTGAGAGGGTGAACTGAAAGAAGGTGGGAAGGTGGGAAAAGAGAGGAGAAAGGTCAAAGGATAAAGGTTAAAGGATATAAGTAAAGTAGCTCGTAAGTTCGCAAGCTCTTGAGTTCGTGAGCAAGGAAGAATAGGACTGAGGACTGAGTGCTGAGGACTGAGGTGTAGAAATCGGAAGTCGGAAGTTGGAATTTTGAAGTAGGAAGATTAATGGATGGAAAGTGAACAGGGAGAATAAGCGCTTGGCTTTAGGAGCGTTTCACTCGACGAGCGGAACTGCAGCCCTTAAGGAGCGCTTCGTTCGAGATAACTGATAAGGTACTCAATTCGCTATGCCCTCTGCGCCATGCACTATGCTCTATAAGCTATGAACTATCATCTATGAACTATAAACTTTCATCTATCAGCTATGATCTATAAGCCAATTTAGCTTACTCAACAAACTCAATAAACACAATAAACACCGTTTACTCTATGCAAATTATTCGCAAACGTGCCTATGCCCGGGCCGGTTTGTTTGGCAATCCGTCCGACGGCTACAACGGTAAAACCATTTCGATTATTGTCCGCAACTTCCGGGCCAAAGTAATAATGTACGAATGGGAATCTGTGGATATTGTCCAGACAAAGGATGACCGCGCGCGTTTTCAAAACATCCACGATTTGGCCCGCGATGTGCGATTGCACGGATATTACGGCGGCATCCGGCTCATTAAGGCTACAATCAAACGTTTCGTCGAATATTGCCATGAGCTTAATCTTACGCTTCACGAGCGGAACTTCGCGGTGCGCTATGAAACCGATATCCCGCGTCAGGTGGGTTTGGCCGGGTCAAGTGCGATTATCATCGCCACCATGCGATGTCTGATGGAATTCTACGGAGTCGACATACCGATTTATCTTCAACCAGCCTTTGTACTGTCCATAGAAACGGAGGAACTTGGCATAGCCGCCGGTTTACAGGATCGGGTCATTCAGTGCTATGAAGGCCTGGTTTACATGGATTTTGATAAAAATGCGGAGCGCAAAGTCGACGGATTGACCCGTTACCGATATAATCGCCTCGACCCCGGCCTTTTGCCGTCCCTTTATATTGCCTACCACAATGCCCTCAGCGAACCCACGGAAACATTTCACAATGATATCCGCAGCCGCTATGAATGCAGGGAAACCGCGGTTGTCAATGCTATGCTGCATCTGGCTGCGCTGACGGCTCAGGCTCAACAGGCTTTGCTCGCCGGTGATATGGACAGATTATCGCAATTGATCGATGAGAATTTTGATATCCGGCGCGGAATTTACAAACTGCCCGCCTGGCAGATCAATATGATCGAGACCGCCCGCAGCTGCGGGGCCAGTGCCAAGTTTGCCGGTTCCGGTGGCGCAATTATCGGTATTTATCGAGATGAGGCCATGTTCAATAAAATCAGCAAACGCATGGCTGATATCGGTTCGAAGACCATCAAACCGATCGTGACGAAGTAGGTCCTCAATTTCCAATAACGAGTAACGAATTTCAAATAACTTATTCAGCGTATCCATTGGTTTGGGATAAAAGCGAGGCCGAATTCACATCGAGATAAACAAAGGCATCCGGATGCCGCCGCAGAATGGAGGCCGGATGCAAGGGAGAGACGTCGCCTTCAAAGCACGCTTTGACTGCCCGGGCTTTGCGCCTGTCGGGAACTGTGCAGATAATGGCCCCTGATTTCATGATCTGATTGATCGACATTGAAATGGCTGTCGCGGGGACGTCTTCAAGGGATGGGAACCAGCCTTCGCCAAGCTGCTGCCGCCGGCAGGCATCATCCAGATCAACAATGATGAACGGCTGCTCCGTTTCAAAATCCGCCGGCGGATCGTTGAATGCCAGATGCCCGTTCTCACCGATTCCGACAAAGGCCACAACGATCGTATCCCGCATGATAATGTCATTCATTCTGTCACATTCGACTGCAGGATCGTCTTCCTCGCCCCGAATAAAATGGACCGTACCCGGTTGAACCACGTCCACCAGGCGTTCCTTCAGATAGCGGCGAAAACTGGCCGGATGTGTTTCATCAAGCCCGATATATTCGTCAAGATGATACATAGTGGTCTTGGACCAGTCTATCCCATCTTTTTGGGTTAAAGCGGTCAGGAAATCAAACTGTGAAGCACCGGTGGCGACGATAAAACTTGCCCGTTTCTTCTCAGCAAGTGCCTCCTTTAAGATTACAGCGCCTTTTTCGGCAGCAGCCGCTCCGCACTCCGCCCTGGTTTTGAATACTTCAATCTTCATTTCCCCCTCCAGCGTTGAACGTCATTCCATATAAACCTGAAAAATTTTTTAGGGATATTTAAATTATTGTAGTTTCGCACGAGCGCGGCCTCTGGCCTGAAAAAACAGCCAGTCTGATCAGAGAAGAAACTCTGAAAAAGCGAATATCGAATATCGAACAAGAAATGTCGAATATCGAAGT
>JASJCE010000141.1 GCA_030066155.1 Desulfobacterales bacterium | reverse complement strand
GTATCCTCTTTGGAGACTTTTTGTCAACTCGCCTGGCCGCTGCTGGCGGATAACGGCGTCATGCTGGCCTTGAAAGGGGCGGTTGGCGGAGATGAATTTCAGAGGCTGCAGGCCGCGGATTTTGCTTGTGAAGACAAACGCAAATCAGTTGGCCAACCGCTTGCCGTAACTGTGGAACGTTATCGACTGCCGATTCTCGATTCCAACCGATCCGTTGTTGTGATCCGCAAAACGATCTAAAGAGAGTGTAACGTTAACTTTAACTTTAGGGACGTTGGTGAAAAGTTGACTTATTGCCATTAGCCAGCGCTCTTATTTCCGGGGTCCTCATATTGACCGATAATCTAATATGCGATCAACGACTTCCGATGCCAGGTTCTCATTACGACCCCGACTGACCAACTTGCTGACAGCTGATGGGGACAATTCAAGTTTACGGGCCACTTCAGCTCCGCTAATGTTCAACCGGTCTGCTGCCACCCAGCAGATAATCGCACGGGCTTTTGCGACAGCCCTTTGGCGGCTGGAACTGCAGATCAGAATTGGATCGATTTCCATGTGATCGGCTACGGCGATTATTAATTGTTCCAGATCCATTCCGTGAGCTTGGGCAAGCGTTCTCTTCTCATACTGCTCTTCGGCTCGTCTTAAAACGGTTTCCACAAAATCGCTGCTGCCCAAAATGCGCTCATCGCCCATTACCCATATGCCTGCGGATTGCAGCGCTTTTAGTGCCGTCCAACCACCGTGAGATCGAAGCAGACCGCCGCCGACCAGCTCTGGCCGGCGACCCTGATCCACCCCTTTGGCGACAAAGGACAAATAAGCGCTTCTAGCTTTTCGGATCGTGTCGTCAAATAAGTACAAAACCGAGTCGGTGTCTTGCCAATCATGCTTTATCTTGCCCATTAACACCGCATGGCCGCTATTTGGATGCGTATTGAGGGCTTTTAGATCTTTGACCATGCTGGCTCGAATTGGATTTAAATGAATGTATCGAACCAGTTCTTGAAAATATACATCTTCCTCACACAAAAAAGATTTATAACGGTTTTGGAAAAGGTGTCCGCTGCGTTTATGGCGCCGGTTAAACTGCTGGGCATAGCCGGTCAAAAGGCGTCTCATGATGGTTGATATGGGACGAAGGCCGGTTCTCAAAAGCAGATGTACATGGTTTGTCAAAAGCGCCCAGGCAAAGCAGGGGGTGTCGGTTTCCTCTAATATGGTACCTAATCGTTCAAGAAAATTTCGGTAGTCTAATAAATCTTTGAATATCGCATTGCCCTCGATTCCACGAAAGATGATGTGATGCAGTGCACCCGGCGCGTCTATGCGAGCTTTTCTTGGCATGGATAGATAGTTTGCATAAAAATGAAAATATGTCAACTTTTCACCAACGTCCCCTAAAACTCTGTCTTTAGGGATAGGCACAATCGGTCGATATAGGTTTTCAAGGAGCTGCAAAATGAAAAATCTACCGATCGTTGTCGTTTGCCTATTTGTCTTCATCATCGGATGCTACAGCGATAGCGGAGATGGTGGGGATAATATTGATGCGGATTCCCTGATCCCCGGGGCCGGCGTGGAGGACTACAGCGCCCTGGATTATGAGGCGGAGTTCAAATTATGGGAACAGCAGCAAACGCCGTTTGCCGACGCGGACAAAACCGGGCAGGGTGATTCAAACATGTGCTGGGCGGCCGTCGCTGCCAATCTAATAGCATGGGCCGGCTGGGCGGCCGACGAAGATGATACTTTCGGCGTTTTTAAGGACCGTTTTGACGACAAGGCCGGCTACGTCTACGATGCCCTGGGATATTATTTCACTGATTATGTTCCCGGCGTCGATGCTGAAATGGTCGCGGTGAGAGAGTCCCGCTCGCACAAGCTGCTTGATTTCATTGTCAGTGCCGTCCATGAGGGCAAAGGCGTCGCTGTCAAGATCGCCTATCCGGGCAAAGAAATCGGGCATTTTCTCAGTATTTACGGGTACCGCTACTTGGCGGAAGAAGACAATTTCATGCTGTATTTCACGGATTCCGATGATGGCTTGCATCTAATGCGGCAATTTAAAGCTGAATGGAATGACGACAACGAGCGGTGGGAAACCCGGGACCTCTACAATGGTTACTATTTTGATTACGCCATAGCGTTGGCCCGCAGTTAGGTTCTCGTGGTCGGGGAGGAATTGCAAGGCGATTTCTATTAAACTCTCGCCAACGTCCTCTTTATTCACAACTGACCCTTTCGGACGATCCTCGCTGAAGATCAATTCTCGCATCAAGACTAGTGTTTAAACCCGAAGGTCTAAATCACAAATCAACGGCGTGACACCTTTCTTATATTTTGCTTAAAAATGAATTTTTCATTTTGATGCGTATCAGAGGATTTGGACTTTCTACGGGATTATCAAAACTCCTACTCAATAATTTCAGCGCGTTATGAGACCAAATTTCGAGAATTCTGACTTTTTGGGAGACCGTCAATCTTTCAATTCAAGGAATCGTACCTGAAGGGATTGTCCTTTAATCCGCAGCAGGGCGACGGTGGCTGGTTGGCCGAACTTGGGGTATCCGGCACTGCCCGGATTGATGTACATCACGCCCTGGTTTTGCTCCTTTAGCGGACGGTGGGTATGACCGCTGATGACCACATCGGGTGCGGTATCATCCGATTTTATATTGAGCCGATAGACATCATGCAACACGGTCAGTACCATTTGGTTAATTTCAATTGACTCTTCTGCCGGTAGTTTCCGGCCCCACTGACCAAAATCCATATTTCCCCGCACGGCGATGGTCGGCGCGATTTTTTCAAGGGCTTCGATGATATCCGGTTCACCGATGTCACCGGCATGGATTATGAGATCGACACCCTTAAAAGCGTCAGCAACGGAATCTGGCAATTGGCCGTGGGTATCTGAAATGATACCGATAAGGTAGTTGTCTTTGGATTGGATTTTTTTCACCAAAACGATATTTCCTATAAAAATTGGGACACGGATTTTCACAGATTAACACAGATTAAAGTGTATTTAGAATTTCCACCTGAGGTGGACTTTTTTTCTGCGATAGCAGCGGACAACTATTATTTTCCGTGTGATCCGTGTTTATCTGTGTCCGACTATGCAAGGTTTACATTAGCCTGCATGCCATGATTTAATCTTGATCCGAAGCCTGTCGAACCTTTGAGCGTTGTCGTTTTAATTCACCGCGCCGGCGTTTGGATGCCAAGCGTCGCTGTTTGGATGCTTTGCTTGGCTTTGTCGGTCGGCGATTTTTAGGAACTTCGATAGCCTTTCTGATCATGGCCACCAATCGATCGATGGCATCCTGGCGGTTTTGCTCCTGTGACCGAAAACGTTGTGCTTTAATAATCAAGACGCCCTCGGCGGTCATGCGACGGCCGGCGATTTTTTTTAGACGTTCTTGGACGGTGTCACTCAGCGCCGCGCAACCGGCAGCATTGAACCGAAGCTGAACCGCACTGGAAACCTTATTGACATTCTGTCCCCCCGGACCGGATGCCCGGATGAATTCCAGTTGAATGTCATTGTCATCCAAAACAATTGTGTCTGAGATATGGATCATTGCCTTATAAACGTCCTCCTTGGGCTGTCTGGGATGATCATAATACATTTCTCCACAGTAGGTAAACCACGAATACAGGTTTCACGTATGAGAAGTGAAATCAGGTGTCAGTGTTCAGGTTTCAGGTTCTAGTAGCAGGTGTCAGCCCGCCCTGGCCTCCGGCTCCGCTTCCAGCCCCGCCTCCGGCTCGTAGACGCGGGCCTACGGGTCGGAGAGTAGGGCTTACAGGCCGGAGGGTAGCCTATGCCTCGGAGAGCGCGACGTTAATTAATTTATCTGCCGGATGTCCGAATGACAATGCCGTCTCATATGTAAAACGGCAAGTTGAAGCATAAATTAAACCTCAAATCGGGGCGGATAAATTAGGTTTCACGTGAAAACACATTTTGTTGTGTGTTTTTTGATTGTTGGGCACAAGAAGTTGATTTTCGGGTTTAAAACCACCGCCGCAGCATTATACTGGACTTAAAGTCAAAGATGCCTATTTTCTCTTTTATTTTATTTCTAATCATAATCCGTTTATGTTGTGAAAATAAAATAAAAAAATAGTTGATAATTAGTACTATAACAAATAGATAAATATATTATTGAATGTTATTGTTTAACTAAAATTTGATGAAAGGAGCGAACTGATGGAACTCAAAGGCAAAAAAGTTGTCATTCCCGTCGAAAACATGTTCAATACCCACGAATTCTGGTATCCGTTCTACCGGCTAAAGGAGGCCGGCTGCGGAGTGGTGGTGATGGGCTCCGGCAGCGCCAAGACTTACACCGGCAAACCGGGAACCGAGGTTACGGTGGATGTTGACGCGGATCAGGTGTCGGTGGCTGATTTTGACGGCATCGTGATACCGGGCGGCTACGCACCGGACCTCATGCGCCGCTATCCGAAAATGGTCCAGCTGGTCAGGGATTTCTACGAAGCCGGAAAGGTCGTGGCGGCAATCTGCCATGCCGGGTGGATGCTGGCCTCGGCCAAGATTCTTGAAGGCAAAACCGTCACCTCTTTTTTCGCCATCAAAGATGACCTGGTGCACGCCGGGGCAAAATGGGTGGACCAGGAAGTCGTGGTTGACGGGAATCTCATTACCAGCCGAACGCCGGATGATCTGCCGGCTTTTATGCGGGCGGTTATCGAGGGGCTGAGAGGATAGAACGAGTTGCGGGGTGCGGGATTCGGGTTAGTTGGCATAGGGCAGGGTGCAGAGGGCATGGAGCAGGGAGCATAGAGCATAGGGCATGGAGCAGAGGGGATAGGGTAGAGAGGGATCTGCACGGCGAGATGGTCGATACTTGAATTCGCCGCCAGGACCCCGTCATTTAATTCAGTTAGAGTTGACTTTGGCGGTTCTTTGGGACTTGTCTCTTATCCGGTAGCACTTTTGCATCGGGTGTGATATAAATTTGCTACTAAATCTTACCAGCATCGGTAGGGCCTGCAGTTTCACCGGTAAAGCTAGCCATCGGTTTGAGTCGTTTGATTCTGGTCATCGGGCTTAGTTTTGAAATGACAGATAAATATATAATAACAAAATATTATAGGCTAAAGTTCATTTCTTAAATCAACAAATACGACGGGGGAGATCGCTATGAAAATTTTAGTTGGCTATGACGGAACCAATGCAGCGAAGGAAGCCTTGAGCCTGGCAAAAGAACATGCAAAAGCGTTTGGTGGCAGTGTGAATATTG
Organism: Desulfobacterales bacterium; assembly: GCA_030066155.1. GTDB lineage: Bacteria > Desulfobacterota > Desulfobacteria > Desulfobacterales > JAFDCJ01 > JAFDCJ01. The sequence continues at coordinate 8,670 of JASJCE010000141.1, read as the reverse complement.
TGACTTCCATGGAAAAAGGAACGGAAAGTCAGCGCGAGGAAATCGAACAGGCTGAGCGCGGTCTTGAATGGGCCAAGTCCCTTTTTGACGAAAATGACATTGACTGCAAGAGCCATCTGTTGATCAGAGGGCTCATGCCGGGAGAAGACATCGTTCAGTTTGCCGAAGAAAATAGCGCCGATGAAATAATTGTCGGCGTCAAGCGCAGATCAAAAGTCGGAAAACTGCTGATGGGCTCTACAGCGCAATACGTGATACTCAAAGCCAAATGTCCGGTGGTTTCGGTCAAATAATTACTCCGCGGATGCTTCAATCTGAAAACTTCCTCCAGTTATCCAGAGCAGGCTTACATCCTAAACGAATTATTTATGAGAGCGGAGTAATTATGTCGAATTTTTACGGAGATAAACTTCCAGCCGTTCGACGCCCAAGGAGCAGGTCAGCGTCAACAGCAAATATAAAACGGTGATCGTGATCCAGATTTCAAACGTGAAATAGGTGGCGGACATTAATTCCATACCCTGGAAGGTCAGTTCCTGAATGGAAATGACCGACACGATTGCTGAATCTTTTATGGTCGAAATAAATTGACCGGCCAGGGGCGGCAATATTCGCAGGGTTGCCTGGGGTAATATGATGTAGCGCATCTGCTGCCCCCGGGTAAATCCCAGGGCGGCGGATGCCTCCCATTGCCCTTTTTCAATGGATTGAATTCCGGCGCGCACAATCTCGGTAATATAGGCGCCTTCAAACAGGGACAGGGTGATCAGTGCCGACAGGAATGCCGTAAAAAGAGAGGGTGGGGCGAAGAGGACGCCGATAATGGTCTGAGTGTGGGTGTTGCTGTCGCGGACCAATTCATCGACACCCAGTGCCGGCAGTATCTGATCGCCGACGAAAAAGTAACATATAAAGATAATCACCAGCGGTGGCAGATTGCGAATCGATGTCACATACGTCGTGCCGATCAGCCTGAAAAACAGTATGTTGCTCACCCGGCACAGCCCCATCACGGTTCCGATTATGGTCGCGGCGATCGTCGCCCAGACACTCAAGCGGATGGTCGTCATAAATCCCTGCATGAGGATGTTCATCACCCAGCTTTCGTTTTCCGGATCGTATCGAAAAAAATATTGGGGTATGGCTTCCCAGTTCCAGTTGTAGCTGAGACTGATTTTTATTTTGTAAGCGACATAGATAAGCCCAAGCAGAAGAATTATAGAGATGACCAGATCGAGAGGCGTCAGCTTTGTGATTTTATTTGGCAAGAGATGTTCCGCAATTGAGGTTTCAGATGATCAGAAGACAGATGTCAGACGACAGAAGTCAGAAGCCAGACGTCAGATGTCAGGCGAAATAAAGGTTTCAGGTGTCAGGTTTCAGCCCAACATCCGGGCCGAAAAGCGCCCAGTTTGATCCAAAAATTTACAAACGAACGTCCAACACTGAACTTCCAACGTCCAACATCGAATAATGAATTTTATCAATTAAGAAATTGAAAATCTTGCAGTGCATTTGTTGCTTCGCAAATAGCCCAATGAGAAATCTACCTAACTGCCTATCGCCAAGCTCAGGCCTAAGCATGTATAGGCTAGCAGGTCCTGGGCTCTTATCCCTTCGAAGAAATAAAAACGATAAAGCGTAGCCTCCGTCTCGTAGGGGATGTGGCGCCTACGGCTCGGAGAGCGACATCCACATTGGACGTTCGATGTTGGAGGTTGGGCGTTGGACGTTCAATCTTTTCAAGGTTAACCCGAAGATTGCATTTAAAGTACCCCCTGTGGTTATTTGAGCATGCCTTCCCATTCCTTGGTTTCGAACCAGTATTGTTTGCGGTCAGACAGCCAACCCTTGGCCTCCGTTACCCGAATCCAGTTGTTAAAGTAGTTCAGGGTGTCAAAATCACCTTTTCTGACGGCAAAACCAATGGGTTCCTTGGTAAAAGTGCCCTGCATCGGCATAAACAACTTGTCCGGGTACTTGATGGCCTGAAAGGCCGGAAGCGGTGCCGAGGCGACTGCCGCGTGGGCTCTGCCGTTGACGACTTCCTGAATCACCTGGGCTTCATCGTCAAAGAAACGTTTTTGGGCCTCGGGCATAAATCGTTTGGCGGCATCTGCCGCTGTGGATCCTAACCGGGCTGAAATAACCACATCCGCCCGATTGAAATCCGCCAGGCTGCCGAAGCCGGCAGCCAGCTTCTTATTGGCGACCAGTGACTGACCGGCATAGTCATAGGGAATGCTGAAGTTCACCTTTAAATTTCGATCCGGGCGTACGCTCATGCCACCGATAATGACATCAAATTTACCCGTCAACAGGGCCGGAATTATACCGGCCCATTTAGTCGGGATGAATTCGATCTTAACACCCATGTCTTCTGCCAGGCGCGTGGCAACATCGATCTCAAAGCCGATCAATTTGCCGGTTTTGTCCTTCATGGCCCAGGGGACAAAAGTTGACATACCGACCTTCAGCACCCCGCGTTTCATCACCTGTTCAATTGTGCTTTGCTGCACCAACTCCTGCTGAAGTTTCCCGGCGATGGCGCTTCCGGCCAGCAATATGACCAATACGCACAACAGCCCAACCACGGCCCCTGTTTTCACGCTCCTCATCATATACCTCCTTTGCGAGTTGAATTAGTTGATTGAGTTTGTTGAGTTTACGGCGTTTAATATTCAGGCTGAAACCGTTTTTGCAGATAGTAGACGACTACGGACAGCACCACAATTACAATAAAATACATTGCCGCTACCGTGAACCAAATTTCAAATACGAGAAACGTTTCGGCGATTATTGCCTGGGCCTGCATCGTCAGATCATAAATTGCGATCGTGCTGACCAGGGCCGAGTCTTTTATCAGTGAGACCGCCTGGCTCACAAGGGGCGGCAAAATTCGTTTAATTGCCTGGGGCAGAACAATGAATCGGTAAGTCTGTCGAGTATTTAACCCGATACTGAAGGCAGCCTCCCACTGTCCCCGATGGATGGATACAATGCCGGCCCGAAATATTTCGGATGCATAAGCACCTTCAAACAAACTTAGCGCGACCACCGCTGAAGCAAAGGCGCTGATCTCAAAAATCGGACCCAGTACAAAATAAATGAAAAAGAGCTGAACCAGTAGCGGTGTGTTACGAATCACTTCAAGATAAATCCGGGCCACAAGCCGGCCAACCAGAGAGTTCGAGAGTCTCAACAGGGCGGTGACCAGACCAATAACAAATGCCAGCAGCAGACTGATGGTGGTGATTTGGAGGGTCACTTTTAAACCGGCGATGAGCACGCCGCTGACAATTTGTCCGTTTTTAATCGCAAACAGGTACTGCGGTACCCGGTACCATTGCCAGTGATACCCCAGCTGGCCGGTGCTGACCGCTAATAACCATGTGATCGCGATCATGACCACCGCATACAGGGTGATATCGATCAGCGTCGACCGGACTCGGTTTTCTCCGATTGCGTCGTGTGACATTCGAAATAAATCTTTATTCCATTTTCTAAGCCCGCCTATGGCAATTAAGGCGTGGATTAATTACTCAGACTCTGCAACGGTGCGGGGATCAAACCGCCGTGGCGGATAAAACGATTTTCATTGGGTCCGTTATTTACCGATATAATCGTGGATTGTCCAAGAAGACCACCAAAATGGGCGACGTCGCCCGCTGCTTTGCCGGGAACCGGAATCAAACGGGTGGCAGTGGTTTTATTGTTAATGACACCGATCGCCATCTCATCGGCAATAATGGCGGCGATGCTCTCGGCAGATGTATCACCGGGTATGGCGACCATATCCAGCCCTACCGAGCACACGCTGGTAATCGCTTCCAGTTTCTCAAGGCTGATGTGACCCTTGCGAGCGGATTCCGAAATATTCAAATCTTCACTGACCGGGATAAAGGCGCCACTCAAACCACCGACCCGTGAACTGGCAAAGGCGCCGCCTTTTTTGACGGCGTCGTTTAAGAGCGCAAGCGCTGCGGTGGTGCCCGGGACACCGATACTGAGCAGCCCCATACTTTGAAATATTTCACCCACACTGTCGCCCACGTTTGGTGTCGGTGCCAGGGAAAGATCGACAACACCGAAGCTGATCTTCAGATTTTCGGCAACCTCGCGGCCAATCAACTCTCCAACCCGGGTGACCTTATAGGCTGTTTTCTTGATTAAATCCGACAATTGACCAAGGTCCAGGTCAGGGTTGGTTGTCAGTGCCCGGTCGATGGCCTTTTTGACGACACCCGGACCGCTGACGCCGACGTTGATCACCGCATCCGCCTCGCCGATCCCCAGATATGCTCCGGCCATAAAGGGTATATCCTGGGGGATATTGGCGAATACACAGAGTTTGGCACAGGCCAGACCGTCTTTTTCGGCTGTGAGCTTGGCAGCCTGTTTGATGGTCCGGCCCATATGCATGACCGCATCCATGTTAATGCCCGCCTTGGTTGATGCGACATTGACCGAAGCGCAAACCCGATCGGTGGCCGCCAGGGCGTGGGGAATTGCTTCAATCAGGGCTTGGTCACCGCGGGCGATACCTTTCTGTACCAGCGCCGAGAATCCGCCGATAAAGTCGACATTTACTTCCTGTGCGACCGCATTCAGGGTGTGGGCGATATCGACTAGTTGCGCTGAGGTTAGCGCTGCCCCCACCAGGGCAATCGGACTGACGGCGACGCGTTTATTGACCACCGGTATCCCGTATTTTTGGCCGATACGGTCACAATACGGTACCAGATTTTCAGCAAAATGCATGATTTTCGATTGAATTTTATTTTTGACCTTGGCCGGATCGTGACTGGCACAATCCAGCAGGCTGATGCCCAGGGTTACGGTGCGTACATCCAGATGTTCATTTTCCAGCATCTCCAGGGTCGATATGATTTCACTATCGGTAAGCATGGTGGCGGTCTTCCTTAGTTTTGCGTTATTTAAAATCGTTATTTGGTCGGTGAAAAAGTTTAGTTACTATTAGATTGGGCTTAAAGAGCGCTACGCTTACCGAGCGGCCTATCGGCCTTGAGGAGCGCTTCGCTTAGTACAACGTAAAAGTTGTTTGAAGTCATCCTAGATCACAACGCCAAATCCAAAGTACCAACTGGTTTCAATCATCTGAATCTGCAAGCCGCAATTCACAATCCAAAATCTCATATTAACAGGTCTCGTTCATTTAAATCCGCAATCCAAAATCCGAAATCCGCAATTCATATTAGATTCTATTTATCGTTTCAAATATATTGCGGTGCTGGATACTGATGTTTAGTTCCAGCGATTTAGCCGTATCTCTGAGTTCCCGATGAAAGGATACCTGATCGATTTCTGTGGGAACATCAACCTCATATATCATAATGTTATCGCCGGGCTCATCACCGCCTTTAAAGACGGCCTGCAGATTGGTGATATTGACGCTGTGGCGGGCGATGGTCGCGCTGATGGCGGCGACGAGCCCCTTGCGGTCCGGTCCTTTGGTCGTGATAACAAACGGCTCGCTTTTGGGCGGCTGGTAACCGGAATTTTCGATTGCAATGGGCTCGATGTGGACATGCATATTCATAAATTCCAGAGCCTCGGAAAGATAGCCACGGAGTTCTTCCAGCGTCAGATCAGCCGGCAGGGACACGATGAAAGAGCCGGCAAACTCGGTTTGCAAAATGGTCTGGCTGACATTTTCGATATTGCAGCTTTGTTCAAATAAAATCCGGGTGACGGTGGCGACGATACCCGGCTGGTCATGACCCAGAACTGATAGAATGGCTCTATTCATATATGACTCCACAATTATTCCGCCATAAAAAAAGCGGGTTCGATAATATACGTTAGGTATTCAAGCCAAAGGTTTGCTTTGAATGTAGACCCGGCGGAATAATTCTTTTATGCTGCGCATATTTTTAGTTTATTTTTTTTGCCTGTTACTTGCCGGCTTATAAAACGGTGTGACGACATGCCGCAAGCGTTGCTCATTGTAGGACGTATTTCGCTGCCCTTTAGTATCAAATTGAGAGGATCTGTCAACAGCGAGACAAATGTCGAAGGTCGATTGACGAATGTCGAATTAAGGATTTGATACTGCGCTATTATACGCAGCTTGGGGGAAGGCGGTCATCCATGCACGGGATCGGCTCTGCTGGAGTCAGCAACTCCCGATGTCGTCGAAGAAGGGATGACGGACGGATAACGGGCAACCGGCAGGCATCGGTTCAATCAGCGACCACATGTCATTTCCGTTGGTGACGGTTTCAGCCGATGGGTGCTTGCAAGCGGCCGCCGAAATTCTGCGGATAAATGGCTTTACCAGGGGCGCCGCTGGCCAAAAAAAGGCCAGTCTGATCAAAAGAGAAACTGATGAACGCCCGCCTGCCATGCATTGTAGTTTTAGTTGGCATTAAGATTGTCATACAAATTAGCCGGCAAAATTGAACTCTACATTTTTCAAGGCATCGCGGGCAGGTCCAACATTGAACGTCCAACGTTGAATAGATGAATTCTGTCTTTTAAGCGCCGCCTCCGGCTAAAAAACAGCCGGCCTGATCGGAGAAGAAACTGATGAACGTTCGACGTTCGATTTTCTATATGAAGTTTCAAAAGAGCGTCCCGGTACCGATTATCCAGTACTCCATGACTCCAATACTCCATCACTCCATTTTATTAATATTTCCGTGAGAATTTTTCCCCTTCGCAGATTTCTTCAACCCGTTCGCTGACAAGATAGCCTTTGTCCCATTCACGTTTGGTTACTTTGCGGCATTTGGTATGCTGGTCCTCCGGCCCCGGGATGGCTTCAATTGCGTGATCCCGTTCATCATCGTAGTAGACAACCCTTCTGTTCGTCAGGGCCGCCTCTCGTGCAATCTGGTGCTCCTGGTCGACAGCGTTACCGACGATGGCACCGACCAGGGTGCCGACCCCGGCACCGATCAGGGTGCTGCCCGTGTTGCGGCCGATCAGCTGCCCGGCCAGTGCTCCGAAACCGGCGCCGATGGCCGCACCCCGCTGGGTGTTGAACCGTTCCGAATGCCGCCCGGCACATGAAATTAAGAAGCCTAACAATGCCAATATCAGAAAACCATATTTTATTGCCTTCATCTTCACATCCTCCTCTCCATGACCCGATTGATAACTAAACCGACGGTATTTACAGCAATAGACTGACGAGCAGCCCAAATAGTCTACTAATTTTTCCGCCGGCCTTCCGAATTCATCAATCCATTAATTTTCGGCATAATATTTTGCCAGCCCGGAACCTCAGTTATAAGGGCGGAGAAATTAGTAGTTGTACAGGATGATCCGGTCACTCAGCGCCATAAACGGGTGATAGCCGGTCCCGGGGCGGTCGACATCCTTGACCGCAAAACCGCGCTTTTTATCCCAATCTTCAGCAATGGAGACGTTTTTTACAATTTTGCTGAAGTCCTGGGATATAATTTGAAGGCTGAGGTTGGCGTAAAACCGATCGCTGCCCGGCCGCATGGGTTCAAGCGGATTGCGGTCTTTCAGCAGACGATCAAAGGAAAACAGCAGCAGCTCGGCGGCGCCGTCGCCGTTATAATCGTGGACGCCGACCAGCCTGATGTCGGAGGGAGACGCACCATTGCTCCAGGATTTTTGCTGCTGTATTTCCAGCTGTGGGTCCAGCCTGAATAGGTTGCCGTGATTGTCCGCCGCAAACAGAGAACCCGGCCGGCCGATTTTCGATTCGGCTGCTGCCAGGCTCATGACTGAGTGTTTGAAATCGGTCTGCTCCAGAATTTTCCCCGTCCTCGATATCCGGTACACCGATCCTTTATCCTGGCGGAAAAAAGATGAGGTGTATTTGTGTGCGAACAGGTCGCGGTTGCCATCACCGGTAACATCCGCCAGCAGCAAGCCGATACCGTTGTGAAATTCACCCAGGCGGGTAATCCAGTTGGTCCGGCCGAAACCGTTGATGCTGATGATGTAGGCTTGCATATCGCTGGTATTATTGTGAAGTTCGTGATTGCCATGACCCGGGCTGTAGGTGCTGAAAATGATATCCGGACGTCCGTCTGGTCTCTCCCAGATGACCAGGTCCTGCAGGTCGGGTCCGATGGTATACCGCCAGATCTCGTCGCCGGCCTGGTTGTACACCATAAGGCCGCGAGGTTTTAGACTGTATTGCGCTCCGGCAACGGCGATGATTTCTTCGCGACCATCCCCGTTGAGGTCGGCCAGTCGGCCGATACGGCCGTTGCCGTCCGGTTTACCGCGATGATAGCGGTTGATTTTGCGGACGTGCTGCCAGATGATTTTACCCTGGGAATCCAGCAGCATCAGGTGGACTTTGTTGTAGTCCCGGGCCGACAGGCCGATGGCCGGTCGGGCGTTATAACTTTCAACAATATCCAGGGCGATCGGTACTTTGAACCGTCTGTTCCAGGCAACGGTACCGTCGGAGTTGAAGGCATAGAGTTTTTTTCCGGAGGCGGTGATAATTTCTTCTCGGCCGTCGAAATCCAGGTCATAGGCGATTGAGTTTGAATAGTTCACAATTTTTCGATTGGTAATGGTCAGACTGGAAAATGCTTCACGGGATTCCGACGATGAGGCCGTCGATCCGATTCGTATCGGAAATGTCTGGTTAGCCGGCAACACAACGGATTTCCGATACAGGGTCAGTCCACCCTTCTTGACGATTATAGTGGTCGG
>JASJCE010000140.1 GCA_030066155.1 Desulfobacterales bacterium | reverse complement strand
CCCCCGCCTTAGAGTAAAGGCCGTGATTGAAGCCCTGAAAAACTTCGATCCCGAGTACCAGGGATTGGAAATTCACCCGGTCGCCCTGATATCACGCTTCAAAATAACCCAAAATTCAAACCGCGAGATTGAAATCACGCCTATCCTTCAGCTCACCCTGCAAAACGGCCGATCCCACATGCGGGAGAAGGCCGACTTGAAAAAATATCGATACGGAAAGCTCTATTATTTCCCCGACCTGGAAATTCTGGGTGAGCATCATCAGCCCAAACAGCTTCCTGCGGGCCTCGAGGGTTTCGAGAAAAGAACGATAAAAAAAGAGGACATTCCCGGGCTGTTGACGGCAATCGGCGAAGATCTTGCTGACGGGCTCCTTATTCCGGACAAATCGCTGAGCGCTTTGACTGTATTCCAGCGGCCGGATCAAATCAATATTACTCCGAAGGCGCTCGAGCGGGATTGGTGCTGGATTTCAGTTATCTACGGATTTGGAAACGGCGGATTGTCACTTCATGAAATATTGCGGGCCCGGGCGGAAGGTCGGCGTTTCATTGAAGTCTCCGACGGTTGGATGGATACGCAGGCGCCCGGCTATGAGAATTTGGAGAAGCTGCTGAATGCATCCGATGCCAATCTGTCAAAGCGAACGAATCGGGTAAAGCTGTCCCGGCTGGATTTGTTGCGTTTACAGGCAACTTCAGCTCAGGCCTTCAAGGTGGATGGATCAAAAGAAATGGCAGGCCGTCTGACCCGGCTGCTGAATTTCAAACCGGCCCGGCCGCTGCCGCGAATCAAAGGCATGGCGTCTGAATTGAGGGGCTATCAGCTCCTGGGAGTCGAGTGGATCACTTTCCTGTATGAAAACGGTCTCGGAGGCTTGCTCTGTGACGATATGGGCCTGGGTAAGACCCACGAGGTGATGGCCTTTATGCAGTTTCTGCGCCGGTATCGCAACATAAAAAAGCCCTTTCTGGTCGTTTGTCCCACAACTGTATTAAGTCATTGGGACAGCAAAATTCGTGAACATGCCCCCGACTTGAAGGCCGCCGTATATCACGGCGGCATGCGTGACTTCAAGGCTGCCCTGGAAACGGGGGACGTACTGTTGACGTCCTACGGCATTATGCGCCGGGATGTCGCCATTCTCAGGAAAAGGGCCTTCGGTTTAGCGGTTTTCGATGAAATCCAAAATATCAAAAACCACCTGACGCTGGCCTATGCGGCCGCTGTACAGATCAGAGCCCGCATGAAATTGGGCCTGACCGGAACGCCCATCGAAAATAGTCTGATCGAGCTCAAGGCGCTGATGGATCTGGTTATCCCCGGTTATCTGGGCAATCATGAAGAATTTAAAACCCGCTATGTTCAGCCCATCCAGGATGATCTCAAAAGTCCCCGGCGCGGGGAACTGACCCTTTTGATTTCACCCTTTACCCTGCGCCGGCTTAAAACAACCGTACTCAGTGAGCTGCCGCCTAAAATCGAAGATATCCGGACCTGCCGTCTGAGTGATGATCAGATCAAGCTCTACCGGGATGCGGTGGCTTCCCGGGGACAAGCATTGATAAAGGTATTACGAAAACCCGGCGAGCGCATCCCGTACCTTCATATCTTTGCCCTCCTGACCCTGCTCAAACAAATCTGCAACCACCCGGCGACTGTGGAGGGCAATCTCCGGGATTACGACCGGTATCAATCTGGCAAATGGGAATTGTTCAAAGAACTGCTGTCCGAATCCCTGGACAGCGGACAGAAGGTGGTGGTATACAGTCAGTACCTGGATATGATTCGCATTATTGGAAGTTTTCTGACCATGTCCAAGGTCGATTTTGCAACACTGACCGGGGCCAGCCGCAATCGCGGTCAGATTATTGACAGATTCAACCAAAATCCGGACTGCCGCGTGTTTGTCGGCAGTCTCAAAGCCGGCGGCACGGGGATTGATCTGGTGGCCGCATCGGTTGTGATCCATTACGACCGCTGGTGGAACGCCGCCAAGGAGGACCAGGCCACCGATCGCGTTCACCGAATCGGACAGAAGCGGGGTGTTCAGGTATTTAAACTCGTAACGGAGGGCACGCTGGAGGAAAAAATCTCGGCGCTCATCACCCGCAAGAAAAATTTGATGAACCATATCGTCAAAGAAGATGATCCCGGCTTACTGAAAACCTTTTCCCGTGCTCAACTGGTGGAGTTGCTGTCCGTCCCGGACTGATTTTGAGAGTTTCGTAGAATACTTCGCAGATGATTTGATGCCGCACAGGAGATAATTCCCGTGGACTTTAACCCATGTATGAAACATAAAGCCGTACGCAAGGCTGTCCGCAAATTTGCCGAGACCGAGCTGGGGCCGATCAGCCATGAAATTGACCGCGAATCCCGCTTTCCCTGGGAAGTCATCGAAAAAATGCGCCCGTTGAATTATTTCGGCCTTCAGGTACCGAAAAAATACGGCGGCGCCGAAATGGACACCATCAGCTACGCCATCACCGTCGAAGAGCTGTCGCGGGTATGCGCCGGGGTCGGTCTATGCGTCACGGTCCACAACAGCGTCGGAGCCTATCCGATTGTCCGCTTTGGCACCCAAGAACAAAAAGCGCGTTTTCTGCCGAAGCTTGCCAGCGGAGAATACATCGGTGCGTTCTGCCTGACCGAGGCCAACGCGGGATCCGATGCCGGCGCCGTCGAGACCACGGCTGTTGTCGACAACGGTGAATATGTCGTCAACGGCACCAAGGTTTTTGTGACAAACGGCGGTGTCTGCAGTCTGGCACTCACCTTCGCGGTAACGGATCTTGTTGACCGGCGCGGCGGAGCCGGGGTTTTCATCGTTGAAAAAGGCATGCCGGGATTTTCGGTTGGAGAGCTGGAAGATATGTGCGGCATGCGCTCGAACCCGGTATCCTCTTTATTTTTCGAAGATGTCAGGCTGCCGAAATCACACATGCTGGGCAGTCCGGGAGATGGCCTGAAGATCGGGCTGACCACTCTGGATACGGGCCGCATCGGCGTCGGCGCACAGGCGCTGGGCATCGCCCAGGCTGCATTCGATGCCGCCGTAAAATACTCTAAAGAACGCCAGCAGTTCAAAAAATCGATCTCGTCCTTTCAAACCATCCAGAACTACATCGCCGACATGGCAACTGAAATTGATGCAGCGCGCCTGCTTTTGTATCGTGCCTGTGCTTCTAAAGATGCCGGCCAAGCGTTCGGTGCCGAGGCTGCCATGGCCAAGCTGTATTGCAGTACCGTTGCCACACGCGTCACCAACCTGGCGTTGCAGATCCATGGCGGGTACGGCTACAGCAAGGAATACGATGTGGAACGCTACTTTCGCGATGCCAAGGTCACCGAAATATACGAAGGCACCAGTGAAGTCCAGAGGATGGTGATTGCCAGGTCGGTACTATCGCAATTAACCTAACAACGGATTAGATAGATTAAACGCTGCGATCACCACAGAGAAAATTCCAAATCACAAATGACAAATAACAAACAAATTTCAATAACCGAAATTCAAAATCCCAAACAAACCGGAAAGAATAAAAAGAGACGTCTTTATTTCCAGCAGTTGTGGTTTTATGGTTACCACGTCTGGTTTTGGTCATTGATAATTGAGATTTGAGATTTATTTGTGATTTGGTGCTTGTTATTTGAGATTTCCTTTTTCCTCGAGCTGTTTAAAACATCATACACATTCGGATAAGCCCAAAATGATAAATATAGTTGTCTGCATCAAACAGGTTCCCATGGTCTCTGAATTGCCCTGGAATCCAAAGACGGGAACGTTGCGACGCGAGCTGGCGGAAGGCATGATGAACCCCGCATGCGCCCATGCCCTGGAAGCCGCCGTCCAAATCAAAAGTCGGCAAAAATCGGAGATCACGGCGATCACCATGGGGCCCCCCATGGCTGAAGAAGTTCTGTACGAGGCGATTGCAGTCGGCGCCGATCGCGGAGTGTTACTGACCGACAACGCCTTCGCCGCCGCCGATACCTATGCGACCTCGTATACCCTCGCCCGAACCATTGAAATGCAGTGCCCGGATGTCGATCTGGTTCTGTGCGGCAGCCACGCCAGTGACAGCGAAACCGCCCAGGTCGGCCCCCAGATTGCAGAGGAATTGGATATCCCCGCCGCAGCCTATGTCGAAGATTTTGAGGTCAAGGGGCGTACGGTCAGAATGCAGCGGATATCCGATAATTTTCTCGAAATCATGGAAATGAAGCTGCCGGGACTGATGACGATTATGACCCGCTCCTTCGCGCCCCGCTACCCGTCCCTGGAAGGATTGGCGGATGCCTTCGAGCAGCCGCATATCAAAATCCTGAGCGCCGATGATATCAACCTCGATCCCAACAAAATCGGCCGCAAAGGTTCACCGACCCGGATCATCAATGTCTACTCACCGACCGCCGAGAAACAAAATGTGGTCTTGAAAGGCACCGCCAAAAAAGTGGTCGCTCAAATTTTCGACAAATACGGAGAAAAGATCAGCAGCGCCATCGGGAAAGATCTGAAAAGGGTTTAGCGGGTTCCCCGTTCCGTTATCAACATGAACCAGACCAAAAACGCCATATGGGTTTTCGCCGATTACCGGAATTACTTCCAGAATCGAGTCACGCTTCAACTTCTGTCAAAAGCCAACGATCTGGCTCCGGCGATAAATGCGGAGGTCTGGGCAGTTGTCTTCGGCTATAAAACGGACGAATACGTTGCCGAATACATTGCCCATGGTGCTCAAAAAGTGCTCCTGGTTGAGGATGCCGCCCTGAAGCAGTACAGTGTTGAAAAATACACGCTCATCATGGAGCGGCTTGCCCGGGAGTACCGGCCGGAAATTATCCTGATCGGGGCCACATCCTTCGGACTGGAGTTTGCACCCCGGGTGGCCAAACGCCTCGGAACCGGCCTGACGGCCGACTGCATTGGACTTGAAATCACCCCGGAAGGCAACCTGCTGCAAATCGCACCCTCTTTCGGCGGCAACCTGGTCGCGGAAATCATTACGCCCCATCATCGACCGCAAATGGCGACCGTGCGTCCCGGAACCTTTCAGGAAATACCCCATGACAATTCTCTCCGGGGCGACGTCATTCGAAGGGAGATGCCAGAAAATCTGCCTGAAGACCGATTGCGCCTTGTTGCCTATGAACGCCAGCCAATGCGCGACCAAAGACTTGAGGAAGCCCGAATTGTCGTGTGCGGAGGGCGCGGTATGGGCAGCAAACAAAAATTCAAAAAAATATTCGACCTGGCGCAACTGCTTGATGGTGAAGTCGGCGCCACCCGGCCGATCGTCTATTCCGGCTGGGTGGATGAAGAGGCGTTAATCGGCCAGGCCGGAAGAAACATCAGCCCCCAGATTTTATTCTCCTTCGGTATCAGCGGCGCCATCCAGCACACCGCCGCCCTGACAGATGCCGACTTTATCATTGCTGTCAATAAAAATCCCGAGGCGACCATGATGAAAATGGCCGATGTCGCCGTGATTGCAGATGCCAATCAGGTGTGTGCCGCTTTGATCAAAGGATTGAAAGAACGGATTCAATCCAAATCCGACTATTCGGATTGATGAGTCGGAAGTCAGAGGACAGACGACAGAAGTCAGATGACGGATAACAGAAGTCAGAAGGCGGAGGTCAGATGACAGGGCTCAGAATCAAGAAGGTGAGAAGTTGAGAGGATGTGAAGGTGAGAAAATAGGACTGGTATTCGAGCTGAATTGATTGGTTGTTTTTTACATGAAATGCAGATTATAAATAAACCATACCGTCTATCCTGTCTAGTCGATTGAATCCTTTCTACTCACAGAGCACAATAGTGCATTGAGGCTTGACAAGGGTATAAAAAATGTTATACCTTCTAAACAATGAAAACCGCCATCTCAATACCGGATGAAATTTATTTTGCAGCCGATCATTTGGCCAAAAGGCTTGGAATGTCCCGAAGCGAATTTTATTCCAAAGCCGTATCGAATTTCATCACCGCACACCAAAATGAAGCCGTAACCAAGTCGTTAGATGAAATCTACGAAAAAGAAAGCTCCTCGATAGATCCGTTCATTAATTTGATACAGCTCAGATCGATTTCAAGGGAAGATTGGTGATGGAGCGGGGTGAAATTTGGTGGGCAGAGCTAAAGGATCCGGCTGGCTCTGAACCCGGTTATCGCAGACCTCTCGTAATTGTTCAATCGAATGACTTCAATCGAAGCCGCATCAATACCATATTAGCCCTGGTTTTAACGTCAAATTTGAGATTGGCGGATGCCCCCGGCAATGTGATGCTTCCTAAAAAAATAACCGGACTTCCCAGAGACAGCATCGCCAATGTATCCCAGATCATTACAGTCGACAAAGACTTTCTGACCGACTGTATCGGAAGTCTGCCGGCCGGCTTTATGAGACGTGTGGATAACGGTTTGCGCCTTGCGTTATCACTTTAAAAACCACGCCTTTAGGATTATCTCCGAACTGATCCTGAAAACCCGCTTTTCGATATTGAAATAAGTCATTGCAGCATGAAGCAAACCCGACTGAAGCAGCCGCAACGCACCCGACAAAGTAAAGCCGGCAGCAAAGGCACCCTCGGCACTTTTTCCGGTGTCTTCACCCCCAGTATATTGACTATCCTGGGCATTATTTTATTTCTTAGACTGGGTTACGTCATCGGACACGCCGGGCTGGGATCTGCGCTGCTGATATTATTGCTGGCCAACGGCATTTCCATCCTGACCAGCTTTTCCCTTTCGGCCGTTGCCACCAACTTAAATGTTAAGGGTGGCGGTGATTACTATGTCATTTCACGCACCCTGGGACATGAGTTTGGTGGTGCTATCGGCATCGTCGTTTTTCTGGCACAGTCGGTTTCAATCGCCTTTTATTGTCTCGGTTTCGGAGAAGTCGTCGCGCGCCTGGTATACACAGATTTCGGCCTCCTGCCCCAGATAATTGCCGCGGTGGCGGTGTCATTACTGTTCATCCTGGCCTGGCTGGGAGCGGATTGGGCCACAAAATTTCAATATATCGTCATGGCCGTTCTATTCGCTGCCATTACGTCATTTTTTGTTGGCGGATTTATTAGCTGGAATTCGGATCTCCTGATTAAGAACTGGTCCGCTCCGCATACCACGTTGGGCTTCTGGGCTTTGTTTGCTATTTTTTTCCCGGCCGTTACCGGTTTCACACAGGGTGTCAGCATGTCAGGCGATCTAAAAGATCCCGGGAGTAGTCTACCCCTCGGAACATTTCTGGCAGTGGGCGTTTCCATTGTCGTCTACTTTCTATCATCGCTATTGTTTGCTGCCAACTTGCCGACAGACGTGATGATGACCGACTATGCAGCAATGAAAAAAGTCGCAATATTTGCACCTCTCGTGGCTGCCGGAGTAATCGCCGCAACCCTGTCTTCTGCCATGGCATCTTTCTTAGGTGCTCCCCGGATATTGCAATCATTGGCGGCAGATAAGATTATTCCTTTTTTAAATCCATTTGCCAGTGGATCGGGTCCGACATCCAATCCCAGGCGCGGTGTATTATTATCGGCAGGAATTGCCTATATCACGATCGGATTCGGCGAACTTAACTTGATTGCCCCGGTTGTTTCAATGTTCTTCCTGATATCTTACGGCCTTTTAAACTATGCCACCTATTACGAAGCACGGTCGCAAAGCCCCTCTTTTCGCCCCCGGTTTCGTTTCTACAATAAATGGCTGAGCCTGGCTGGTGCACTGGCATGTCTAGCTGCCATGCTGGCTGTAGATTTAACATCCGGCGTCATCGCCGTTGCCGTTCTGTTTGCCATTTTTCAATATCTCAAACGCACGGCCGGGCCGGCGCGTTGGGCCGACAGCAGGCGCTCATATCATCTGCAATTAACTCGGGAGCACCTTTTAGCGGTTTCCGCCGAGCCTGAGCATCCGCGCGACTGGCGCCCCCAGATCCTGGCGTTTTCGGACGATGCTCAGCGCCGTGCTCATCTATTGGAATTTGCCTCATGGATCGAAGGCGAAAGCGGTCTGACGACCGCTGTGAAGATCTTGGAAGGCCGTGGGGCCCGGATGCAACGATTAAAAAAGCGGGCCGAGGAAGAACTGCAACATGACATCATTAAACATAATCTCAATGTTTTCCGTCGAGTAGTGGTTGCACCCAGCCTGCAAATCGGGATCGAATCCGTGGTCCAGTCCTACGGAATCGGGGCGCTGAAAGCCAACACCATCCTGCTCAACTGGCTGGGACGGTGGCCGAATCGGTTCATGGGTATTTATGATCAGGCATTTACCAGGAACCTGCAGACAGTAAATATGTATGACTGCAACCTGATCATGCTCGATGTAAAGCCGGACAAGTGGGATGCGCTGTACCAGGCCGACAAAAAAGACCTCGTCATCGATGTCTGGTGGTCGGGTGATGCCACCAGCCATCTGATGCTGATAATGGCCTATTTAATGACGCGCAATGAGCTATGGCGTGACGCTAGAATTCGTCTGTTGGCAATAAGCAACAGCCAGTCAGGCGATCAGGCGGTCGACAACCTCAGAAAATTGCTTGAAGATGTACGAATCGATGCCGAACCGGAGATTATTGAAACCCCAAACACGGATTCGATTGTCGAATCTTCGGGGGATTCATCTCTGGTTTTTCTGCCATTTCGTCTCGAAAAGAATAAAATTGAGGATGCTTTCGGCAATCCCATGGAAGATAATCTGTTTCTATTGCCGGTGGTTGCGATGGTTCTGGCAGCCGAAGACATCGAATTGACGGCGGAACCGGAAGAAGGGGAAGCCGCTGAAAAAGCGCACATTTTAGATATGCTGGAAACGGCCCAAAAACGGGAAAAAGACACTGTCAAGGATGCCGTCGCCGCAATCGAAGCAGCTAACAAGGCCAGAGAGTCTGCACAAAAGTTATTGTCCGCATCCGATGAAACCGATGAGGCTATCCTGAAAGAGGCTGAAAAGGCGGCAAGTGAGGCCGAAAGACTGGCCAACAAACTCGCCCGCAAAGCCGCCAGGGCCGTTGCCAAGGCAGAAACCGCCGCCAAAAATGCAGAAGCCGCCGGGATATTTCAGAAAGAACCGGAAGGGGATCGGGAGTAGCACGATTTTGATATCATCACAAACTGGGAATGCATTCAGGTAATACCTGAATTTTTCCGGCAGCCTTCGCTGCTCACAAACTTCTAAGTTGCAGCCCTATTCAAGATTAGTAAGCGTACGTAGAAAATCCAGGTGCTATAAAAGTGTTTGCGTATCGATGCCAAAATGCTTGGCGGATTTGAACAGCTGTTTGTCAGCGGTCAACATGGTTAGATTATCTTCAGCGGCGACAGCCAGGTGAATAGCATCCAGCGATCTGAGTGGAACGGCAAATTGGAGTATCCAAACTTTAGCTGTTTGATAATGCCTGTCTTCAACGGTTATTAGTCGATAAAGTGCTTCCTTTAAATGGGTCTGAAACTGATTAAATATTCTGTTTCCATCTTCAACAGATAAATTCCCTTCCCTTATTTTGCGAGATACCGCGGATGCAAGTTCTACCTCTGTGAGAGAACTGATCCAGGGTCGATCAGCACCCATGATAATTTTTTCGACCTTGTTGCTGAGCGGCTCAGGACAGTAGTAAGGTGCCAGAACACTTGTGTCCAGATACAGCATCAATAACGATCTTCCCGTCTCATATCGGTGATGGTTTCGCTCATGGCTTTGCCCTTCACTGAAATTGACTCACGAAATTCTTTCAAGCTTGGTAATGCAGACTTTATTCCTGGAGCCACCAAAAGGGCAACTTTTTTACCGCGGCGCTTAATAATAACCTTTTCGCCACGTTCGACCCTATCCAGCAAGCTGCTCAATTTACTGCGAGCTTCTTTTACGTTAACCTCGAGCATTGTTACTAAACCCCTTCATATACATTTATTGAAGCACACTTCCTTTGTGTACACATCCAATGTACACGACTGTTTTATGAGTGTCAAGCCTGTCAACATCTTTTATCCGTGTCCCATTTTCACAACTTTGCCACCCGTCCCAGTTTGGTCGGTCCGGGTTTCGGGGCCGGCACTGTGGCTTCCGGCTCAATCACCCGCATATCTTTCCATCTTCCACCGAGAAAACGCACATAAAACGTTACGCCTAAAGCAGTGATATAGGCGGTCGCCAATACCCAGGCAAACATCAAACCGGTTTTCAGAACTTCGATAAGAATGTAAACTGGAAGGATTAACACGAAAATGGAATAAAGTGTGGTCACAAACATCACGTAACGGGTATCACCGGCGCCCTTGATGGCCGAACAAAAAATAATATTCATTGCGTCGAAGACAGAGTATACCGCCACAAACCGCAGCAAAACCACGCTGTATCGATATATTTCACCAAAACTTTGCGGATCTGCTTGATGCGCAAATGGCGCCACAAAAATATCCGGGACCAGGACATAAGCCGCCGCAACGGCGAGCATGTAGGCCAGGGTCAAATGGAATCCGGAGTAAGTCGCTGACTGGGCCAGTCGGGGTTGGTCGGCGCCTAAATACTGACCAACCAGCACGGATATGGCGATGCCGAGTCCAATCATGGGCATAAACGCGAGGGTATTGATATTGAAAGCGATATTCGACGCGGCCAAGCTGGCCGTTCCCAATCGCCCAACAACCAGAATAAACCCGGTAAAGCCGGCGATTTCAAGAAAGAATTGCACCCCCGATGGAAATCCGAAACGCAGCAGGCGGACAAACAGTTCCCGATCGAAACGCCAGCCTTTGAGGGTGTGATATTTCCGGTTGGTATTGCCACCGGCCAAAATTGCTAAGAATAAAAAGAACGAAAATGCACCGGCTGCCACGGTGGCCATTCCGGCTCCGATGATTCCCATTTCGGGAAATCCCCACCGGCCGAAAATCAGCGCATAATCCAGGACCAGATTGACCGCTGTCGTCAATGTATTCACCCACATCACGGGCCAGGTTTTACCGCGGCCACTGAAAAATCCGGACAGTGCATAGGATGCAATGTAAAAAAAACCGCCCAAACACAGGATCTGAAAATAAACCACCTCATGTTGCTGAATCTGCGGACTGTGCCCGACCAGTTCGAAGATCGGTCCGGCAAAAGGTATGGCGCCAAGAATCACCAGTCCCCCGATCAGTGACATGTAAACTCCCTGCCAGAGGGCGGGTCCGATTCGATGAAACCGTTTCGCGCCGTAATATTGAGCCACAAAGGTGTTGACATAACCGGCGGTCCCCATAAATATACTGACCATGGTAAAGTTCACCATTCCGGCCGGCATGGCGGCCGCAATGGTTTCTGCCGAGTACCAGGTCAGGAACATCCGGTCGACGAAGTGCTGTACCGACCAGCTTGCGGTACTCAATATCAATGGGATGGCGACGACCAGCACTTCACGGTAGCCGGCCTCATGCGTCCATCTATTTTTCAAACGTAGTATCATTATTTTTTCACGCGAGAAAAATAAGGCTGAATCGGACGCAATAACCCGCTGTTTGCGATAAGTCAAGCACCAATAACGAAGGAATGGATTCGATTTTTATTATTTTCATTTAGACAGGATTAACGGGATTATGAGGAATTTTTTCGCCTGCGGCGAGGGGCCTTTCGGCCGAAGGCCGCATTATCCTAATGATCCTGTTGACCTGCCCGCTCATGCCTTTACGCATTGCCTAATTTTTTACGAATCGGAGCCATAAGTGTATAGTTGTTCGATAGGCCGTTTTTTCTCGCATGGCAGGCGGGTCCTGTCCAATTTTTTTCTTTAAGATAAGAATCCATTCCTCTTTTTCTTTCAAAATCTAGAGTTTCTTTTTTGACCAGCCCGGCCGGTTTTTTCAGGCCGGAGGCCGCGCTCGTGTGAAACTTCATTCTAAGTTCGTGTGGGAGCGGTTTGTAACCGCGATTAAAATCGACATAATTCCTTTATTCGATGTTCGATGTTCATCAGTTTCTTTCTCGATTAGACTGGCCGTTTTTTCAGGCCAGCGGCCCCGCTTATATGAAACTTCAACTAAATATCTCGCAGAGCCCGCTGAGCACACAGCGCTTTTTGATTTTTCTCTGAGAACTCTGAGGACTCTGTGAGAGATAAATTTACTTAATTTTTTTTTGATCAGATCGGCCGTTTCGGACTGCGGCAGAATCAATGGACGACCGACCGCTATGCCTTGATTGCGGCGAGTTTGATACCTATGTTGCAAAAAGGCTTAACCTACGCAGTCAGAACAACTGACAACTCTCAACAGGCAACTGACGCGCCGCATATTTATTCTCCGCATTAAAAAATGACTCAAGATCCCAATTCAAAGAAACACGCCTACATCGTCATCGCCTGCGGCGCCCTGATGGTCTTCATCAGCATGGGTACCCGCCAATCCCTCGGCCTATTTCTGCAGCCGATAACCCTCGATCTCGCAGTAGGTCGCGAAACATACAGCCTGGCCATGGCCTGGCAAAATTTAATTTTCGGATTACCGCTGATCGGAATTCTGGCCGACCGGTATGGCTCACGCAATATTGCATTTGGCGGTGGTCTGATCTATGCATTGAGTTTTCTGCTGCTGTCTGCAACCGGCAGTCCTTCCGGACTGTACATGAATCTTGGCGTGTTAGCCGGGGTCGCAATCGGCAGTACGTCTTACGTTGTGATCTTGGGAGCAGTTGCGAAAACCGCACCGCCGGAGAAGCGTAGCGCTATGTTTGGAGTTATAACGGCTTTAGGGTCCTTGGGCATGTTTGCGGTGGTGCCCGGGGTTCAGTGGCTGATTGCATCCGCGGGATGGCAAACCTCTTTTGCAACCCTTGCCGCATTTGTCGGTTTGACAGCCATCCTTGCATTCGGTTTTCCCGGCAAGGACCGTGTGTCATCCCAAAATCCTTCCGGAACGGCACGAAAAAAAGCTCAACCACTTACATTGGTGTTGAACCGGGCACGACGCCATTCAGGCTACCTGCTGTTGACAGCCGGGTTTTTTGTGTGCGGATTTCATGTCGCATTTATTGCGGCCCATCTGCCGGCTTTTCTGTCGGATAAATCCATATCCAAAGCAGCTGGAGCGACCGCCCTGGCCATGATTGGGTTGTTCAATATTTTCGGATCGTATCTATTTGGCTACCTGGGAGATCGGCTCCGGAAGAAATATCTACTAAGTCTGCTGTATTTCAGCCGTGCAATTGTTATCACCCTCTTCCTGGTGCTGCCGATTTCAAATATTTCGGCAATTATTTTCGGTTGTGCAATCGGATTTTTATGGCTGGCCACGGTGCCCCTGACAAGCGGAATTGTGGGGCAGATATTTGGTGCCCGTTATCTATCGACACTTTACGGCATTGTTTTTTTCAGCCATCAGATCGGCAGTTTTTTAGGGGTGTGGCTGGGCGGGCGGGTTTACGATACGGTGCAATCATATGACATGGTTTGGATCCTGGCAATTCTTCTGGGGATAATGGCCGCCATACTGCACCTGCCGATTACGGATCAGCCGGTTAAACTGAACAAGACCATTGAAACTGCCATGGCGCCTGGGACCAGATAATTTATGATTAAAGCTATTTTCTGGGATAATGACGGTGTTCTGGTCGATACCGAAGATCTTTATTTTCAGGCCTCACGTGAAATGCTCGCAAATATCGGGGTAAAACTCACCGCCGAGCTCTTTATCCAGATCTCGCTAAAGCAGGGTCGAAGCATTTTCGATCTCGCGTCCGC
>JASJCE010000139.1 GCA_030066155.1 Desulfobacterales bacterium | reverse complement strand
TTCGATCTGCGCGAGCACATTATCACGATCGCCGCCAATATCGCGGCCAGCCAAACAAGACCGGCGGAGTCGGCGGCCGGGGTGAAGGCCGCAAGCCTTCGGCGGAAAATCGGTGACACGCAAAAAACTCAACACCACGGTCAGGTTCTCAGCGGTCTGGACGTTTTGCGGGCAGCGGCTTTTGATCGCATGCGGGGAGAGAAAATCGGCCTGCTGACCAATCAGACCGGTCTGGCGCGGGACGGCGCCAGCACAATCGATTTATTATACAAATCCGACAATGTGCAGCTGATTTCCCTTTTCAGCCCGGAGCATGGCATCCGCGGCATCCGCGATGATCGCGTGCCCTCGTCGCGTGATCAGCGTACCGGATTAAAGATCCATTCGCTGTATGGCAGACGTGTGCGGCCCACTGCCCAAATGCTGGCCGGCCTGGACACGATCGTCGTTGATTTGCAGGATATCGGTACGCGCTTTTACACGTATATGACGACCATGGCCTATATGTTGGAGGCCGCAGCGAAACCCAAAATCAGATTCGTGGTTTTAGATCGTCCCAACCCCATCAACGGTCTTCAGATCGAAGGTCCCATTCTGGATCAAAAATATGCCGGTTTTACCGGTTATTTTCCAATGCCCATTCGACACGGTTTGACGATGGGAGAGCTGGCACAGCTCTTCAACGGCGAAAATAGCATCGGGGCAAAATTAACCGTCGTAAAAATGAAAGGCTGGCGGCGTCCCTACTGGTTTGACGAAACCGGCTTGCCCTGGGTGAACCCCTCACCCAACATGCGCAATTTGATTCAGGCCACACTCTATCCGGGAATCGGGGCCATCGAGGGAACCCGCATTTCAGTGGGACGCGGTACCGACACCCCATTTGAGCAGTTCGGTGCCCCCTGGATCAATGCTGTTCATCTGGCTGCGGAACTCAATGCAAGCGGCCTGGCCGGCGCGCGTTTTTACCCGGTTTCATTTATCCCTCAATCGAGTACCTATGCCGGCCAAAAGTGTCAGGGCGTATTTATCCTGGTGACCGATCGTCAGGCACTCCAACCGGTGCGCCTGGGTCTGGAAGTCGCTGCAACACTGCACCGCCTGCATCCGAATAAATACCGTCTGGACAAAGAAAAACACCTTTTGGGATCTGAAACGGCGTTGAGTCATATCCTGGCCGGTGGGGATCCAGCCGGCCGCTTGCCGTCCTGGAGGGATGATGAGGACCGATGGCGGCAGCTGCGGAGACGATATCTATTTTACCCTGAATAGATACCCGATCCCGGAAGAAATGGTTTTGGTCCACCCCGGAGGCCGATGGTTCTATAATATACTAATGAAAAGGCCGAGATCGTACTAAACAATTCTGCCACGCTCCGGGAAATTGAGTCTTGACCGGCACCCCAACGGCCTCAGCTTTCGGACAAATTGGATGAAACATAAAAACAGTAAGAGAGAAAAATCCGGCGTTAAATCAGGCTTTTCGGTGTTAACCTTTAATCTTCGTTTTGGATTGGCTGACGACGGTGCCAATAGCTGGGATCACCGCAAAAAGGCCCTGCCGGCATTTTTTAAACAATATCGACCGGATTTTATCGGTCTGCAAGAAGCCAATGATTTTCAAATAGATTATATAGCGAAAATTCTGCTGGACTACAATTTTATCGGAATGCGCAAACCGGCACCACCCAACTGGCAGAACAATGTCATTTTCTTCCAAAACAGGTGGACTCGCATAATTGACGAACACCTTTTCCTGAGCCCCACACCGGAGATTCCCAGCAAGTTTCCGGACAGTCGCTGGCCACGACAGTGCACGATCGGCATGTTCACGGACAACCGGCGCAGGCTGATCTGCATCAACACCCACTTTGATTTTGCCGATAAGGTTCAGAGAGACAGTGCCGTCCTCATCATGGGGCGCCTGTCCAGGCTGCCTTCAAACATCCCGGCTATTCTGCTGGGTGACTTCAATACAACCCCCGGCGACAACTGCTACGGGATATTCACCGGATCAAAGAGCGTTGCCACGCTTAAGGGACCCTGGTTTAAAAACGCCGCCCCGGAGCCTTTCCCCGGCACCTTCCATGGCTTCAGCGGCCGCACCGATGGCGAACACCTTGACTGGATTCTGCACCGCGGCCGTATTGCACCTGCAGCTTACGAGGTAGTGGTCAACAAGTTTGAAGGCATATTTCCCTCAGACCACTTTCCGGTATATGCGGAATATGGGTGGATCGAGCTTTAATGACGTGCTTCGAAAGGGAGACTAAAATACCGAACAAATCCAATGTACCACGTTAAGAAGGGGAAGATGAAAAAAGCAGATTGACCGCCTACAAACGTTGATACAGAGGCAAATTGATGCAGATCTTAAAACGGTGTAAATCAAATCACTTAAACCTGAAAGGAGTCCAAATATTCAGCCCTGGGTCAAAAACATGAAGTATACATCTAAGCCGGTTCCATCTCAACCGACCGCAACGCTCTGAAATAAATAAGATTCCAGAGGGCAACCGCTTCCTTAAGGTTTTCGCAGGCCGGGGTTTGATTGCCACAGGCCTCGCAGACGACTGTAAATTCCAAGTCATCGTCCATGTCGTAGGTGACATGCGGTATCCCACCGCAGTCACAGTCTTTTAATTTCATTTTTTCAATCAATGTCAACCAGACCGTCAACGTCGTGGAATTGATTTCAACATTACGGCCGGTGTCACATTGCTCCAACAAAAGGTTAAATATTATCGATTGGACTTTGATATACAACTATAATGAGACAATAAAGAGAATTATGGTTACGGTCTGCCGGCGGAATTCAGCAATTTGGCGGGGGCCGGATAAAGGGGAAAATGGCAGCGAACCTGATGGGCGCGATCTATTTTTTGCAGCTGCAGAGATGCGTCCGAATCGGTGCAAATAGTCGGGCGGCCCTTGGCATGATAGACCGGGCAGCGCGGTGCAAACCGGCAACCGCTGTATTGGCGTTCGGGATCCCGCCCCCATTCGTCGGTACCCGAGTTTACTTCGGCTTTGAGGATTTCCTCACTTTTTTTATCGACCAGAGAGGCCCACAGGACGGCCGTGTAGGGATGGCGTGGCATGTTGGCGATGCGGCCCGCCAATCCCACCTCCACAATCTGACCCCTGTACATAACGGCCACCTTATGGCTTATCAACTCCACCAATCGTAAATCGTGGGAAATGAAAAGGTATGACAACCCCAATTCTTTCTGAAGGTCTTTCAGCAGGTTGACAATCTGAGCCTGGATCGACACATCCAGGGCGCTGGTGGGCTCGTCGGCCACGATCAGGCGCGCTCCCACGGCCAGGGTACGGGCGATTCCCACCCGACGTTTTTCGCCGCCGGAGAGTTCATTCGGATAGCTGGTGAGCTTGGTTTTTTTGAGATTGACCATTTCCAGGAGGTCTTGGATTCGGTGCGCCAGTTCGGAATCGCTCGGGCGGCCGTGCACCGTGAGCGCTTCATTGAGAATATGCTTGATGCGCATTTTAGGATTCAAGGCCGCGTCCAGATCCTGAAAAATCATTTGCAGCTGCTTTCGATACGGACGAAATTGGCCGGCAGACATATGGGTGATGTCCGTGTTGTCGAAGATAATTTTGCCTGCGGTGGCCGGCGTCAATTTAAGCACGGTCCGTCCGATGGTCGTTTTACCGCAGCCGGTCTCCCCGACCAGGCCCATGGTTTCGCTTTCTTTTATATAGAAGCTGACACCATCCACAGCGCGAATCAGGTTGCCTTTACCCGTCACAGCGGAGAAAATTCCCCGACGCTGTTTATAGTGCTTTTTCAGATTTAAAACTTCCAGTATGGTTGAATTCATAGTAGTCCGTTGGGCGGTTTGGCCCTATCCCTCAAAATACCGCCAGCACCGCACCTGATGGTTGGGGGATACCCGACTCATCGCCGGCTCCTGGTTTTCGCACCGGGTCCTGATCTGTTCCGTCATCCGGCGACAGCGGTCATAAAAGCGGCACCCCGGCGGCAAATTGACGGTGTCGACGACATCACCGTTGATTGCGCGCAGGTCTGTTTTGTCTCTGATCTGCTGCACGGTTGGAATCGACGCGATCAAAGCGGCCGTGTAGGGGTGGGTATTGAGCTGATCAGCCGCTAAAATTTCATTCGCAGGTCCGGCTTCCAGGACCCGGCCGCCGTACATAACGGCAACCCGATCGGATAGCGTTTTGATGACATCGATATCATGACTGATCAGCAGGGTTGTGATGCCGAGATTGGATTTGAGCTCGCCCAGCAAGTTTACAATTTTTGATTGGATCGTGGCATCGAGGCCGGTTGTGGGTTCATCGGCAATTAAAACCGAAGGCTCCATCGACAGGGCCATGGCGATCATAGCGCGCTGACACATGCCGCCGGAGAGGCTATTCGGATAGTTATCGTATCGCAGACGGGGTGAATCGATTTTAACCTGTTCCAGCCAATAGAGGGACCGCTCCCGGGCCTCCCGTCGATTGACGGTAGACGTATTCAGCAAAATCGCCTCCGTGATCTGTTGGCCGACGCGGCTGAAGGGATTCATGGCGAGTTTGGGATTTTGAAAAATCATCGATATCTCTTTGCCGCGCACCCCCCGCAGAACCCGGTCCATATGTCTCTGCCAGCCCGAATTATCTTTGGCGACGCCGACGATCCGGCCGTTGTTTGAAGAAAGCTTTACGTAATCGTCAACGTCCTGCAGCAGATTTTTCTGGACCGCATCGGTCTTCAGGCCGATATTACCGGAAATAATACCGGGCTCGGCCGTCACCAGCCCCATCACCGACAACGCGGTTACGCTCTTGCCGCTTCCGCTTTCACCGACAATCCCCAGGGTTTGGCCTTTTTCAAGCTCCAGGTCGACGCCGTCCGCCGCCCGACTGAAGGCCTGCTTGCTCCTGGAAAAAAAATAGGTGCGCAGATTTTCGATTTTTAAAACCGACCCATTTTTCATTGATCCCTCTTTTTTTCCAGGATGTTGTTCAAACTGTCACCCAACAGATGAAATCCCATAATGGTCAGCAAAATTGCCAGCGCCGGCGCTGTCGAGGGCCAAAATTTGCCCTGCATGAAATAATTGGCTCCGGACTGAACCATATTGCCCCAGGACGGGGTGGGTTCCTGAACGCCGAACCCCAAATAGCTGAGGCTGGTTTCGATCAGAATAACTTCTGCCATACCCAGGGTGGCTTGAATGATCAACACGGACCGACAGTTGTGCCATAGGATATGTTTAAATATGATCACCGCGTTTTTCAGTCCCAGGGCCGTGGCGGCTTCGATAAAATTTTTTTGCTTGAGAAACAGAATTTTGTTCTTTATGAGGTGGGCCACCGTGGGGACGTTCGTGATGCCGACGACCGCCATAATGAGGTAGATGTCCGGCTTGAACGCCGCCACAATCAGCAGAATCAGGACCAGGCGCGGAAAGGAGTCGAGCAGGTTGCTGAGATAGGTGGCGGCAGTATCCAATCTGCCGCCCCAGTAGCCGGCCGCCACTCCGCAACACGTACCCAGCGTAAGCGCGGTTCCGATAGCCAGCAAGCCGGGAAGAAAATACGCTTGAATTCCGATTATCAGCCGCGTGAGCAGATCGCGGCCCATAAAGTCGGTGCCCAGCAGATGTCCCGGCGTATGCGGTGGTGCCATCAACAACTCCAGGTTTACCGCCTGGGGATCGTGGGGCAAATACTGGGTTGCGCCCAGAATATAGGATACGATCACCAGCAAAACGATCAGAAGACCATAACCCATATAAATCAGATCCATGGGACCGGCCATTTTCCAAAATGAGGCATCGGATAAATCCCCGGACTCGCTGGGATGCTCATTATATTTTTTCATAGATGAAATCACTAGAATCCGCAAAGTAACATTATGGGTAAACCGCCTAACTTGCCTTCAAGGTTTCAGTGTTCAGGTTTCAGTGTTCAGGTGTCGGTGTTCAGGTTTCAGGTGTATGCATCACATTAAGCAGTATTTGAAATCTGATCTGCATCAGGAAAACCTTTAAAGGAACTAAATTACGTTTCATCTAAGCTCAAACTATGCGCTTCGCATCCAGCGGATGGACTGAAACCTGAACACTGAAACCTGAAACCATCCTTTTATTACTTATAACAGCTGAAACCTGAAACCATCCTTTTATTACTTATAACAGCTGACACGTGAAACCATCTTTAACCTGCCTATTCCCAGTCATAACTCGGGTTCACCAGAATCGTCACGGCGCGCAGCATCAGACCGCCCAGCCTTACAAAAATGGCAGCCAAAATGGTAATTCCCATAATCAGCGGGTAATCTCGGTCCTGGGCTGCCTGCCAGGCCATTCGGCCCATGCCGGGCCAATTGAACACCTGTTCCACGACAACGGCACCGCCCAGAATAAATGGGATTTTGGCGGCAACAATTTCAGTTACCGGAATCAAGAGCCCTTCTTTGAAGGCATGCTTCCAGATTGAAGCGCCCTTGGCCCGCGCGGTGCAGATATACTCCTCCGCAAAAACCCGGCTCAATTCCCCCCGCAAATGCCGCACCACCTCACCCATCGTACCGTTGCTGAGGCCCAGCACCATCACCGGCAGCATGAAGTAAAGCCAATTCCATTGCCGGGCGCCGGAGCCGAACGCCAATGGAAACAGACCAAAGTAGTGCATGGATATATAAATGAAAATATAACCCAACCAGAAGACCGGGATTGCCGATACGACGTAGGTAAACATCGTCAACCCCCAGTTTGACGGGGTCATGCCGCGTTTGGCCGAAACGATCGCAATCGGAACGGCGATTGCCAGGGTGACCAACAGCGACCCCAGCGTCAAATAAAGGGTGTTGATTCCCACTCTTACCAGTTCGCTGAAGACGGGCAAGCCGCTTCGAAGGGAGGTACCGAAATTTCCGCGAATCATATTGCCCAGCCACGAAAGATACTGGGAATACCATGCTGCCGAGCCTGCCGGATCAACCGCAGCACCTGCTTCCGCGGCCACACCGTCTATCTGTCCCGATAACAGGCTGCCGAACGGATCACCGGGAGATAAATACAATACAACAAAGACCACAAAACTGACGCCTAAAAGCAACAGGGCCGTGATCGCCAGCTCCCGGGTAATCAGGACTGTTATGGACCGCATGGAAGTGAATTTCATAACCGATTTCGACTGGACAAAAGCAGGGTATTGCAACGATACCCTGCTTTTGTCCGTGATCGTTAACTGCAAAGATGAATCTTAGCGCTGTTCTGATTTGGGGATATACCAGTTATCGGCAAAGGAGAAAAACTTGTAGGGATGAATGGCCACCCGTCGCAGCTTTTTATTGTAGGCGGCATAATTGGTAATAGTCCACAGAAATGTGTACGGATTTTCATCAGCGATAATTTCATGCAGCTTGCGGTTGATGGTTCGACGTTTTTCATGATCGAGGGTGAGTTTGCTTTCGACGATCAGACTGTCCACCTCGGGATTGGAATAGGCACCGAAGTTGTTTTTCCAGGGACCGACCTCGGCTGAATGGAACAGCGAAGAGATATCGGCTGAGTCGTCAAAGACCCAGGCGGCAAACATGATGTCGAAATCATGATGCAAAAAGATGTCTTCTTTCCAGGCCAGCCATTCCTGAAATTCGGCATGGATTTCGACCCCGATTTTAGAAAGATAATTCTTAAACGCCAAAATGACCCGTTTGACCGCTTCGCTCTCCTTGGCGATCGGGACCTTGAGGGTTAAGGAAAGTCTCCGGCCGTCTTTTTCCATAATCCCGTCGGCGCCTCTGGCAAATCCGGCTTCGGCCAACAGTGCCACGGCGGCCTCCGGATCGAAGGACAGCGGCTGAACATCCAGGTTATAGGCCCAGCTTCCGGGCGCATAAGGCCCGGAAATAATGGTTCCCTGTCCCTGGAAGAATGAGTCCAGCATTTCCTGGCGGTTGAGGGCATACGTAAATGCCTTTCTCACCCGCTTGTCGGCCAGCAGCGGTTTGCGCACGTTGAAGCCGAAAAACGAGTATGACAGGGCATTGTAGGGCTGCAGAACAAAGCGCTTGTCGCCTTGTAGCTGTGGAATGTCGCGGTGATTGACCAATACGATCATGTCGATTGCATTGAACATCAGCGCCTGTCCCAGAATATTTTGATCCGCAAACGGTCGGGCGATAAATTTGTCGATATGGGGACGCCCTTTGAAATAATTTTCATTGGCTGTCAGAATTACCTCGCCTTCGGCAGTGACGTTTTTGAGAACATAGGGTCCGGTGCCGATCGGGTGTTGAACGAAGGCGTCTTCGCGCGCCAGGAATTCGGGATTCTGCGGACCGTGTTTGGGAATGATTTTAAAGCTGAATTTGGCCAGGGCATTCAGGATCGGCCGTTTGAGGGTAAACTCTACGGTGTGATCGTCGAGTTTGGTGACCTTCTCGATAAACTCATAGCGCACTTTCAGGGGCGTGATCGTTTGGGGGTGCATCATGATGGAATGGGTAAAAACCACATCCTCCGCCGTAAACGGCATGGGCTCCTGCCCCTCATCTTTGGGATGCCAGGTTACATCTTTTCTGAGATAAAACGTGTAGATGCGGCCATCATCCGAGATTTCCCATCGTTCGGCCAGATCCGCTACGATTTCCTGTTTTTCATCAATTCCGACCAGGCCGCTGAAAATCAGCTCACTGATTCGCATGGCAATCATATCATTGCTGGTGATCGGGTCCAGGGTCGCCGGACGACCATATTCGCCGTAATTCAGGGATCCGCCGTTTGGATTCCCATCACCTTTTGACAAGGCGCCGGCCCGGGGCAACACCATCACCATTGCCAAAATAAAGACCGTTAAAAATACTCTAGCTGACCTCTTCATAATGTCCTCCTCATATTTTATCGGGGATAGAGTTCAAAACCAAATTTTATGAGCTGAATTCTAAGGTTACCAATCGCCGCACCCGGTCTTCTGCATGAAATTCACCTCAAACGCCGATATGCGTTGTTGGTCTCCAAAATTCAGGTATGTATCAAAATATTTTCACGTCGCCGGCGCTTTTTTGCTCTATGATGTAAACGCCCTGAAGGGCCACCTGAATCTGACGCACGGCCGGAAACTGTTTACTCATTTCAAAGAAAATTTCCAGCGCCTCGGAAAATTGTTTGGTCCGGCCATATGCCTGTGCCAAATTGACGAGTATCAGAGGATCGTTGAATTCAATTCGATTCTTGTTGCTCTTATCCCGTCCGGCTTCCATGTATTCAACCGCTTTGGCGAAGTTTTGCTTCCACAAATAATACTTGCCCAGGGCGAAATTAATTCTGATAAACGGCCGACCGTGGCCTTTTTGGGCCATGGCGGAGGCCTGGATAACGATCTCCGGGGCATCCCATTTATACTCGATGCAGGCCAGCAGCATGTCCGCCATCAGATTCGGGGAGGGCTCCGACTGCAGCAGGGTGTTTAGCTGCTCTTTGGCCGCCGCAGCGTCGCCCAGCAGATATTGATTGAATGCCTGTCGAACACCGGCTTTTTTTGCCAGGCCGGGCGGATTGCCTGGCGCTGAGATAAATGCGCTTAACACCCGGGCGGATTGGACGGGGTCGCCGGTAACTCCATATGCCTGGCCCAGATAGTACTGCGCCATGCGGCTGATCTTTGAATCGGGAGCCGAGCCCGCTTTTTGCAAAAAATTAAGGGATGCCGTTCCGTAAAAAAGCGAGAGGTTTCCAAGCAGGGCGGCGTCATAAAATCGGATCACCTTGTTCTTTACCGGAACTTCCTCATGGAAAAAGGCAATCAGATCCGCTTTCATAATCAGCTCAAATGTTTCATCAATTCGCCCTTCCTTGGCATAAACATAGATAAGGTTACTGATGGTTTGAATCGACGGCGCCTGACCGGAATGCCGCAGCCGATCCCAGACGCGCTGGCAGACGGCCAGTTGTTTTTTTCCGTCGATTCCGACCCGGCGATATGCGGCTGCCAATGCGGTCGCTATCGACGGCTGATCACTGGTGACCTTTGACCACAATTTATGGGCCTGATCCGTTTCATTCTGCAAATAGAGGGCAGTTGCCAGGTTGATCCGGGCCAAATCCAGGTCCCCGGTGTTGCCGCTTCGGTCAGCCAGAAAGTTATGGAAAAAGCCCGCTGCATCGGAAGGTTTCCCGTCTTCAAGCAGCGCCAAACCCATGTAGAGAGTGGCCATCTGGCTGGCGGAAGGGCCTTTGACGGCAAGCAGACGTTTGAAATAGTCCAGATTGGTTTCCAGAGCGGCCTGATAAAGATCGCGGTAGAGACGCGCATTTGCCAGACAGATCATACCCAGGCCCAAATTGGTTTTGGCCTGGTGATGGTTTTCGGCTGCCGGCAAATAGCCGTACAGCAAACGGATGGCGTCCTCGTAATGATTCTTTTTATACAGCTGCAATCCGCGTTTCAGCGGGTCAATTGCCGCATGCGAAGTTCCCGTAAGAATAACGGTCAGCAGGAGTATCGAGCCCAGCTTTTTCATCAGGGTTCCCATTGAATTAAAATTGAAAAAAAAGTTTCCCATGACATCATCGCGTTCTGTTGCGGTTAGGGTTTACTCCTGCAGCTTGGCGATATAGATGTGATCCCATTGTTCAACTTGAGCCCGGAAGGCAAGGGTGCCATTCGCCGAACACGTGACGTCGTGATTCATTTTGGTTCGCGTTTTAATGGCCATATTTTGCCCCGCTTCAATATCCACGACATAAATCGGATTGAAGCTTTTTTGATCATTTTTAACATATATGATTCGTTTACTGTCCGGCATCCAGGCCAGCCCCCGTTCGATATCCGGAATCACATTTTTAGCGACGATTTTGGCGGCAAGCCCTTCTCCGTCAACCGGGTCCGAACCGTCGGCGGCAATTACAACGATAGACCATGTCTTCGGGTTATTCTCCGGATTGTAATTTGAATAAAAAGCGACTTTTTTTCCATCCGGAGACCACACCGGTCTCAGATCATCATACCTCCAGGTCGTCAGGGCTTTAAGTGTTACCAGTGGTCGATCGATGTCTTCGATCAAAAAAATATCATGATTCTCGTTGCTGCCGTATATCATGACGATTTTTTTTCCGTCTGGTGACCACTGCGGATACAGATAGGTCTTGAGACCGCTGGTCAGTTTCGTAACCTTGCGAGCGGTGAGATCCATTACAAAAATATCGGCATTGCCGGTGCGTCCGGAAACGAACACTAACCGATCCGAAGCGGGATTCCAATGCGGTTGACTGTCCCGCTCTTCATGATCGGTGAGTCGAATGGCCTGTTCCTGTCCGAGGACCGGCAGCAGATAAAGATCATAGTTGCCACTGCCGCCGTTGCTCATGAATACCAGTTTGCTTTCGTCCGGCGACCAGCTGATGCCGGAGTTGTAGCTGGCATCATCGAGGATGTCTTCGAAGACGAAATCCATGGCGTCGTCATCCTCCGGAATGCGGTGGTAAATTTTCTGCAACACCGATCCATTGACATGGGATATGATGATCTCGCGCCGGTCTGCAATGCTGCGTTCAAAGGCAATCATATCGCCTGTCGGCGACCAGATGGGGTTCGAATCATTCTGTCCGGCAGCAATGTCCGTAAACACACGCACATACAGTGGCTCGATTTGAGGGTCGGGCAGACGCCGGCCGGGCTGAATTCGGGCCAGTTCTTCTTCTTCAGCGGTCCAGTCGATTTCTACCGCTTCGGTGTTGTCCATTGGCCGAGCACCGGTCGGGTTTTGATCCGTTGCCGGAATCTGCTGCGCGGGCGGGCGCGGTTGACCTGCAGCTGCAGGCTTTTGCCGGTCGGGGTGCACCGGGGCATCTTCCGGCAGCCACTCTTCGGTGATGGCGGCAATTTTATCAGCCTGCGACCGTACCGCTAAAATCTCTCCAGGCGCAGCTTGAGGCACGCTTCCAGTAAGTTGCCGATTCGAGCTGCGGCTGGATTGCGGCCGATTGCGGCTGTTATCTTCGCCCTGGGCAGCATGGCTGTGGCACCCGATCAAGGCGATGGCAAGCAGCACGAAAGCCATCGTCTGGAGTACTGTTCTGAATGTCAACTTCGAACCTCCCGCTAAGATAAATCCTTGATCTGGTCCCAATATATTCGGGCCGAATTCCGGATTTTGACAAAGTTCGCCTTGGCCTCTAAATTTTTTGGAAAAAAGTCAAAATACTCACGCCATGCCAAATTGGCTTTTTCCACCAGCGCCCGTTTTTTGGTTATCAAATAAAGCTTGTGGTACGACAGCGCCAGGTAGTAGTAGGTGTCGTGCACGGCCTCGTCAAAATGACGGTTGGGAAAAAAGCGGGTGTTCTGCTTGGCAATATTCAGATTTTTGATCGCCTTGGCAAAACTGCTGGCGGCCGCTTTCTTATCTTTCTGCAAAAGGCCCATACCTTTTCGATAGTAGCTGTGACCCAAATTGGTATAGGTGACTGCAAATTGCTTGTAGATAATCTGCTGGTTTTCCGGCAGCGAGAGAACGTTTTCAAACTCACGCACGGCGCCGTCATAATTGCCTTTTTCATCCAGATAGAGCTGGGCCAGCCGATGTCGGGCAGCGGAATAGTCCGGGTTTCCTTTTTCAGTGCTTGAATATGCCCTGATAGCGGCATCGATGTCACCGTTTTGCTCGGCGTTCTGTCCAATTTTGAAATAGTCTTTTACGAATACAACCTTATTCGGACCGAGCAATTGAACCTCCGGTTGATTAAATTGCATAACCTTTTGCCAATTGCGGTATTCGCCACCGGCCGACAGCACCACCTTGCGGAATCCAAAGTTGATCAGTTTGCCATCGAGTATGGGCGTGGTGCCGATTTTGACGCCGTCAACAAAGACCTCGGCTCCGGCCGGCTCGGACTCTATTTTGAAAAGGGCATTGGCCATTTCCAGGAAATACTCCTTCGTCTGCCTGCTCTCATCCACACTGACGGTGTCCATTAAAGGTTGATAACCGTGCCGTGAAAGCTGGATGTCGTATTCTTCAAACAAATTGAGGGGAACTTCCACTTTTCCGTTTGATCCCGTTGTCCCCACCCAGGTATTGTTGAGATAGACATTAACGCCCCACAGCGCATGATCATCGGGCGGCGTTCCGCCGTTGGCCGACAGAAGAATGCTGCCCTTCTCCATTTCTCTTCTCTCATCCAGATAAAACCGCCGCACAACCCGGTCACCGACTTTAACCTTGGCAGCGTCATTCAAGTCGACAATCTCCGCCCATGAGGAAGACGCATCCGTCTCCACAACCCTGAGGGTGCCGGCGTCCTTAAATCCCTTTACCCGGCCCGATCTTTCCATATTGGCCACGAGGTATTTGAACTGACTGCCCCGTCGGATGCGGTAATCTGCTTTGCCGAGATTGATGCGGTATCCCTGCTCATCCACGGCAGCGATGGTTCCCTCAAAGGGGAACTGATCGATGATGCTGTTGGCGATTAACCTGGCGGTGTTGGCGACATTTTTCTTCTTGCGGGCCTTATTGATTTGACTCAGAAGAATCTTGCCGTTCGCGGCGACAACGGTTGACTCGATGGTCAAACCCTGACCGGCCTGGGTAACATTGCCGGATATAATCATATCTACGGATCGCATCAGGGATGTATGTTGCCAGCCTTTGGTCGCAACGGTTTCCATATCCAGGCCGGCCTTCAGCATTGCGGCGCGAAGCTGGGGCTTGGGAACCTGTTTAAAACAGCCTTAC
>JASJCE010000138.1 GCA_030066155.1 Desulfobacterales bacterium | reverse complement strand
GTCCGATCGCTGATTGGATATTACTCAATTTGTAATTCGTGCCGATTCGTTCGAAGCGAATGCCCTGTCTTAAGTGGGAGGGAGTCATGCCAAATTGTTTGTACGATTTCATCCACTCAGCCCATTGGGCATTGTTCGTCACTACCATACCGCCCTCGCCGGTGGTTATAAACTTGCGAGGGTGAAAGCTGAACACCGAGATATCCGCCAGATTACCAACCGGTATTTCATTATAGGTTGCCCCAATGGTGCACGCGGCGTCTTCGATTAGATAGAGCCTGTATTTTTCTTTAATTTCGTACAATCGTTTATAATCCAATGGGTTTCCGAAAATAGATACCGCCATAATTGCCTTGGTTCGCTCGGTGATAGCCTTTTCGACCTTTGCGTAATCGAGCAGCATGGTTTGCGGATCTATATCCACCAGAACGATGGTCGCTCCAACAATATTCACGACTGTGGCCGATGCCGGGTAAGTATAGTCCGGCACAATAACTTCATCACCTGGTCCGATATCCAAGGCTCGAAGTGCCAGCTCCAATCCAACTGTGCAATTGCATACTGCCAGAGCAAATTTGCAGCCGATATAATTCTTGACGGAATCTTCAAACTGTTGGGTAACAAGCCCTTCAGTCAGGTACCCGCTGTCAAGGACTCCACAGACGCGCTCTTTAATTTCTCTGGTAATATAAGGTTTCGTTAACGGGATCTTCAATTGCGAGACCAAGTTTCGTCTTTTTATATTTCGTTTCACACTCCGGACACTGCAAATCATCATCGAGTCTCTCGCCGCATTTGCAGGCCCAACCGATCTGTTTTGCGGGATTTCCAACTACCAGGGCATGATCGGGTATGTTTTTGTTAACCACAGCTCCGGCACCGACAAAGCTGTAACGGCCCAGGGTCATGCCACAAATAATAGTTGCATTGGCCCCGATCGTGGCGCCTTTTTTAACCAATGTCGGACGTACCTGATCCATCTTTCGTATTTGAGCTCGTGGATTGATGATATTGGTGAATACCATTGATGGTCCGCAGAATACGCCATCTTCAAGGGTAACACCTTGAAACACGGAAACATTGTTTTGAATTTTACAGCCCTTTCCAATCGTCACATCAGGGCCGATGACAACGTTCTGCCCGATATTGCAGCCCTGGCCGATTTTTGAACCGGACAGAATATGAGAAAAATGCCAAATTTTGGTCATTCTGCCAATATATGTGTCCTCATCAATTAACGCCGTGGGATGACTGAAGAAATCCTTTGATTTCAGTTCCCGGCCCTGGCGGCTGATTGCCTCTGGTACGCGATCGTCTTCGAGCGGGGTGCCGCTTTCAGTTAGAAAAATTTTTTTGCCGCAAGCATCCAGAGAGCGCTGACTCGCATTTAATATTTTTAAAACTTCAAGCCCCTCTTGGCCGTCAGTTATCGGCTGTCTGCCATTCTGGATACATTCCAAAAAGTGACGACATTCGAGGCGCAGCGGTTCATCTTGCGCAACTTCAACGCTTTCAGCCGTTGCCTTATCCGGGACGGGTAAGTTATTCTGCCATTTTATTGAATGGGGATACAACACAAGCTTGTTTTCCCACGGTTGGGTATCGTCAAATACGGCCATTTTGCGATCACCGACAATAACGAGTTTCTGGTCTTTAAATGGATGAAGCCAGGAAACAAAAATATGAGCCCGGAGTCCCGAGGGGAAATTGAGATGAGTGACTGTCACGTCTGCAATTTTTTGATGCAGGTAGTTGCCACCCGTGGTTAGTATGCTTTCAGGATGATCTCCAGCAAGGGACATAATCATGGAAATATCATGCGGCGCGAAAGACCATAAGATGTTTTCTTCCCGCCGAATCTTGCCGAGATTTAATCGATGAGAATAAATATAATTGATTCGACCCAGCTCTCCCGCCTGTACCAACTCCTTGAGACACTTAAAAACAGGATGATGTTGGAGCAGGTGTCCGACCATAAGCACCTTTTCTCTCTCTTGTGCCAGATTAATGAGTTCTTCCCCATCTTCTTCCCGCAGCACCAGGGGCTTTTCAACCAAAACATGTTTGCCAGCAAGAAGCGCTTCACGGGCAAGATTAAAATGCGTCTCAGCCGGCGTTGCAATGACAATACCGCTGATGTCCTCGTGGCTTAGAACATCGGCCAGTGCCACGCACGTTTCTAAATTTTTATATTGGCTTTTGAAACCGGCAAGAATGGATTCATTTTTGTCGCAAATAAGCCGAATGGCTCCGAGATCATGAAAATTTCGAACCAAGTTTTTGCCCCAATAGCCGGCACCGATAACTGCAATAGCCGGTGTATTGTTAGATGAATCAGCCTTCATTTGATTTCCTTGTTATAGTGTTCGTATAATCATCAACCTAATGCTCTCAGAACTAATGGTGCAACAGGCTGAATTAGTATCGAGAAAATTGATATTACTCTCATGACATTGCATTAACAATACGTGATGCCAAGCTATCGCCGTCTAACTGGTGATAAGCCAGTACTTCCGGCGGTGTACCGCAGGCCGGGAACTCGTCCAGCCCAAATTTAATGAATCTTTTGCTGCGCAGGCGGTCGACTTTCTGCGCCGTATTCAGCACCTGATCACCCAGCCCGCCGTATTGTGAATGATTATCCAGCACAAAAACCGTTCCGAAATCGGCAATTTGCTGCTCGAACCACGTTTCGTCAATGTGGTTCAGCCAGGGCTGGTTGATGACCTTCAGGGACAGATTTTGCTGGCCGAGTGTTTCGGCAGCCTTGAGTGCTTCGTTCAGCATGACGGGTCCGTAGGCGAATAAAACAGCGTCTTGACCGTCGGCAAGCACCGTGCCTCGGCCGAATGTCAATTTGTAATCCTCCGGCAGTTCAATTCTTCGGGGAGACGGCGAAATCACCAGTCTCATCATGCAGCTTTGAGCAGCCTCATCAACGCACCACTTCAATGCCGCTTTGGTTTCAATGGCATTGGCAGGCTCCAACACCGTGCAATTGGGCAGAGCCCCAAAAAGGGAAATATCCCTCACGCTCTGATGGGATTTGCCGGGGCCGGCAGGAATCAGTCCGGCATAGTGGCAGACATAAATTATTTTGGTTTTTTCGGTTGCATTGTTGTAGATCTGCTCATTGGCGCGGGATGCCAGAAACACCCCGAACGAGTTCACAACCGGTAGCAAGCCCTGCAGCGCTAAACCGCCAGCCGTCGAAACCATGTCCTGTTCCGCGATGCCGGTCTCGATAAAGCGTTGGGGATAGGCATTTTCGAAACCCCGCAGGCCGCAATCAGCCGATAGATCCGCATCCATTACAATCAGATCTTCTCTCTGCGATCCCAGTTCGACCAGGGCTTCGCCGTATGCACTGACCACCTTTTCCGCGGTGTCCTTTAATTTCACCCGATTTCGCTCTCGGGTTTCGATAATTTCGGAGGCCAGCGCTTCCAGACCAACACTCTGAAGCCGGCTGTTTATTTTTTCGGTAAGTTCGCGGTAGCCGCTCTCAAAGGAATCATCGTCAGGTGCCCCGGCATGCCATTTGTACAGATAATCTTCATTGGGCCACTCCACCGGCCCTTCCATAAATGAAATGCCTTTGCCTTTGATCGTATCAGCAATCAGAACCTTCGGTTTGTCGGTAATTCCTTTGAATTCGGCGAAGACCTGCTCGAGGGCGGCAAAATCGTGCCCGTCGCAGCGCTCGACATGCCAGCCGAAGATCGTGAATTTTGATTCCAGATCACCCAAATCGATTATATGCTTGAGGGCTTTATCGGATTGGAATTTGTTGTAGTCGACAATGACGATCAGATTGTTGACTTTCTGATGAACGGTGGTTTGCAGTGACTCCCAGATTTGCCCTTCCTGGAGTTCACCATCGCCGGTCATCACCATGACCCGACCACCGGCATCGGTTGCGTGCTTGGCCCAGGCCATGCCTTTGGCTTTTGAGATGCCCATTCCCAGGGATCCGGAGTTGGCTTCGATCCCGTTGACAGTGGTATCCGGATGGCCGTGAGTGCCGCCATGCCGCCGCAGGTTGACAAACTTTTCTTCCGGAATCAATCCCATCGCGTGCAGGACGGCATAGTGTCCGGGTACGTC
Organism: Desulfobacterales bacterium; assembly: GCA_030066155.1. Taxonomy (GTDB): domain Bacteria; phylum Desulfobacterota; class Desulfobacteria; order Desulfobacterales; family JAFDCJ01; genus JAFDCJ01. Next base: position 9,655 of record JASJCE010000138.1, on the reverse strand, counting down.
ATGGCCTTTGGATGAGAAGTAGATATCACGATCCGGGTGGGAGACTCCTAGCTCGGCAATATTCATCTCGGCAAAGTACAGGTAAGTAACAACATCCAGTGAACTGAAGCTCGACCCCAGGTGCCCTGATCCGGCCCGTTTGACGGTAGCAATTGCGTTGGCGCGGCACATATCGGCCAGTATCTGCAACTTCGTGTACTTGTCAATATTAGCGGCACGAACGCGCTTAAATTTGGTTTCAGAAATAAGTCTTATTTCGATCATAATAGCGTTAGCTCCTTTTCAAATTTAAAAAACCTAAAAACCGCAGAAAACGCGGTGTACGCAGAGAATTTTTAGATGATAAACCACCTTGTTTGCTACGGTTCCCAAGATTTCGACTACCGTACTTTGAAGTGATTTTCGTATGGCTTTCTCAGCGTGCTCCCTCCGGGCCGCAGGACCTGCAGGCTGGAGGCTGCGAATTCTACGGCGAATTTTTATCCCGGGTAGACGGGTCGGCTGACATTCGGCAAGTGCGCCTCACCCCTCTGAACCATGTATTCTGCCAGCCGCCAGTCATATTCGCTGTTGACATCGAATCCTTCGTAATCTTTTGTCAGAAACGGCATGACGACGTTGCCGGCGATGGTTCGATCTTCGAAAACGACCCGCGACCAGGCGATTTCCAAACTGGCATTTTGAACGTAAATTTCCGGCAGCGACGGGTACTGGCTGCTGTGCCAGGGTTGCTCGGCCGGCCCCAGCGGCAGCAGGGGCGTCATCCGTCGGCCCCGTATCACCCACATCTTTCCCGGATGCTGGCTGCATTTTTCCACCGCCCGCAGTGAATCGACCCCTTGCTGGGACGAAAATTCCGCCCATGCGCGTCGGATGGTTTCCGGCAGCCGGAACGGACTGGTTGGCCGCAGAATACTGAAACAATCATATGAACGTCCGCTTTGCTGCAGTTGTCTCAGGGTGAATTCCATCCACTCAATATCCGGAGATTGATCCCCGGCCAGGTCCGCGGGGCGCAGAAACGGTATATCGGCCCCGTAGTGTTTCACGACTTCCGCATACTGCTCCGAATCCGTCGATACGATTACGTCTGCGAAGATACCACTTTCAACGGCGGCAGCTATCGTATACGCAATCAGCGGATGGCCGGCCAGGGGCCGGATGTTTTTGTCCGGTACGCGCTTTGAACCCGACCGTGCCGGGATGAGAGCGACGATATCAAGATTGTTCTCAGCCATTACGTTCCTATATATTGTATAACCATTCCTTCATACAAATTTTAAAAATCCGAAATACGAAGCACGAAATTCGAAACAAATTCTAATTTAAAATGTCCCAATGGCCTAAACATTAAGGCATTCATCTGAATTGGTACGATGATTCTGTTTGGATCATTTGAATGTTGGTCATTCGTGCTTGTTTCGGCCCGCCCTGGCGCGATAAGCTTTGTTTGGGTTACGAATCTTATGGCGGTACTAAAGCAAGAGTCATCCTTTTTGACTTGACTTATCGGTCTGGGCCAGGGATTTCGAGATTCGATATTCGAATTTTATTTATGCATTCCTATTTTGGCAAAAGTCAATTTCAATTCAATATCTGAAGTATTCTAAAGCTCTCCCGCATCTATGTTAATTATGATGTTTTTTAAATCCGAATACACATCCAGGGCTTCGGTTCCGGGCTCACGAGTGCCGTTGCCGGACTGCTTCAGGCCGCCGAACGGCATATGCGGTTCACTGCCGAATGTTCCCGCATTGACCACCGCCACGCCTGCCTGAACTTTCTGGGTAAATTCAGTGGCGCGGTGAATACTGCGGGTGTGAATACAGGCCGTCAATCCGTAAGGAGAATCATTGGCCATCTGCAGTGCTTCTCCGAAATTTTTCACTTTATATAGGCAGGTGATGGGTCCGAAAAGCTCAGTGGTGGAAATCTGATTACGCGGATCCGCTCCCTCGATCAAGGTCGGTGCCAGGTAAAAACCGCCGGTATGGGCCTCGTCGGTCAAGCGCTTGCCGCCGGCCAGAACCACGGCCCCTTCTTTTTGGGCCTGATCGATTGCCGCCAGCATATTGTTGAGCTGCCTTTCATTGATAACCGGTCCCAGATCATCTTCATTGTCGGGACCGACTTTGAGTTGACGGGTGCGCTCGATCAGAAGATCTCTGAACCGTTCATATATCGATTCAAAAATGATAATGCGGCTACCGGAAGCACAGCGCTGGCCGGCATTACTGAAAGCAGAGAGCAGTACCCAATCTGCAGCAGACTCGAGATCGGCATCATCACAGACAACCAGCGGATTTTTGCCACCAAGTTCAAGAGAGACCTTAGCCAGCCGCTCACCGGCGACGGATGCGATTCTTCGGCCCACTGCAGTGGATCCGGTAAAGCTGATCACGGCCACATCCGGATGAGCCACCAATGGCTCGCCGGCTTCAGCACCGTATCCCTGAACTACGTTGAGTACCCCGGGCGGCAGCCCGGCCTCATGGGCCAGCTTTGCGAAATACCAGGCCGTGCCCGGTGTGTCTTCCGCGGCTTTCAGGACGGCACTGTTGCCGCAAATCAAAGCCGGAAACACTTTCCAGGCCACATTGGCAATCGGCGTATTGGCAGCGATGATCAGCCCGGCGACACCCAGCGCCTGCCGAATCGTCATGGCGTACTTGTTGGATACGGCGCTGGTGGTGGTGCGACCATAAAATCGGCGGCCCTCGCCGGCTGTAAACTCGCCCTGAGCGATGGCGCCCCCCGTTTCACCCATGGCGGCGTTGAATGACATGCCGGTTTCGCTGGCGACGATCGCTGCGATTTTCTCCTGGTTTCTTCGCATAGCCTGGGCGATGTCGTGGAGAATGTCACCCCGCTGTACAGGGGTCATTGCAGCCCAGCCCGGTTGCGCCTGCGACGCCACCTCCACCGCCCGTTCAATGTCCCCCGCCAGCGAACGGGCAATGCCGTACAGTTTTTGGCCGGTGGCCGGGGACAGTTTATCAAAGCTCTCACCGGAAACCGCACCACACGTCTCGCCACCAATCCAGTTGTCAATTATCTGGGGCAGATGGTTGCCGTCCATTTTTTCACCATTCTTACGTTATATAACATTGAAAAAACCGATGAGTATTAACCCATCAAAATGACTAATGACTAATGAATATTGACTAATTAATGTTTTCGCTTCGCTCGATCAATTTTAAAAATCGATAGGATACCGCAATTATTCAATATTCAATAATAAATTGTCATTTGCGCTACCATGCCGTAAATCCGCCGTCGACAACAAGCTCGGTGCCGGTGACGTATGCTGAGGCCTGTGAGGCCAGAAACAGTAGCGGACCGTGCAGGTCTCCGGCCTCTGCCATTCGGCCCATGGGTACCCGGTCGCAGAATTTGCGTTTGAATTCCTCGTCCTGGCCGCCCAGCACGCCGCCGGGGGACAGGGCGTTGACCCGCACGCCGTGGGGTGCCCAGAGGGTGGCCAGATAGCGCGTTAAATTTACCACGGCTGCCTTGGACGCACCATATGCCGGTGGCTTGAGAAAAGGCGGATCCCCGGGGATATGATCATAAAATCGATCATCCGGTGATACGCTGGCGTAAAGGGAGCCGATATTGATGATTGAGCCTCGACCGGCCGCAACCATCCGGGACCCGAAGACCTGAGTCGTCTGGAATAATCCCAGGGTATTGACTTCAAATATGTCACGGTTTTCTTTGAAGGGTATCTCCGTCAGACGGTATCCCTGATCAGAATCCCCCGGGGGGCGGTCAATTCCGGCATTATTTACCAGAATAGTCGGCACCCCGAATGCCGCGATGCAGTTTTCACACGCGGATTCCAGTGACTCCCGATCCCTGACATCGGTTCGAACCAGCTGCAAACGGCTATCATCGTAGTTAGACTGTAGCCGACCGAACGCTTCCGATATGGCCGCACCCGCGAGATCAAGCGCACATACGGACGCCCCGCCGTCGAGCAGGGCGTCTATCCAGATCGGTCCCAGCTTGCCGAGGGCACCGGTCACGACAGCAATATCCTCCTTTAAACTAATACTGTTTTTCACAATGCCGCCCCTGCTATTTTCTCGGATCCGTTGAGGGCCTCGTAGGTAATATCATCATCTTCTCTCATCTCCGAGCGGGTTACCCGTCCGAGGACCTTGTCGATTTCGTACGGCTGCAGTCCGTCGCCCGGAGATTTGATGGCAATATCCTCACGCCTCAGCATGTGACCAACCGGCAAATTGCGTGCGGCAACGAGCTTCTTGCCCATCTTGGTGATTGGATTGACTTCGCTGTCGTAGGTTCGTTTGACGCCGTCTCCCATTGCTTCTCTGGTGCGTCTCAGGTCCCGAACCAGTTTGCGAAAACCGGGAGGCTCCAGGGAAAAGGCATGATCCGTGCCCTTCCAGGTGTGGTTAAGGGTAAAGTGCTTTTCGATTATCCTTGCGCCCAGCATATAGGCCGCCACTGCCATGGCGATGCCGTTGTCATGGGAAGATAGCCCGACGGTGGTGTTCGGGAACCGCTCGCGGAAAGTGGTAATAACCTGCAGGTTCAGTTCATTGAACTCCGCCGGGTAGCCGGCCGTGCACTGAAGGATGCATAATTGCTGGTTAATGGGCATTATGGCATCGTAGGCCCGATTGACATCCTCCATGGTGCCCCCGCCGGTGCTGAGAATCATCGGTTTTTGAAATTGGGCAATGTGGGTCAGCAAGGGAATGTTTTTTAGGTCACCTGAGGCGATCTTATAAATCGGAATTTCAAGCTTGGCGAGAAAATCGGCGCTGTTGAAGTCGAATGCGGTGGAAAACATGGTAACTCCGATTTCCTCGGCGTAATTCATCAACTCTTTATACTCGATCCCGCCAAATTCTAAAAATTCCCGATGCTCGCCGTAGGTTTCGCCATAGCTGTTGGGATTGTCATAAGGCTTTTCATAGCCGGCTCTGGTAAATAGCGAACGATTATCGCGTTTTTGCAGTTTGACAGCGTTAGCGCCACATGCTTTGGCCACACGAAACATTTCCTTGGCGGTTTCAAGTTTGCCTTGATGGTTATGCCCGATCTCCGCGATCACGTAGCAATCGCTGCTATCTTGAACGATTTTGCCATCCAAATCAATTTTGCGCATGTTGGTTCCTCCCTAGGGTGTTGGTTTTTGCTACTAAGAACGTTAATACAATAAATTTTTCAATCTTCAGTCTTCAATTCGTTTGTCAGTACATTTTCAAATAAATCACAAACTTCTCTGACGGCACCGTGACCACCGGGGCGTTTGGTCTGATAGAGCGCAATCGTAGCGACTTCCGGAAATGCGTCTCGTACCACAATCGGAAGGCCGACACATTCTAAACATGATCGATCGTTGATATCATTGCCGACAAAGGCGACTTCGTTCAGCGTGATGTTCAGTTCTTCAGCAAGACGCTCCAATTCGGCACGCTTATCCTGGCAATTCTGAATGCAGCGCATCTTCAATTTGCCTGCCCGGGCTGACACGACCGGATTGGCTTCAGTTGATATAATGATGGTCTCAATACCCAGCGTCTTCAGCTTGGCCAGCCCGATCCCGTCACTGCGATAGCATCGCACCGCCTCGGTGCCGTCCTGAAAAACGTAGACCATGTTATTGGTAAATACCCCATCGAAATCAAAGGCTATCAGCCGGATACGAGAGATAATGTCTTCAATATTGTCGTTCATCTTCCGTAGTGAATTTCACTATAATTTGCCGGGTCTTGATTGGGTGCCGGGTGACTCTCGGTCGGCAATATTTTCCCATCCACGATTCGATAGGCGATGTCGGCAATCTCAACTAAAGCCGACTGATGTGAGATAGCCAGTATCGTAAGGTCGCCGCGCAGGTGCTTCAAGGTTTCGCAGACGGCGGCCTCGCTTTCGGGGTCCAGCCCACTTGTGGCTTCGTCCAGGATCAGCAGTTTGGGTTTGTGCACCAGGGCCCGCGCTATTGAGATGCGTTGTCTTTGCCCCCCGGACAGCTTTCCGCCGCGCTCCCCGACAATGCTCTCCATGGACTGAGGCATCGCATTCACAAACTCCCAGGCACCGGCGGCATGCAGGGCCTCCTTTACATCGGATTCGCCCAAATTCGGATCCCCCAGGGTAACGTTGTTTAACACCGTATCATGCATCAAAATTGTTTCCTGGGGAATATAGCCGATCATCCGGCGCCAACTTCTCAAATTAACCTCAGCCAACGACACATCGTCGACCAACACCTCACCTCGCGTTGGCTGCAGTAGCCCGGTCACCAGGTCGACCAGGGTCGTTTTGCCCGATCCTGAAGGGCCGACGATCGTAATGATCCGGCCTTTGGGAAAGCTGAGCGACACATCGTGCAGCACCGTATTATTTTCATAGGAAAATCCTACATTTTTCAGATCAATGCCATTCCGCATCGCCGGCGGCTGTCGGCCGTCTGTTTTCTCACGCTCACTTTTCGCAGCCTGGATGGTTTCTCGAAGAGCCCAGTAGGCGCTTTCATTGACAATCAGTTCCTGGTATCGCTCCTGAACTCGATTCAGGCGCTTCAACAAGCGGGAGACCAGAAACGCCAGTATCAATACGCTGGCCAATGTCATTTGCCAGATTGTTATTAACACATAAATACCAACCGCCAGAAATATTGTCACCAGAACTTGCTGAAAGGCTATCAGAAGTTCTTTGTTCAGAACTTTTTTCTGCAAGGCCTTGTTCAGACGCTTATTTCTCTTTTCGAGCAGCAGGTCGGAGGCATCCTCGCGCGCCATAGCCCTCAAAGGCTTTATGGACAGTAGCGTGTCCGTAAATAGCGCCATCATGGATCTTCTGAGGTCGGTTTGGCGCCAGCCGGCGCGACGTGTCCGTTTGAGATAGCGTTTCAATCCACCCAAAATCATCAAACTGGCCGTGAGCGCAACAAGTGTCGCTTTCCAGGAAACCAGAAAGGCCATGATACAATAGACGAGGGCCTGAACAAACTCCGCCGTCATAAGGACACCGCTCGAATAGGCTTTCGATGTCCGGGATGTTTCGGTTGAAATAGAATTTGCCAGACTGCCGAGCGTCTGCTTTACAAAGTACTGCCAGCGGCTGACGCGCATGGCTTGAAGGAATTCCAATCGCAGATCAGTGGCGACTCGTGCAACGGTATATCCGATTTGTTTTTTTGCCAATAACATTAACCCGCTTTTCAGTGTGACGGTGGCGACAATGATAAACAAAAGGATACCCAGGGTCGGTGAAATGCCCACCAGGTCAAAGCCTTTCATAACTACCTGCTCCAGGTTGGAAAGGCCGACATTCGGTCCGTTAATATCGTCCGGTTGGTTGACGGTAAGACCGATCAGCGGCAGGAGCATCGAAAGGCCGATGCCATCCACTAATCCGGCAAGCAATAAAGCCAGGACCATGACCGTGCTGGCGAGCGGATATTTACGGGCAAATGTTATTAAAAGACGCATAGTTGAAAACTGAATAAATGACGATTGAAGAATGTCGAAATAAGGAATTCTATCGGTTTAAATAGTACATAAAAAACTGAGCGAAGCGGATTCATCATTCCCAATTTTCCGTTACGCTGTTCGGGCCATTGCAGTTGACTGCCGCACGGCTGTAAATGCCTCACAAATTCGTTCAATTTGCTCAGGGGTATGGGCGGCGCTGACGCTGCTGCGCAACAGGCAATTGCCGTCCGGTGTTGCCGGTGGCAAAACCAGATTGACGTAGACACCCTGTTCAATCAAACCGCTCCAGAGTGCAAACCCCTCTGCCTTATCTTCCAACCTTACCGCGACAATGGGGCTTGGCTCAGGGCCCATCGCGAAGCCCAGCTCTTGCAAATAATGGTACAGGCGGTCGGCGTTGTCCCAGAGTCGCTGACGCAGTTCGGATCGTTCCTGTATTATTTTCAATGCCGTCCGGGTGGAGGCGATGACCGACGGTGATGAAGATGCGGTGAAAACATAGGGTCGACTCGCATAACGCACCAGGTCCAGTTCAGGATGATCACTGGCACAAAAACCACCGATGGCTCCCAGACTTTTGCTAAACGTACCAACGACGAAATCAACACCTTTTTCGACGCCGGCTTCCTCGGCCAGTCCGCGTCCGCCGGCACCCAGAACCCCCAGGGAATGGGCTTCATCGACGAGCAGGTATGCGCCGTATTTTTCTTTGACCGCCACGATTTCCGCCAGCGGTGCACGGTCGCCCAGCATGCTGTAGAGGCCCTCGACCACCACCAGGATATTGGTGTTGCGTTTGGACAGTCGACGCAGCCGTTTTTCCAGGTCCTGTGGATCGTTGTGGCGGAAACGATGCACTTCGGCGCCGCCCATTCGGCAGCCGTCATATATGCTGGCATGGCAATCGGCGTCCAACAGGATAATCTCGCCGGGTCCAACCAGTGTCGACAGCATTGCCAGATTGGCGACGTAACCGGTGGAATATACGATGGTCCCCCGACGGTTAAAAAAATCAGCCAACTCGTGCTCCAGCGCCACGTGGCCGGAAAAAGTTCCGTTGGCCATGCGTGACCCGGTGGTGCCGGTACCCTGTCTGCGGGCGGCATCACAGGCTGCATCAATACAATCGGGATCGAACGACAGTCCCAGGTAATTGTTGCTGCCGGCCAGTATCATCGAACGGCCGTTCACAACTGCTTCGGTTCCTGAAACGATCTCCTCCATGACAATATTGAAGAAGTTGTCACAGCTTTGCTCCAGTTCCGCGCGGGCTGCAGCCAGCGGTTGGAATTTATCAAATATCGTCATCATCCAATATCTCCGTTTAATTTTTGAATTTGCAGGGCGAAGTCTTTGACCGTGCGCACATCCGGCAGCACGTTTAACGGAATCGAAATGTCAAACTGATCCTCCACCGATTCCAGAATTTTCATGACCTTCAATGAATCGAGACCCAGATCGCTGATTAGATCGGTATCTTCACTAACACTGTGACCCTGGGGAATGTACGGTTTTAGTATTTCGTTCAATAATTGTAATATGTTTTCATATTCCTGCATATTGTTTTCTTACCCTTTCGCTATGATTAACCGGTGTCGATTTAAAATCCGTTCCATCCCAGCGTAAGCTTCAAGCCCTCCGGCAACGATACCCGGGGTGACCAGCCCGTAGCCCGGTTCAGTGGCGTATTGTCACTTACCCAGTCAGGATGGCTGAGTTCTCCCACCTTGCCCGGCGTCAGCATGGGGGCATAGCCGATGGTCCGGGCTGCCAAAAGATTGACTACAGCCAACAGTTTGACTACCATGAGCGGTATCTTCAGGCGCAGGACCGCTTTGCGACGCAGGTGCTGAAAGGTGTCAATTACATCCTGCCAAGTATATCCACCCGGATGTCCGTCATGCAACTCATAAATCTCCGATGGGCAGCGATCGTGTTCGAGCCAATCGGCCACGGCATTGGCGAGATCCTCCACAAAGATCAACGAAAAGCGGCCGGTGCCGGATCCCAATACCGGTGCAATGCCCTTTGCCATCCATTTAAAAAGCGGCATTATTTCACGATCGCCCGGTCCGTAAACCGCGCAGGGTCGATAAACCGTCCATGACAGTCGATCCGATTTTGCAGACAGCAGCGCTTCACCCCGTCTCTTGCTGGCCGCATAATACGAAATTTCGGGT
>JASJCE010000137.1 GCA_030066155.1 Desulfobacterales bacterium | reverse complement strand
ACCCCGTTAATTTATTTCAAAATTAACAAAATCTTACCGGCCAGGCAAGGACAATCGAGACGGCACCAGGGAAACGTCAAAGTCAACTCTAACTGATTTGGATAGAAACGATTTGTCATGCTGGTTACGTCTTACAAATCCCAAATTACAATACTCAAATTACAAACAATTTATTCCAAGCAATTAACGGTTTAAATGACGTGGCCCTGCAGACGGTACAGAGTAATGGCCGGACGTAACCCATGGAAATGGCCCGGTATGCTCGAATCGGAGAGCCGGTGCCTGACCGGTGCAATGACGTTACATTCCGATTTCCCCCAAACCAAAATATTGCAAATGTTTATAAAAAGTGTAATACACGAATTTTACAGGCAATAATCTGAAGTGAAATTCGGAATCAGTCAATCGGAAATGACATGTTGCGCTAATCGTGATGCAGAAATTCAGGCATAATACAACTCGTTTGCAATCCCCAACACCGAGGCACACAAGATGCAGATGAAAATTGATCGCCCGATATTCATTGTCGGCGCTCCGCGCAGCGGCACCAACATTTTTTACCGCACCTTCGCCAGGCATCCGGACCTGGCATGGATTTCAAACATTACCAAGAAAGTTCCGTCTTCCCTCTGGTTAACGCGCTTGATTATGCTGTTTCGTGATGACCATCGGCCGACGGAGGCCAACAATGTCTGGCAAAAATTCACCCGCGGTGATGACGAAGCCCTTGGCCACGAAGACGTCGGACAGGAGGCCCGTAACTATCTCAGACGGGTCCTGCAAAACAACCTGCATATTTTTTGCAAGCCCCGTTTCATCAACAAGTGTCCCGGGAATTCGGTCAGAATCGATTTTCTGAAAGAGATATTTCCGGACGCGCTGTTTATCCACATCCTCAGGGATGGCAGAGCAGCGGCCTATTCCATCATGCGTTCAAGACTGGGGCATTCCGGTGCCTATTGGAGCGTCAAACCCCCCGGCTGGCGAGAATTGCTGAAGGTTCCCCTGGTCGATGCCTGTGCCTTGCAGTGGAAAATGACGGTTGCGGCTGTTCTCAAATCCGCTCAGAAGCTGCCACCGGAGCAGTATATGGAAGTACGCTATGAAGAGTTTGTTGCGCGGCCGGCGGAAATATTTATGCAGGTCGGAACGAGGTGCGGCTTAGTCTGGCAGAACGAGTTACTGAACGAGATTACGGTCGGGATCGATAATCGCAATTACAAATGGCAAAGCGAAATGGACGCGTCGGACAGGCAGACCCTGAACAGTTTGCTGGGGCATTTCCTGGACGAGCTGGGATATTGATTATACCGGTTGTCATAAATATGTTCCGTCTGAACCAGCTTTCGATCGACAGCGCCGTAATTTAATCATGTTATTTTCCATCAAATGGTGACAACTGCTATCTGGATATCATTGACTGATGCTAACGTCCCGTAAAATTGGATCCTATCATTTCGGATTTTATAATCATCTGTCAAAGGCACAACTGCGCGCACTGAGTGCTCATTTCGACTCGACATGCCCCTCAGACAGTTCGGTATTGGGAGGACGAACAGCCGTAACGCGAATCCAGCTTGAGGGAATCGGCGCCGTTGTCCTCAAGCACTATCGGCGGGGCGGGTGGTTGGGCCGTATTGTTAAACAGCACTATCTTGGCTTAGGGCAAAACCGCGCCCGGCGGGAGTTTGAACTGCTGCATCTGGCCGCCGCATCCGGGGTCAATGTGCCGCACGCTGTCGCCTACGCATATTGCGGCCGGCTATTCTACCGGGCCTGGCTCATCACCGGTGAAATCAGTCAGCCGATATCACTCATTCAATTAAGTCAAAAGGACAGCGTCACCACCGCCGAAGTCATGAAATTGGTGGGGCATCAGATCTCAAAGCTGATTCAAAACCGCATCTGGCACGTCGACCTGCACCCCGGCAATGTCATCGTCGATCAAGCAGGGAAAGTCTTTTTGCTGGATTTCGACAGGGGCAAAATCTATTCCGGTTATAAACACAAATTAAAAAAGCGCTATCTCGCCCGCTGGCAGCGGGCTGTCGCAAAACACGGTTTGCCGATATTTCTAACAGAATTTTTGCAGGACAGCCTCCAATCGACAACCCCGGGGCATCCACGTCGAACTACAGCGAGTAGCTGAAAAAAGGTGGGGAGATTCAGATAAAATTTTTTACCGTGATTTCCAAAACGCATGATGATTCAATCATCTACAAGTAAGATTCCCTCTTCCCCATCCATTCTCATTATTTTGATGGGATCTTTGGGGGATATTGCCCGCGGCCTCTGTCTGGTATCGCTTATCAAGAACTGCCTGGCCGAAAGCCGGATAACCTGGCTCGTCGAACCGAAGTGGACGGAGCTGGTCAGGCTCCACGACCAGATCGACCGAATTATTGTCTTCCGGCGCGCCTGGCGCTTTTCAGCTATCTGGCAGCTATTTAAGGACCTACAGCGGGACCATTATGATATAGCACTGGACCTGCAGCGCATTTTCAAAAGCGGCTTTTTCTCACGAATATCGGGAGCCGAGCGCCGTGTCGGATTTCAGCGGCGCAACGCCAAGGAATTTAACTGGATATTTAATAATGAACATATCGGCTACTTCAGTGACGACCTGCCCAAAATCCAGCATTACCTTAAATTTACGGAATACCTGGGACTGCCGGTCCCGCCAATACTCGAATTCGGTTTCTCAGCGCTGAATGTCGAGCGGACGGCCCCCCGGAGTATTGCAGATTTGCAGCAGCCCTTTGCAGCTGTGGTTTTGGGTACATCCTGGAAATCCAAAAACTGGCACCCTGACGGATATCGGGGCCTGGTTAAGCGCATCCTTGCGGAACACCATATCAAGATAGTCCTGATCGGAGACAATTCCCAAGCAGCCCTGGCGGCAAAACTGGCTGCGTCAATTCGTTCGCCGGATTTAATCGATCTGACCGGCCGGACCACTTTACCCGAATTGGTTGCCTTACTGAAGGCAGCCGCCGTGGGTGTGGGACCCGACTCGGGTCCCGGGCACCTGGCAGCCGCCACCAAAACACCCTTCGTAACCCTTTTCGGTCCCACCTCCCCCCGGCGCACGGCACCCTATGGTTGTGAGGAATTGGTGGTCAAGTCTGACATCGATTGTGCCCCGTGCTACCGTAAACACTGTCCCGACAGCAATACGGAATGTATGCGATCAATCACCCCGGATATGGTGATGAAAAAGGTCAAGCTGGCGCTGTCCTTGACAAAAAAATCGAATTGATTGACAGGCGCCCCTTCCTTATTCTAAACTGTTTATTTCGATGTCAGGCTTATAGAGTTTAATCGGTTGAAATCACTTGTAATTTAAATTAATAAATTGACAACCCATAACCTTCAAATACGACCCCAAACGATTCTGGTGGCGTGCCCCAACTGGGTTGGTGACGTGGTCATGGCAACCCCGGCTTTTGATTGTATCCGGCAGAATTTTCCAGACGCCCGTGTAATCGGCCTCATCCGCAGCTATGCTCGAGGGGTGGTCGAAGACGGCCCGTGGTTCGATGACCTGATGGTCATTCAGGACAAATCATTGGCCGAAATGAGAAAAGCGGTATCCCAACTGCGCCGCTTAAAGCCGGATTTAGCCGTGATATTGCCGAATTCTTTCCGTTCGGCCCTGATTGCCCGGCTAAGCGGCGCCAAACGGATATATGGTTATCGTCGCAATCGTCGGACGGCGATGTTGAGCGGCGGTCCGGATCCCTGGCGCAATAACGGTCGCATCACACCGCGTCCGATGGTGGAGTATTACATGGAGATATGCCGATGGTTGAAGTTTGACACCCCGTCGAATCTGAAACCACGTCTGTTTTATTCTGGCGCCACACATGAAAAGTGCACCCGGCTTTTGGTTAAGTACGGCATCAGACCCGAAGATATGGTCATCGGTCTGAATCCGGGCGCTCGCTTCGGCAGCTCCAAGTGCTGGCCGCCGGATCATTTTGCCAGGTTAGCTGAAATGATCTCACAGCACTGGAATTGCAAAATCCTCTTGTTCACAGGACCCGGCGAGTGGGATCTCGGTAATCGGATATCGGAGCTCAGCCGCGCTGAAATTATCAACACCGGCCCGGATGTCGATCTCAACGCTCTGAAGCCTTTCATCCAGCGCTGCAGCCTGTTGATCACCAATGACACCGGTCCCCGCCATTACGCCGTTGCCTTCGATGTTCCGGTGGTCGTTATCATGGGGCCGACGGACCCACGCTACACGGACGCCAACCTCGAAAAGACGATCGTGCTGCGCCGCGACCTGATATGTGCGCCCTGCCACCACAAGGAATGTGCATTGCATCACGAATGCATGGCGGAAATTAAACCTGAAGAAGTCGTTCAAGCAGCGGCAAATTTATTGCAGAAGCAGTGAAGAAATTGATGAAGTCGGCTTTTTTCCGGGAAAAATGGTCAAATCTGAAAGCGCAAATCATTGCCCCGCATGATTTCAGGCGTCTGTCGCGCCAAATTGCCCATTCGTTTATGGACGCCTATCTCAAGGACTGCCATTATGAAGCAGACTACATCGATCTGCTCTGCGAAATGACTACGTTCTCCGAGGATACCGACCTCAATGGTATTGCTTCCCGGGCCCTGTTCAGCATTATTATTGAAAGCCTGTGCGATGACTTCGAGGATCTGCAAACCGATACCTACAACCGCGTCATGACCCAGATTATCACCTACTGTCGCAAACTGAGGGCCGCCGGAGATCTAGATCAGTTCCTGCGGGAATTCAGGATTTTTACTCACCAGGATTTGCTGACGCGTATCAAACGGATTCGACTTGATCAAAAACAGCTCCCGCGCCAGCGCGACATAAAAAAAATTTTGCTGCTGTCCCGGGTTACCATCGGGGCCGATGTGGCCATCACCAGCGTTATTATCCAGCGCATGGCTCAATTGTATCCATCGGCAGAGCTGGTGCTGATCGGCGGCGCCAAGCTCAAGGAAATTTATGGGGGCAATTCCAGAATCAGACTCAGGCAGGTGGTTTACAATCGCAAAGGCGGTTTGCTCGACCGATTATCGAGCTGGCAGTCCGTCTTAACCATCATCGACCGGGAGCTGGCGACCTGTCCGCTCGAGAATACGATTTTGATCGATCCCGATTCTCGCCTGTCGCAACTTGGTGTGCTGCCGATCATCGATTCGGATAACTACTATTTCTTTGACAGCCGCTCGGCAGTTTCATTTGACGGCAACCTGTCCATGGCGCAATTGACGAATGCCTGGTTGGATCGGATCACGAATGCCAAAACGTATCGCCATCCACAGGTCTGGCTGTCTCCGGCGGACTTGCATCAGGCCCGGCAACTGGTGGACCAGCTCAGGAGCAGCGGCGCCCGCCGCCTTCTCGCGCTGAATTTCGGCGTCGGCGGCAATCCGCGCAAGAAGGTAGGCCATCGACTTGAGCAGGAATTATTGTTGAACCTGCTGCAGGAGCCGGATACCATCATTCTGCTGGACAAGGGCGCCGGTGACGAGGAAATCCGCAGCAGCGATGCGCTGCTGGACGGCGTCAAATCCAGTGGTTTCGCTGTTCAAAACGGTACTTTCGGGGAGCCACTGGATTCCGGCAACAGCTGGGGTGTAATCGGGCTCCAGACCCGAATCGGCGAAATTGCCGCCATTATTGCAAACTGCGACGAATTTATCGGATATGATTCCGCCTGCCAGCATTTTGCAGCGGCGTTGAATATACCCAGTTTAACGATATTTGCCGGTTCCAACAATATGCGCTTTATCCGCCGTTGGAGCGCATCCGGTCCCAATTCCTGCAAAATTGTGCACGTCGACACCCTCAGCGACCCCACATCCATTGATGTGGAAGATATTATCATCCGCGTCATGAATGCCAGGCGGATGGGACGGTAACCATGAAAATCCTCTTTATCTACCCCAACGCCGGATCCCAGCTGGGATTTAATTACGGCATTGCGCACCTGTCGGCGGTATTGAAAGAAGCCGGTCATGAGGTTGCCCTCTGGCAGCTCTGTGAGGATATCGCACCGCTGCCTTCCGAATCCGAATTCATTGATCGCCTGAAGCAGGAAGGGGCCGATATCATCGGTTTTTCCGTGGTCACCAACCAGTGGCCGTATGCCGCCAGATTGGCCTCATGGGTACGACGGGCTACCCGCGTCCCACTGGTCTGTGGCGGTATTCACGCCATGGCCGCCGGAGCGGATATTTTGAAATCCGGCCTGTTCGACTACATCCTGCGCGGCGAAGCAGAAGAGGCCCTGGCAGAATTTGTCGCCACCCTCGAGCAAGGCAAAGATATATCAGATTTACGCAATTTAGGCTATGTCCGGGATGGTGAAGTCCATTTAAACCCGTTGCGACCGCTGCCGAATGTGAAGCGCCTGCCGTTTAAAGACTACGACATATTTGACTTTCAGAAAATCATCAATGCCAAAAATGGCTGGGTCGGATTGATGGCCTCCCGCGGCTGTCCGTTTAGCTGCACCTACTGTTTCAATCACCAGCTGGTATCCCAGTACCGTGCAGATCTCAACTGCAGTTTCAAGGGCCTGAACTATATCCGTCACTTTGCCGTTGACCAGTTGATGCAGGAAATCGATTACCTGCAGCGCAAATATCAAAACATCAGCATGTACATTCTGGACGATGACCTGTTTACGTTTTACCGTCCCTACGTCGAAGAATTTTGCAGCGAGTACCGCGAAATCAGTGACCGGCCCTTTGTGGTGAATGCCCACGTGGGGTTTTTCGATGCAGCGCGCGCCCGCTGTCTGGCGGATGCCGGCTGTAAAATCGTAAAATTCGGCGTGGAAAGCGGCAGTGAACGGATTCGGACCCAGGTTCTCCAGCGCCGCATGAAAAACGAAAACATCGTCCGTGCCATCGAAACCGCCCATGGATACGGATTGCATACGTCTGTCTTCCTGATGATCGGTCTGCCCGATGAGACCCGGGAGGATGTCATGGCCACCATCGAATTGACAGCCAGGGCCAGGCCCGGGCGTTTCCGCTGGTCATTCTTCTTCCCTTTCCCGGGCACCCGGGCCTATGAGTTGAGTGCCCATAACGGCTACATTGATTTCGATAAAATGAACGCCATGGAAAATTTTACCGATGCCTCCTGCTTGAAATTCGGCCCGAAGCAGGATCTGTTTCTGAAGAAAGTAGGCCAAGTCATGCCGTGGTTCGTCAACGCCCATCTCACCCTTCCGGTGGCCGATTATTATCGTCGCAAGGTCGATGAAATCCTTGCATTGGATGAACAATCTTGGACGGCCAGGATGCCCTACCTCGAGGATGAAGACCGGGAAATATCCGCCCGTTTCGTGCGGCAGGGATTGAGCCACTACGCCATCAAGTACAATCGCTTCATGGGGGTTATTTCAGACTACTTCGTTGCCGAGGAATGATAAAAAATAATTCATCTGCCGGTACCACCAGGGCCAGTCATGATTGACGTCGTGGCCCCAGAAATCAACCCAGGCCGGCACCGACTTTTCTCTGAACAAATGATCCAGGGCCCGGGTATCCTCAATGGCCTCATCTTCCCATGCACCCTGTCCCACGCAGACAACGATTCGACTTTGACGGTATTGGTCCAAATACCATGGTTCCGTTGTACCCCCCAGATAGCTGACCGGAGAGTTAAAGTAGACCGCGGGCAAATCGGCATCCGTCAGTTGAAATTCAGGCCGATCGAGACGGTAGAGGCCGCTGAGGGCAATGGTTCCGTCGAAGACATCCGGATGCTTTAAAAAAAAATTGACGGCATGATAGGCGCCCATACTGCAGCCGTTGGTGATGGCCTGTATGTGCGGTGACCGGCAGTGGCTGCGGATAAAGCCGACGACCTCTTCGACAATGTAGCGATCGTATTCCTCATGCCGGGCATTACGGTCTGCCGGAGATACTGCAAAATGGTACCAGGACTCTTCATCGACGCTGTCCACGCAAAAGACTTTGATGACGCCGGCATTGATATGGCCGGCAATTGCATCGATCATGCCCATTCCCTCATAGTCGAAATACCGCCCACGGGAACAGGGGAAAACAAGAATGGGTTTGCCCCAGTGACCGTATACCTTTAGCGCCATATCCCGGTTCAGGTTATGGCTCCACCATTGGTGATGTTCGATTTGCATACAAATGTCCTAGTAAAAGCGTTTAGCCATGGGTTTCGTGAATAAACTGAGTTATTTTTAGAATGTCATCCAGGTTTTTCGATCGGAAAATATAGCCGATTTCGCCCAGGGCGCTGCTGAATACACCGGGGACACTTTCTATCTGGACCATAAAGTTGCCGTATTGCGATTGTATGTCTTCATGCGTGTGAACGTAGCGCTGGTCGTGTTTGCGGCTGGCATAACAGCAATGATACGCCCGCTGATAATCAACGGTTGTTTGGTTATGAACCAGCAACTCCGCCCAGATCCGGTAGATATCGATGTCACATGCAAAATTGAACATGTCCGTGGTAAAACCACCCGGCGGTCGCATATTAACCTCCAGCGCCACATAGCGGTCGGGAGCTGTCTGGAAGAATTCGATATGAAAAAAGCGCTCCCGGACGTTAAACGCCTTGAGGCAGGCCCGACCGATTTTCTCGAGGGCTGGCGGAATATCACGCAAAGAATAGTAATAGATATGGCGGGACTCGTTGACGGTTTCCATAATCCCCTGACTGAATGTGTGTACCGTAAAAAATACGGGATTGCCGCTGCCATCCGCGAGACCGTCGAAAGAGTAAATCCTTCCGGAGACAAACTCTTCCATGATGTAATCGGTGTCCGGCGGATTTTGGAAAAAGGCATCAAGATCCGGATCCCCGTCGAGCCGGTAAGTTGCGATGGCGCCGACCCCGTCATCCGGCTTGGCAATCACCGGATATCCGGTTTGCCGAATCAGACGGCGGGCACCCGCTATGGTTCGGACCACCTGCCCCCGCGCTACCGCAACGCCGGCTTTGATAAACTTATCCTTCATGCGCGATTTACGGCGAATATAATCAATCTCATCGCCCCGGATGCCGGGAACATTGAAATCATCCCGCAGACGGGCCTCGGTGCTCAACCAGAATTCATTCAACGAATCTACGCGATCGATCTTGCCATACCGGTGGGTAAAAAAGCCGCAGGCCCGCAGTAACGCATCGTAGTCGCGCAGATCATCAACCCGGTAATATTCAGTCAGGGCCCCCCGCACGTCATGGGGCATATTTTCAAATGGTTCATCTCCAATTCCCAGAACATTGGCGCCCGCCAGCTTCAGATTGAGGCAGAATCGGAAATACTGGGGTGGAAAATGAGGTGATAGAAATACAATATTCATCGCTTTTTTAAAATAAAGTCAGCCATTTCAAAAATATCGCTGACGACGGGAGAACGCAGTATATAGCGTTCCGTACCCATGGCCTGTCGATAGACTTCCGGATTAAGCCCATGCTCCACCAGACAATGTCCGAAGGTGCTTAGAATCTGATCATGTCCGTGTGTATAGCGTTTATCCTTGCGGCCGATGTAGCAGCAGTAATATTTCTTCTCCGATTGAACCGCAGTCGGACCGCCCGTGATCATATCCGCATAGACGCGGTACAGATCGCCATCAACACTGTAATTCATCATATCCAGTATCGCTCCACCCGGGGGCCGGCAGTTAATCTCGATGGGTTGGTACCCATCACCGGTCTTGAAAAATTCGAAATGAAAAAACTTGCGCCGGATGTTAAAGTGCGACGCCAGTTGTCGCCCGGCGCTGAGCACTGCCGTCGGTATTTCCCGGCTGACATAAAAAAACGTGTCTTTGCCCAGAACGTAGTCGAGTACGCCGTCTCCGTAAATCAATGAATTCTCGAATAGGATGTTGCCGTCGTAATCGGTCAGGCCGTCATAGGTAACGATGTCGCCGTCCACGAACTCTTCGAGCAGATAGTCCCCTTCAATTTCAGCCAGATAAGATTCGAGCTCGCTCTGGTTATCAACCCGGTAAATTCCGCCGGCCCCGACGCCTTCGTCCGGCTTGAGGATCAGCGGAAATCCCAGCGTTTCCACCAGATCAAGAGCCTGACCGAGATCCGCCACAACTGCTCCCCTGGCAACCGGCAAACCCAGGTCCATGAAAATCTGCTTCATGCGCGATTTTTTCTTTAAATCCGGCAGATCCTTGCTCCCGATTCCGGCAATCCCGTAGCGGTCGTTGATCATTCCTTCCAAATTCAGCCACTGTTCGTTGTGGGATTCGACCACATCAAAAGCGCCGGGGTGCCCCGATGCGTGTTTCTGTTGTATGATGACGTCCAATGCCCGCTGCACGGCCACGAAATCCGTCAGGTCCGACCGGGCATACCATTTCAGCGCCGATTGCAAATCCGACGGCATGGAATAGAAGTCTGCTTCTCCAATCCCCCAGACCCTGACACCATGTGAATTGAGCCGGTAAATGAAATTCGCGTAGTTGGGTGGGAATTCGGGCGAAATATATAAAAAATCCATAAGCGATTCTAAGAACAGAATAGGAAATGTAAATAATCAGTGAGACAGCTGTCGCGCTAAAAATGATAAAAACGGTTCATAATCGTCGCCGAAAGATATCTCGACCCCCAGTACGATCAAATCCAGCGCAAACGGATTGCAGGGCAACAGTCGGACCAGATCCTTTTCGGTGGTGATCAGGCTCCGGACACCGGCTTTTTCACCCGCCGATCGAATCGTCTCCAGATCAGTCGCTGAATAACGATGGTGATCCGGAAATTCCAGAAAACCTCTAGATCTGAATCCGAGTTCAGCGACCCTGGCCTGAAAATCCGCATTTCGCGCAATACCGGAGAAGCCGAATACGGCGCCTCTTATTATTTCGCTTTTGTTTCGATGAATGGGTTTGCCGGATTGCCGGTTGAACGCAATCTTTTTTCCACCTTCAATTGTGTACCAGTATACTTCATGTGATGACATAAACAGGGGCGTCCGGGGGACAACCCGCTGAATCTGTTTGCAGCAATTTGCCCGATACCCGCTGTTGACCCGGCAGCAGCGGGTCAAAATGCAGGCAGTTGCCCGCTGCAGAGCAGTTATCGGTTCTCTCAGGATCCCCCTCGGCAGTAGATATGAATTGCCGAAAGGACGCTCGCAATCCAGCAATAGCAGATCAATATCTCTTTTCAACTTCAAATGCTGGAAGCCGTCGTCGAGCACAATAACATCCGCGTTAAATTCCTCCAAGGCGATCTTGCCGGCCGCATACCGGTTTTGGCCGACAATCACCGGAATTCCGTGGAGCATTGCGGCCATCATATAGGGTTCGTCACCGGCCCGCTCCGGTCCCATCCGGATGGATTGGCCGTCACTGACGATGCCGCCCTGTCGTTCGGCTCGGCCCCGGTAGCCCCGGCTGACAATGGCCGGTTGGCAGCCTAAATCCCGCACCGCACGGGCCACCAGCATTGTCATCGGCGTCTTACCGGTGCCCCCTACCGTAATATTGCCGACGCAAATCACTTTGCAGGCCAGTTGCCATGAAGACAACAAATTCTGTTGAAAGGCATGCGTCCTGATCTTTTGCAGGCCGCCGTAAAGCAAAGAGAGCACGTAAAGCCCGGTGCCCAGAGACAAAACCGGGATCGGGGTATTCGCCGTCATGACATCCTCGATGCGTCGTTTGAATTCCAAAATTACGTTCACCGGTTCAGATTTTCTTATTCTGCATTTAAAAGGCTGTAAACTGCAAAGCAGGCAAATATGAAATTGGACATCCAGGCTGCCACAACCGGCGGCAGCATGCCGCCGTGGCCGAGAGACAGACAGAAACTGTGGACAATCCAGTAAAGGAAAATCACGACGATTCCCAGCGCGATATTGACCGATAGGCCGTGCCGGTTTACTTTGCGAACCGTAATGCCGGCACCGATCAGGCAAACAATTAAGCAGGCCAGCGGCAGGGCGAATTTGCCGTGCAGGTCAACCCGGTATGGTGTGGCGTCGTAGCCCTCGGATTCTACATCCTGAATGTATCGCAGCAGCTCTTTAAAGCTCATTTCTTCAGACTTCTTTGCCACGCGCTGCAGGTCCTC
This sequence comes from Desulfobacterales bacterium, assembly GCA_030066155.1. Classification (GTDB taxonomy): domain Bacteria; phylum Desulfobacterota; class Desulfobacteria; order Desulfobacterales; family JAFDCJ01; genus JAFDCJ01. Next base: position 1,682 of record JASJCE010000137.1, on the reverse strand, counting down.
CGGCATAAAGTCAATATTTTCAACATTTTTCTCGATAAAACGGGTATCGTAGGTCCCGCTGTTTTCATTTAATTCCTGCTCCATGATGTCGTGCAGCACCCATCGACCCTGCTGAAATTGGCCTTCAACGGCATCGACGCGACGTTGAAGTCGGAAACGCGCATCGAAAAAGTTAAGTGTCACTCCGGATATGGTATTTTTCTTTGGATTAAAATAGGAAATGAATACTATACAGCGATGGCTCTTGAACCATATGTCTTTGACCCCCCGGGTCTGGGTGTATTTTTTGACTTCTACCCGGTAGATATCATTAGCCTTGGCAATCGTTAAGGGTACCATAATTTCAGAGATCAAAAAAAGAAAAATCGTTGAAAAAAGGCCCACGTAAAAAATGGGCCGTATCAAAGAATAGACGCTCATCCCGCCACTTTTCAGGGCGATAATCTCATTGTTTTTATTCATCAGGCCGAAGGTAATTAAAACCGCCAGGAGAATGCCGACGGGTGTTATCTGAGCCGTAATCAGTGGTAATTTAAGCTGCAGAAACTGCAGCATCCGCATGACCGTCAGACCGGCCGCCAGAAAGTTGTCGACGTTCTCGAAAAAATCGACGACCAGATAAATGCCCGTGCCGGCAATCAGCACCATTGCGAAATGCTTGATGACTTCTACAATGATATATCGATCGAGGATGGACATGATGATTCTTGAAGTCGGAATTCGGAGTTCGGAACGCGGAACAAGAAACGCTATGAACAGAAAAAAAGGATTTAGAAGGTCAGAAAATGAGAAGGTGAGAAGGTAGGAATAAAAATAAAATCAGAAAATCGGGTTTGCCCCTCCGGTTTCACCATGCCTTGTGCCGTTGGCCGGACGCCGTGCTCCTTCTACCTTATACCCTATATCTTGAGCCTTAGACCTTATCCATTTCCCAGTTCTTGTTTTCCGTGTGTACCTTTTGATGGACCATACACGATCTGCTCCCGACCGTGATCCTAGTTCTGTTAACCTTTATCCTTTCTCCTTTAACGTGTAAACAAACCAGAAATACATCTTTAATTTAGATCCTTCGTCTTCCCATAGTTTGCTCTTCGCCCCATGCCCTCTGCCCTATGCCTTCCCCCGCACCCTGCCCTATGTCTTCACCCGAACCCCGCACCCCGTAACCCGCATCCAGTATCCAGCATCAAGCATCAAGCATTAAGCATCCAGCATCCAGCATCAAGCATCAAGCATCCAGCATCCGCCCTTCGTCATTCGCCATTCGTCATTCCACTTTGGTTTTCGGCAAATTGCATTTGATAGAGTTTATAGTACTCCCCACGAAGCTGGAGCAATTGCGCATGCAACCCTTCCTCGACAATTCGGCCGTCGACGATTACCAGGATGCGGTCGGCATGCCCGATAGTAGACAACCGGTGCGCAATAATAAACGTTGTTCGGCCCTGCATCAAATTCCCCAGAGCTTTCTGAACCAGGGTTTCCGACTCCGAATCGAGGGAAGAAGTCGCCTCATCTAAAATCAGGATCGGCGCATCTTTCAGCAGGGCCCGCGCAATGCAGATCCGTTGCTTCTGACCGCCGGACAACCTTCCACCGAGCTCTCCGATCGAAGTCCCAAATCCGTCTGGAAAGTTCGCAATGAAATCATAGGCGTAAGCAGCCTTGGCCGCTTCAATAAT
>JASJCE010000136.1 GCA_030066155.1 Desulfobacterales bacterium | reverse complement strand
CCGTTCGAATCGACCGGCAGAAAATCAAAATAATCGCCCCCGGTTTCTTCACAATAAATACTCCGACCGGCAATATCCAGACCGTTAATCTCAGGTGCATTGCTCGGCAGCAAGTGCTGTTGAACTTCCTTGGCGATGCCCAACGACTGACGAATACGGTCGCGCTCTTTAAGGCCCTCGGTCATTTCATTGATGACATCCCCGGTGTAGCCGATCTCGTCATTTGTTGTAACCTGGATTTTTTTGTCGAAGTTGCCGTTTCGAACTTCACGCAGGCTCTGGATAATCTGGGCGAACGGAAGGGTCAAATTTCTGCTGACCAGCAAGGTCAGACAAATTCCGGTGCTGATGAAAATAAAGGCGTTGGTGAATATAAGCGATCGCAGCGTTTCCAGTGTAGTGGCCGGATCAGTGCGGTTGCTCGCAACCCTATGGAAAATGTGCAGTATCGAGAAAAGGGGTATCAAGTTGCAGCCGAACAATAGTGCAACTAGGCGGGTGCGGATTCTGATGCGCAACGTTCGCGGGATGGTATACAATCCACCCTGGGGGAAAAGGTGAGGGGCTAACCGCTTCTGCAGGACGTGTTCCATTAGGAAAAAGGCCAGCGTTATCGTAATAAGGCCGGTGCTCAAGTTGACATAAAAAGCGCGTTGAATCCAGAACGAGCCGATATCAAAAACCCAGAAAATGCCGCCGTAAACAACAGCGGATAAAACCCACATGCTCAAATCCAATGCGATGGCGACAAATGGTTCGTTGAGTATTTTGCGGCGGGCGCTATGTTCAACCTCCCGGCTTACCGGTTTGCCGGCCTGCCGCGCATTGAGGTAGGTTCGAATCGGACGCTCGTAGATCAGTGTCGCCACGATCACAAAAATGAAGGCCGCCGGTGTAAAAAACATATCGATAAAATCGACAACCGGGATTTGCCAGATGTAATCAGGCGGATCCGGTTCCGCCTGGAACATTAACCCTTGGAAAAATGATACCGCAATCAGGTTGGCTGATATATTGGCTGCAAGCAAGTCATTTTTTAGATGCCAATGCTGGAGTCTGGTCATTTTTTTGTTTCCTGTCCGGTATAAAAGTGCCGGCGTGTGGGTAAACGATAAGCACTGAACCTTGTAACAAAACCGCAATCGCGATTGTTGCGCTAGTTAGCAGGAGATCTACAAAACTTCAACTTTTAGTTGTTTTGCCTTCTGACTGCTGTATATTACAGCATAACGATCTTGTGATGGAGGTCATGCGGATGGAATTTAGAGACGTCGAGCATGTTGTAACCGAACTGCACAAAGCCGACTACGTCTGCTCCAAGGCGATTGCCACGGTCGTCTTTTTGTCCCAGGCCACCGGCAAACCGGTTCTGGTGGAGGGACCGGCCGGAGTTGGCAAAACCGAGCTGTCCAAGGCGGTTGCATGCAGTCTGGGACGTCGGCTCATTCGGCTACAATGCTACGAAGGGCTTGATGAAGCCAAAGCGCTATATGAATGGGAGTATGCCAAGCAGTTGCTTTATACTCAAATGGTAAAGGATAAAATTGACGATGTGATTTCCGGGGCGAGCTCCCTGGCGGACGCCGTTGACCGGATTGCCTCCCAGGAAGATGCGTTCTTCTCGGAACGATTTCTTCAACCCCGTCCGCTGCTGCAGGCCATCGTATCTGACCGGCCGGTGGTGCTCCTGGTTGATGAGGTCGATAAATCCGATCCCGAATTCGAAGCGTTTTTGCTCGAAATTTTGAGCGATTTTCAAATTACCATTCCAGAGCTGGGTACCCGCAAGGCAATTCAGATACCGTTTGTATTTTTAACATCCAATGATTCGCGGGACATGAGTGATGCGTTAAAGCGGCGATGCCTCCACCTTTACATCGATTACCCGGATCGTGAATTGGAATTGGAAATCGTTAAACTCAAGATTCCCGGCATAAATCGGCAGCTGGCCGAACAGCTGATTGATGCCATTCGCAGTATACGGGATCTGGATTTAAAAAAGAAGCCGTGTGTTTCGGAAACCCTGGATTGGGCCCGATCACTGATTGCTTTACAGGTTGAAGATCTGAGTTCGCAGGTGGTTGCCGACACCCTGAATGTGATCTGCAAGTATCGGGCGGACGTGGACCAGGTGAGAGGGAAATTGGAAAAAATTGTTTACTGACTTTGGCTGGAAGGCCTGGAAGCCGGGATGCTTGGAGGCAGTGAAGACTTTGAACAGAATTGCGTGAATTCAGAAATTACCATCGCCATCAACGAACTCGTATGACGATGTCGCGGATTTTTGGGGAGACCCCTGTCCCCATCCCTTTTCAGCCAGCATTCCAGCCTTCCGGCTTCCTCGCTTCCGGGCGTCCAAGCAAAATGCGCAGCATTTCCAATGATTAACTTATTGCTTAAATTCGTTTCGGTCTCCCGCGCGGCGGGGCTGAGAATTTCGACTTCCGAGGTCCTCGATTCTTTCCATCAACTCAAACTGGTCGACCCGTTGGAGGAACCACAGTTTGCGGCAGTGCTGCGGTCCAATTTCGCAAAAAGCAGACGCGAACAGTATCATTTCAACCGGCTGTATCATTTGTTTTTTCACGAGCTCCGCCAGGAGTCAAACATTGCGTACGCCGATCCGCTCGAGAATCATCTTCACAAAACGCTTGAAGACATCTCCTCCGAGATCCCGGCTGATGCCGCCACCCAGGCAGTGCTTGATTTTTTGGGTGGTGATCCTCAGTCTTTTTTTGAAAGGCTCCAGCCGGAGGCATCTACGGGGGACTACCCCCGCGGAGGAATAGGGTCCGGTCTGGGTCCGATGGTGCAGCGCCTTGAACTGATGCTTCAGATAAATGCGATAGACGATGCCCGGAATCAATTTTTAATCGATCAGCGGGGTCAAATGAACTGGGAAACCCGCCGTGATCTCGGAGCGCTTTTCGATTCACGTCTGAATAGTGCCCGCCGACTTCTTACGCGCCAGGCCCAATCTTTTGCAGAAGATGATCCGGCAGTGCAAACACGTCAACGGCACCTGGATCAAATGGGTGAAATTCATTTTGCGTCACTGTCTCCAAAAGAGGTCGAGGGCATGCGCGAGATCATCGAACAGCTCGTGCGCAAATTGAAAGACAACGCCAGCCGGCGTTATGCCGTTAAAAAAAAGGGCACATTGGATATCAAGAAAACGCTGCGCCGCGCGGCGGCCTATCAGGGTATGCCGCTGGAACTTTTTTTCCGCAAGCGCCCGCCGCGAAAAACCAAGATTGTTGCCCTGTGCGACGTTTCCGGCTCTGTTTGGTCAGCGGCCCGCTTTATGTTGAACATGCTTTACTCTCTCCAGGAGTGCTTCACCCAGGTACGAAGTTTCATTTTTGTTGCCGGGCTGGAGGAGGTCACTGAAACCTTTGAGGATTGCGAGATCAACCAGGCCATCGAAATAGTCTTGAGGGAAACCAACATTGAATACAATGCCGCCACGGATTACGGTTTGACATTGCAGCAGTTCAAAAAACACTACCTGGACATCCTCAACAAGAAGACAACCCTGATCGTCATCGGTGACGGACGCTCCAATTATGGGAACCCCCAGGCGGCGATTCTGGAGGAAATGCGGGACAGGGTTCGACGTCTCATCTGGTTGAATCCTGAAACACCGACGTTCTGGTACACGGGCGACAGTGAGATGCGCTCTTACCAGACCTGCTGCGACGAGGTGCGCCCCTGTCAAAATTTGAATCAGCTCCTGGAATTCGTCAAATCCTTGGTTCTGTGATGGGTTAGAAGCCAGAGGTCAGAGGACAGAAGACCCGTCTTCGCTCTTCAGGCTTCGCTTTCAGCTTCGACCCGACACGTCGAGCTTCCGTCTTCGCTCTTCGAGCTTCGCCGAGACACGTCGCCGCGGCAAGCAGATGATGGAGACCGGCGGCCGAAGAAACCCAAAATGTCAATTGCTATGGATCATGGGAGATCGAGTTTAGCAAAAAATTCACTTGATTTTAGTCTAAAATCAAGTATTATTTATTCAATCATTAAAGGTCCGTCTCGATCGACCGGCCGGTTCTATTCTGAAGGAAGGGTCCATTTGTACGTGTGGCAACCTGAAGTATGGGACTATGAGAATTTTATTGATAGGAGGGAAGCCGCAATGGCAAATGGCATTGTCAAGTGGTTCAATGATCGCAAAGGCTATGGGTTCATTGAACAAGAGGATGGTCCGGACGTATTTGTTCACCACACAGGGATTAATGGAAGTGGGTTTAAATCCCTTCAGGAAGGTGATCGGGTCACCTTTGACATCGAAGAGGGGCGCAAGGGTCCGGCGGCAGTCAACGTTACAGTCGTCTAATCTAACATCGATGAATTGAAGAAGGGCACGCTAAACGATTGTTGAGCGTGCCTTTTTTTGTGTTTATCAAACGCTACAATTGGAATTCGTCTCCCAGATAGGCCTGACAAACGGCTTCGCTGGATGCGATTTGATCGGGAGGACCGGATTCGAGGACCTGGCCGTCCACCAGTATGTAGGCTTTATCACAGGCGCCGAGGGTTTCTCTGACATTATGATCGGATATCAGAATGCCGATCCCGCGTCGTTTGAGATGGGTGATGATGTTCTTAATATCATTGACGGCCAGGGGATCGACTCCGGCAAAGGGCTCGTCAAGCAGGATAAACGATGGGTTGGTCGCCAGCGCGCGCGATATTTCTAAACGGCGTTTTTCACCGCCCGACAGAACGCTTGCCTTCTGTTTCTGCAAGTGCTTGATGCCCAATTCTTCCAACAGCATATCGGCACGTTCCTTGCGCTCGGATGCAGCGATGGGCAGGATCTCCAGAATTGCCATCAAATTCTGCCTGACGGTCAACTTGCGAAATATAGAGGTTTCCTGGGGCAGGTAGCCGACGCCCTTGCGTGCTCTCTGATACATGGGATACTGGGTAATGTTCTCATCATCCAGCAGTACCTGGCCGTCATCGGGTCTGACCAAACCGATGCACATGTAAAAGGTCGTTGTTTTCCCGGCCCCATTGGGTCCGAGCAAACCGACAACTTCACCGCTTCTAACGTTCAGGCTGACCGAATTGACCACCCGCCTGCCGGAATATGATTTAACCAGATCTTTCAAATAGAGTGTTGTCATGGATAGCTCATTTTTCCTGATTGAATGATCTTGCGATCTTTTTCCGTTACAGCCTAATACTAACACATCGCTTTTAACCTGCAAGATTATTATTTAAAGCTTCAGGTTTAAAGCAAATAAATGATATGTATGCTTGGAAATTACCCGCAATTGGTTTGAACCTTGTTATTTCACTATCTCGGGGGGGATATGATGCAGGCAAGAAAAATTAACGGAATCGGATACCTTACCGGCAATTGGCCTCTGGATCGGCATAAATCCACCATCGTTTTCATACATGGTGTCGGCGGATCAGGCTTATTCTGGCGATTACAGATAGATAGTCTAACACCGCAGGTCAATACGCTCGCAATTGATTTGCCGGGACATGGGCAAAGTGACGGGGAGGGAATGGATGCCATTGAAGATTATGCGTATTCCGTGATCGATCTTATTACCACAATAAATGTTCCGAATCCCATACCCTGCGGCATCAGCATGGGCGGAGCAATAACCCTGCAAATCCTAATCAATCATCCCGACTCAATTAAGGCCGGCATTTTAATCAATACCGGCGCCAAGCTCAAAGTTGCCCCCGTAATTTTTGATACATTGGCGAATAGTTTTAGTGAGTATTTGGAGATGATGGGCCAGCTTGTCGCTGCTGAAAATACGGACAAAAAAAAAATTAAGCTTTTTAAAGAGGACACGGCAAAGTGCAAACCAGAAGTAATCCTGAGAGATTTTCAGGCCTGCCACAACTTTGATGTCATGCAGCAACTGGAATCAATCCCACTTCCAGTTCTTGTCGTTTCTGCTGAAGATGATCAAATGACGCCCCCTAAATATGGAGATTACCTTGTAAATGCGATGCCGTATGCCAGTGGGGTTCACATACCGGCCGCGGGGCATATCCTGCCATTGGAAAAGCCTGAGAACTTTAACGCGGCCATTGCGGAGTTCATCAATGACAACGATCTATAGCCTGTGATTTGGATTTCTCTTGGTTGTCTCCCATTAACGATTTTGGACGGAGTTGACATATATTATTTTATGGCTACAATGTAGTAGAACATATTCATGAAGAGAGGCGCGAGGGATCTGGCCCGTTGACCGCTCAGCAACCTACATCATAAAGGTGCTAAATCCAGTCCCACAGGGAAAACATGAGGTCGCGTTGACAAATGGTAGCCCGCCTTCCCTATCAGGGAAGGTTTTTTTTTGCCATTTTTATGTAAATTTTCATCACGAGCACGAGGTTCAAAAATGAAAAAAATCGTTTTTTTGTATTCAGGAGAGGGAACCAGCAGTCGCGAAAGCAGCTTCAAGCTTTTGGCGCGTTCTAAGCACTGGCCCGAAATACAGTCCATTTTGAGCTCTAATTTAGAATTGGATCTGGAAGCAATTTGGGCAAAAGAGATCGGCAAACACCGATGCCCAATCAGCCCACTGTTGACGGTTGTATGTCAAATCTGTCTGTCCGATATTTGGAAACAATGGGGATACAAGCCCGATGTGGTTATTGGACATAGCATCGGAGAATTGACTGCAGCCTTCCAGGCCGGATTTTATTCCCTGGAAGATATTCTCATGTTGACGTACCAGATTGGGCAGGCGGCTGCGAGTCTGAATGGCTCAATGCTGCATGGAAGCGTGTCAAGTCATGAAATGGATCGAATACCCGTAAATCGATCCTCCATGAATTTTATGGATGGTGAAAAAAAGCATCTCACATTGAGCGGTTATTCTGAAGAAATGGAGATGTTTAGGGCTGAGAATCCGGGATTCAGCAAAATGAGAATTCCGCACCCCTGGCACCACCCTGACTATGCCGCGCACATCGAAAAAATAAAATTCTTCGAGCCGAATATTGGCAACGGTACCAAATTTGTGTCGGGAGTGACGGCAGATTTCGAAAGCCGGTTGGAGCCCGATCACTGGCGCCAGTGGTTGGTGAAGCCGGTGGATTTCATCAGTTCGATGCGGTCGATCGAGAAAGAATTCAAAGACCAGGAGTTGGAGATTGTCGAAATCGGTTTTCACCCGGTATTGGATAAGTGCTGTGAAATATTTGACAGTTATACATTTGTATCGTCCATGTTCCGGGGTGAGGATGAAATTCAATGGATCCATCACCAAAGAAGATTGCTCGACCAAACGTTGTTCTTGGAAAAGTTGACATCATCAATAAAGGACTATCGGCAGGAATTGGATTTTGATACGTCTCTGGCCTATCAGGGATTTACATCCCTGACTTTTGTCGAATTTTCGGATGTCATTCAATCATTCTTTCCATCACTGGAACCTCAGGATTTCTATCGATTTAAAACCATCAATCAACTGATTAATCAATTTGGAGCAGCCGAAGCAACCCCTTTGCGACATACCCAAAATCAGATATTTCAAAAAAACGAGGTGGTGATCTCAGGCATGAGCTGTAAATTTCCATCCTCCGTTCAAAATGCAGCTCAGTTTTGGCAAATGTTACTGAGCCAGGAAGATCAGGTAAATCGGTATTCAAGCCGGGGGGATTATGAAGCCGGATTCCTGAATGATGAAATATCAAGCTTTGATCATCGCTTTTTTGATATCCCTCTGGCTGAAGCAGCAACGATGGATCCGCAGCAGATTCTTGCACTGGAGCTAACTGAATTGCTCTGGAAAGATTCCGGTCTAGATCCAAATCAACTGGACCGCAAGAGAATCGGCGTATACATCGGTGCCTGGAATCAAGAATTCAACGGAGACAAAGACTCCGTTTATTATCCGACCGGAACGAATCCCAGTATGATTGCCGCCCGAATCAGTTATCACTATGATCTGCGCGGTCCAAGCTGGGTGTCGAATACGGCCTGTTCCTCTTCCTTGGTCGCCATCCATTATGCCGCCAAAGACATAGAAGACGGAAGAGTTGACGTTGCTATAGCGGGTGGCGTTAACATACTGTGGGGCAACGGGTTTACCGATAATATGCGAAATTCCGGTTTTTTATCTGAAAATAACAGGTGTAAGACTTTTGATAATTCTGCCGATGGATACGTTCGGGCAGAGGGCGGGGGGCTGGTCCTGCTTGTAAACAAGAAGTTAGCAACTCAATATTATGCTGAATTACTGGGTTCATCAGTCAATCAAAATGGCGGGCGTTCTCAAATTATCTCGGCACCCCATCCGGAAGCACAAACAGACCTGATATTGGATGCATGCCATGATGCATCAATTTTACCTCAAGATATTTCCTACATAGAGTGTCATGGAACCGGAACTAAAATTGGAGATCCGATAGAAATGACCGCCATTCATACCACAGTTGCCAAAGGCCGAAACAATATATGCCACGTGGGATCCGTAAAATCAAATATGGGACATTTGGAATCAGCTGCCGGTATTGCCGGTCTGATAAAATCGGTTTTGATTTTGAATCATGGTTTAATACCGCCGAATCTGCACTTCAATCAACCCAACGAGTACATTGACTTTAATACCTACCAGATCAATGTCGTGTCTGAGGTCACCGAAATCGACAAGCTGGCCAATATTGGAATCAGCAGTTTTGGTTTTGGCGGCACGAATGCACATCTGATCATCAGGGGAGTGGAAGACAGTGTGAGAAAGCCGATAGAAAACCATTTGATTCCATTTGATAAAACCCATTCTCCCTACCGCTTGACCTATAACCCCATTAAAAATAGTGAAAAACCGGTCAATGCAAACGATGTCAATAACCATCTGCCCGCTTCCGGAGTCGCCGCAAATGACAGCTCCGATCCGGCCGATAGGGTCGATCAAACCCGGAAAATTACCAGAGAGGACGTTGAGAAACTGGTTACTGATACGTTTTATCAGCTAACCAATATTGATGAAATAGACTTGGAAGTCGAGCTTACCGAACAGGGGTTGGATTCAATGAGCGTCACAGCTCTAATATCAACCCTGGAATCGTCATTAAATATAGAAATCGATCCAGATATCGTCTTCGAGTATCCATTGCCGGATCAATTGATTGATGAGATTCACGCACTGGTATAAATCACACTCAGAATCCGTGTGCTTCTGATGCTTTTATTTAACTCTCTGCGATCGAAAGGTTAAGACTGCCATGATACTAAAAACGACACACGTCGGGTCACTCCCCCGTCCCCGCGATATGCATACCAAACATTTAAAGAAACAGGAAGTTACTGACGAAGATTTGCGTCTTTATTTGAAGGATATAATTGAGAGACAGATATCTCTGGGACTCAACATTATCAACAATGGCGAATTACCTAGATCCGACTATGTCAGTTCGACCGTCGAGAGGATATCCGGATTTTATGATACCGGGCTTGCACCGCTACCAAAGGATCTGGAAGAATTGCCTGAATATTCGAGAAGATTTAGCGGTAGAAACGGATTGATTACTCTCAATCCCAAAGCACCCGTAAAGCTTCCAGCCTGTTCGCAGCGGCTGGCGTACGTCGGAGAGCGTTCTTTGCGGAAAGAACTGGAAATGATGGTTGATGCTTTCCTTCACCTTAAAAATGGACATCCAGATGCAGAACCGGAGTTATTCTTTACTGCTCCTTCTCCGGGGACGGTGGCTTTGTTCATGGAAAATAAATTCTATCAAAACTACGAAACCTATGTTCAAGAGCTGGGAGACGTTTTAAAACAGGAATATGAAATAATCAGCAGTTATGGCGTTATGTTACAAGTTGATTGTCCCGATATGGCAATGGGCAGGCATACTAAATTTAAACACCTGACGGACGATGAGTTCTTGTCGGTTGTTGAAATGAATGTCTCTGCATTGAACAAAGCTTTGGCGAAAATACCCCGAGACAGGTGTCGGGTACACATCTGTTGGGGCAACTATCCCGGCACCCATCATTGCGATATCGAGTTAAAGACAATTTTTAACGAAGTCTTCAAGATTGATGTGAAATTTGTTTCAATCGAATCCAGTAATCATCGTCATGCACACGAATGGAAAATATTGACTGAGTACTCCATACCGCAAGATAAGGTACTGATGCCGGGTGTTATTGACACAACCTCAAACAATATCGAGCATCCAGAACTTGTCGCTCAGCGCCTTTTAAATTTCGTTGAATTGCTGGGGCCGGAGAGGGTGATCGGGTCGACCGATTGTGGATTCGCAACCACTGCTGCCGCAACCAGCGTGTCAGGCGAAATTGCCTGGCTTAAATTACAATCTTTGGTTGAAGGTGCAAGGCTAGCCAGCCTGAAGATATGAAAACACTATCTATAGAGAACCGTTTAACGCAAAACAAGGAATATTCTATGAATCTGTCAAACAATGGTCATTATGTCATAAAAGTACGGATAGCGAATTTTTGTGGTCTTTCGTTGGGCATTCAAAATGTGTTAAGTTTAAATGCCGATGACATTGGGAACTGTTTGCAGGAAATCAGAACCCATTCTGATTTTCCCTACGTTTACCTGCTATCCAAAAAACAACTAAAAGGGGTATTTGAATTGCTGTCTGAACTGAGATCAATCAGATCTACCTGTTTTCCGCATGCTTTGTTTCTCATTGATAATGATGAAGTTACGCTTGAAGAACCCCTACTCGATGATGTGGATTTGGACATATTCCAGTTGAAAACTCAGGACTCCGCAAAGATATCGGAAAAAATCGTTGCATACGCTCAGGCTAAATTCAGTTTTGATCACCGTAAACTCGAAATTTCGAATCCTAAGAAATTACTGGATTATGTGGATGTTTTGATAGTCGGCGCTGGCGTAACCGGCCTCTATGCCGCAAATAAACTGCAAAGTAGTAAATTATCATTTTGCGTTGTTGAACAAAAAGATAAAGTCGGCGGGATATGGTCAACATACGCCAATCGGACTTCCCAGGTGAATACATCCGAGGCGGCCTATCGATTAGTCGAGAAGGCGTACAGATCAAATCGGGATCATTCGACTACGAGGGAAATACTGGAAGATATCGCCCAGCTGTCCGATAATGTTGCAGGAAACCTATATTTGGAGACCAAAGTTGATTCGATCAGAAAGATTGATGGGTCGTACATTATAAATGCGACCCGAAATCGGGAGTCGTATCAGATAACTTGCAGGGGCGTTATTCTGGCCATAAACGACCGGGTCGGAATGCCGAGAGAAATTGTCTGGGAAAATCAAGATAACTATCAGGGCCTGATTATCCCGGGAATATCAAACGCGGTGGATGACATAGACTGGAAAAACCAAAAAGTTGCGATCGTCGGGATGGGCGCTTTTGCAGTTGAAAATGCCAGGACAGCATTGGAAGGCGGAGCAAGTCATGTCACCGTGGTTTGTCGACGACATGGGACGGTGTGTCCTAAAATTATCGACTACTTGAATTTTACAACGCCATACGATGAAGAATTCAAACACGACAAAAAAAGCAATATGAGAAATATGCTGTTTTGGAAGAAATTATATGACCATAGCGGTGCCAAACAACCCGAGTGCTGGATGGGTAAAGTCAAGCATGACGGCCATACAATAAGCGTATCGGATATCTGGTTCATTGGCCATTTTTTAAAGAAGTTGGAGACGGTTTCCGGAGTTGTCAGCGGAATGTACGAGAATGGCCTAATAGTCGATGAAAATAACCGGGTAGAGGCGGATATTGTCATCAACTGCATCGGATTTCAGCGAAATGCATCGCATGTATCGGAAATTTGTGATTATACAATTACCCACACCAATAACTTCTTGGATAAAAACTTCATGTATCTCGCCGATGCACACATAGATGACGATGCCTTTAATTCACTGTTTGGTTCGAGTGTCCTGGAGATGGTGAAATTTTATCTGGATGTTTATTTGTATTTTTTTGACAATGAAGCGTATGATTCAATGATCAGGTCTGATGGAATAGATACAATTGCCATTCCGGATAGAAAATGGTCAGACTATATTTCCGCAGCAGCGGCCCTTATGAATAAATACCCCGATATTTACGAGAAGGCAAAAAGACAGGTTGCTGAAAGAACCGGCAACTTTTTGGAAGCGCATGATTTGCAAACCTACATCGCCGCGAATCGGAGAGAATGGATCGATACCCATTCTCTTTTGGCCGGCAAATCCATGAAGGCAGAAGATTGTCTGCCATATGTGTTCGAGAAGTTGATTAAAAATCATTAGTCAATATTCATTTTTAATTAGTCATTTTGGTAACGATGGCTGAGTTTGCAATTACCATAACCCATAATTTGAGGTTGAAGAATGTACCGGTCGAGCTTCGAGATATCTTGATCGAGAAGCTTGAGATGGTAAATCCCAAATGGCTCGAAAATGAGAGAATGGGACGCTGGAACCAGGGTACACCGCAGAAATTGCGGTTCTACGACAAGGTTGGCCCGGCAGGACTGTGGATTCCGCGAGGATATCTGCGGCAATTGATTCTGCTGTGCCGCAAGTATGACATTCGCCATCGATTGGACGATCAACGCCGGTCTCTGGCCCCTGTCGATTTCGTTTTTAACGGCAAATTGCGGCCCTTTCAGCGGGATGCAGTGGACCGGATGTTGACCAGAGACTTTGGGACGCTGAGCTCGGCCACCGGCTCCGGCAAAACCATCATGGCGCTGTACATGATTGCAAAACGCCGTCAACCGACATTGATAATCGTCCACACCAAAGACCTGGCCAATCAGTGGATGATGCGCATCGAGTCTTTCCTGGGAATTGCCGCCAATGATATCGGTTTCATTGGCAGCGGCCAAAAGTCGATCGGTAGTGCGATTACGATTGCCCTGGTGCAGTCTCTGTACAAATGTGTTGAAGAAGTAGCGGAATCTTTTGGATTTCTGATCGTAGATGAATGTCATCGTTGCCCGAGCCGTATATTCACGGAAGCGGTGACCGGTTTTGATTCCCGTTATATGCTGGGGCTTTCAGCTACACCCTGGCGACGTGATAAACTGTCCAAATTGATATTCTGGCATCTTGGCGATGTGCACTACGAGGTTGATAAAAAACTTCTGGTGCGTTCCGGCGATGTTCTCCCGGCTGAAGTTATCGTGCGTAAAACCAATTTTAAGCCCTACCACGATCCGGTCAATGAGTACAGCAAGATGCTGGCCGAACTGACGGCCGACACGGAACGGAATGTTCTGATTGCCGGAGACGTCGCCCGTGAAATAAGCGAACATAATGGGATCAGTCTGGTATTGTCCGATCGCAAGGCCCATTGTGATAATCTGCGTGCGCTGCTGCAGTTAAGATTTAAAATTGATGCTGAACTTCTAACCGGTGATTTAAATCTCAATGAACGTCAGGCGGTGATCGACCGATTAAATCGAAAAGAAGGCAGAGTCGTCATCGCTACGGGCCAGCTCATCGGCGAGGGTTTCGACTGCCGGGAGCTTTCAACCCTCTTTCTCGCCACTCCTATTCGATTCAGCGGGAGGGTACTGCAGTATCTCGGGCGCGTACTGCGGCCGGCGCCGAACAAAAAGATGGCGCGGGTTTTCGACTATGTGGACATTCACGTCGATAC
>JASJCE010000135.1 GCA_030066155.1 Desulfobacterales bacterium | reverse complement strand
GGATGAAAGTGGATATTCGATTCCCGGCTTCAGCCAATTTGTACCGCATCAGCGTTTGTTCGCTGTCATAGGGATCATTGGGTACAAGCGTACCGTCAAAGTCCCAGGTGATTGTGACCGGCTTATTCTCTACGTTCATATTTTTCCCATTAACGAAAACCTGGTACCTTGAGCTAGGTCAGAGAAAATTGACTGTGCCGTAACCCTACATAGCGGAATGATGGAATACTGGAGTGTTGGAATAATGGGTTTAGCGGAATGAGATCTGATCTTATGATGATGGCACGGATCAGAAACTAAAATCAGACCTTATCCCGTTTTTGATTCCCAACCTTCCATTTTTCCACCATTCCATCATTCCATTCGGAGTCTAATGTGAACTCCACCTCTCTTCGGGGTGAAACCAAAGCCGGTTCCTCTGGGCCCGGATCTTTATTTCAGAACCTCCATTAGAAATTCCTGAAAGCGCTTCCATGATTTTTTGTCCGCGGCAGCCTGGTAGCGATTGCCGCCAAATATCGTAAAGGCGTGCCGGGCGCCGCCATAAGTTATCATTTCGTGATCAATACCGGCTGACTCCAACTCCTGGGCCAGGGCTGTAAATTGGTCTATCGTGGCAACCTTATCGGCGGAACCATGCATAACCAGTATTTTCCCGCGGGTATCGGCATAGTTTTGTCCCTGAGGCGTTTTTAATCCACCGTGGAATATGGCAAAACCGTCAAGGTTCGCCCCCGACCGCGCCCATTCAAGAACCGCCGCACCTCCGAAACAATATCCCGCCACCACGGCACGATCGACCCTGGCCCCGCGGGATTTCGCTGCATTTAGGGCGCCATTCATGAGGGCCCGCATTTTCTTGCGGTCCTTATTGAGTTCGCCCGTGTGCTGGCGCTTATCCGTGACTTCGGTAGGACGCATGCCGGCACCAAATAAATCTATTGCAAAAACGGCGTAGCCCAAGTCGGCTAACATATTTGCCCGCTTGACTTCATAATCGGTCAGACCATCCCAATCATGAATCAGGAACACCAAAGGAGCCCGGGCATCCGGGCTGATATAATATCCTTCGTAGGATTTTCCTTCAACTTCATAAAGAACCGGGGTGCCTGCGGCACCGAAAGCGGTTGTTGAAAATGCTGATATAATCAAAAAGACTGAAAATATGTATTTCATTGTATGATCTCCCCTTTTATTCCATTATCTAAAACCTGGTTTTCTGAGGCAGGTCAGAGAAAATTGGCGTTGCCGTGACCCTACATAGCGGAATGATGGAATACTGGAGTGTTGGCCTCCGGCTCGTAGAGAATGTGCTGCCTACGCCTCGGAGAGAATAATGGGTTTAGTGGAATGAGATCTGATCTTAAGATGATGGAACGATTCAGAAACTAAAATCAGACCTTCATCCGTTTTTGATTCTCAATATTCCATTATTCCATTATTCTACCATTCCATGCGGAGTCTAAGTTAAAGCTATCCGTTTCTCCGAGCTGTAGGCTCTACGACCCGGAAGCTGGGGTGAAACCAAGGCCGGGTCCTCTGGGCCTGGATCTTTATTTAACCTTTAGAATTATAATACAGCCTCATGGTTGGTCGAGAGGCTGAGGATAAAAAAACAGTCGTGTCGATCGTTATGAGTTTGTAGAGAGGAAGTTTGAGGCGTATTTCCCTCTTTAGAGAGAATCGCCACGGGGAGCAGAATTGAATCCGCAAAGGTTTTGGGCAATAATATCGGTGCCGTTCAGGGGTTCAGGGTTTATGGATGGTCAGATTCTTTTCATGCAGCGGAAACCGAGCCAATGCGCACCGTTGGCCGGATCTTCGGGAGTCCAGCGACAGGTAACCCGCACAAAAGTTGCCGAGCCCAGAAAACACCCGCCGCGCATGGGCAGGCTTCCCTGCAGCCACTCTCCCTCACACATTTCCCAGACATTGCCGCACATGTCATAGCAGCCATAGGGACTGATGCCGCTGTCGAAAATGCCAATTTCGGAAGTCTGCTCAAGGCCGTATTCTCCCGAATTGCAGCAGTTCGATATGAACTCGTTGCCCCACGACCACCAGCGGTAGTCCGGGCCACGGCCTGCTTTTTCCCAGTGCGCTTCAGAGGGCAGTTCCTTGCCGGCCCATTCGGCATAGGCCCGGGCATCTTCCCAGCCGACAAATACCACCGGTTTCATGGGCTGTCCCCACTCGGCATGATTCAACAGCATCGGTGTCCGGTGCCCGGTCTTTTCAATAAATTTGCGATACTGGTAGTTGGTCACCGGATAGCGATCCATGTAGTAGGCGTCCAGATGAATGGTGCGGGTTGGCGTTTCGGTCGCAAATACCGGATTTTCGCGATCATCCAGCTTGAATATGCGATAGATATCTTCTTCGGTCATGCCCATGGTGAATTCTCCGCCAGGTACGATAACCATTTCGGCGCCGTCCACCGGTGCGACAATGGTTTCGGGTAAGAAATCGGAATCAATCAGCGATTTAATGTCCCAGGGGCCGGCCAATGTTATACTCCTCATCTTTAGTTCCGGATATCGCGGAGGAACGTCCAAATGTCGGGTAGAAATAAAGGGAAGCCTGAAGAGATCTTCAATTTACCGGATTCTGCCGCACAAGCCAATCATGAATTAGGGCGTTTGTCAAGAAAGCGTTCCAATATGGCTATATTCTTGACAGTTTCATATAAGCGCCACCTCCGGCTAAAAAACAGCCGGTCTGATCGGAGAAGAAACTTAAGAAAATTAATCTCTCACAGAGCTCTCAGAGTTCTCAGAGAAAAATCAAAAAAAACTCTGTGTGCTCAGCGGGCTCTGCGAGATAATTCGTTGAAGTTTCAGATGAGTAGGCCATTCTCAATATGAGTATATGCTCATAATTATTTCCGGCCACCTTCAGATTTTGCTTGACAATCGATCTTCAAAAACTTAGATTGCATTATGAGTATATGCTCATAAATACTAAACATGTTAGGGGGCAATGGATGAACTTAACAGACATTATGCCGATTGAAGCGTGGGTTGAAATCGAAAAAGATATCCACGAACGGGCCGGGCTCAATGCAGCGGTCTATGATGTCAACGGACAGCGCATAACAGATTTCAAGAGTTTTGCCAATCAATTGTGTCCGGTTCTGAGAGAAACCGGGAATGGCCAAAAATTTATCTGTGCTGTGGCCCACCAGAACATGGCTTCCCGCGCGGCCAGGACCGGAAAATCTATTGTGGCTGAATGCGATGCTGGTCTGATGAAATTTGTGGTACCGATTATCTATGATGATGAGTTCCTTGGAACCGCAGGGGGTTGCGGGCGGTTGAGAGAACAGCAGCAGGTTGATACGTATCTGGTTCATCGAACCACCGGTCTGGCTGAAGGCCGGGTGCAGCAACTGGCAGCGGACGTCGATACGATAACGCCTAAAAGGCTGGAAAACGTTCTGGAATTGGTCGAAACCAGGGTGGCTGAAGCGCTTGGGCGCATCAACGGGGAAAAAATCGGGGCCGCAGTGGGTTGAATTTATCATGATTATCAGTATTGCCAGTGGCAAAGGGGGTACCGGTAAAACAACGATATCCACGAACCTGGCCCTGTCCCTGGGCTCCGGTGTGCAATTGCTGGATTGTGATGTGGAGCAACCCAATGCCCACCTATTTCTTTCGCCGGTTATTGACTGGACTGAAACTGTTACGATGCCGGTTCCCGAAGTCAATCCGGATAAGTGCACCCATTGCGGTAAATGTGCCGACATATGTCAGTTCAATGCCATCGTTTTGGTCGGGGAAACCGTGCTGCCGTTCGAAGAGCTCTGTCATGGCTGCGGGGGGTGCATGGCGGTTTGTCCGGAAAATGCGATTGTGGAAAAACCGCGGCAGCTGGGTGTTGTTCAGAAAGGGCATTTAAACGGCATCGCCATATATCAGGGCTGCCTTAGAGTGGGGGAGGCCATGTCGCCGCCCCTGGTTAAAAAAGTACTTTCCTATGCCGATCCGGGATCGCTGAATTTGGTGGATGCCCCGCCGGGGACATCCTGTCCTGTTGTCGAGACCATGAAAACGGCTGAATTTGTGATCATGGTGACCGAACCCACGCCTTTCGGGTTGCATGACCTGAAACTGGCAGTTGAAGCGGCCGGACAGCTAAATGTTCCCTGTGGCCTCGTTATCAATCGATCCGATCTGGGGGACAACTGTCTCGAGGCTTACGCAGCCCTGGAAAATTTACCGATTCTCTTAAAAATCCCATTCGACCGTCGCATTGCCGAGGCCTATTCCCGGGGGGAGACTCTGGTGAGCGTATATCCGGAATGGAAAATACAGTTTTTAAACCTCTATGAAAAAGTGAAACACCTCGTTAGCGGTCTAATATGAAAGAGCTTGTCATCATCAGCGGAAAAGGCGGGACCGGAAAAACCAGTCTCATGGCGGCATTCGCTGCGCTGGCTAAAGACAGGGTGCTGTGCGATACTGATGTGGATGCAGCTGACCTGCATCTGTTGGCAAACCCGCGGGTTCTGCAGCGTACGGTTTTCACTTCGGGCCACACGGCCAGAATTGATCCGGATTTGTGTTTGGAGTGCGGACTTTGCCGTGATCTGTGCCGCTGGAACTGCATTGGCGACACTTTCCAAATCGATCCCATTGGCTGCGAAGGCTGCGGTGTCTGTGTTCATTTCTGTCCGCAAAATGCCATTGAATTTCCGGAGAATACCTGTGGTGAGTGGATGGTGTCGGATACGCGTTTCGGACCCATGCTGCACGCACGGCTGGGGATTGCCGAAGAAAATTCGGGTAAACTCGTCACACTGGTGCGTCGGGAGGCCAGAAAACTGGCCGAAGATAAGAAACTTGAACTGATTATTACGGATGGCCCACCGGGAGTCGGCTGTCCGGTAATTGCCGCAATCGGCGGCGCTGATGCAGTGGTGATTGTCACCGAACCGACGGTTGCCGGCCTTCACGATATGAAGCGGGTGGCCGATCTGGCCGATCATTTTAAGGTACCGGTAATGATCTGTATCAATAAATACGATTTGAATCCGGACATGACCCGTGAAATCGAAAATTTTGCGCAGAAGCGGCACTCCCCGTGCCTGGGCCATATTCCGTTCGACCCGATGTTTACCGAAGCCATGATTCAGGCCCAAACCGTTATTGAATACGGCAACGGATCACCGGTGAATACAAACATCAAGGCCATCTGGAAGCGGATCGAAGACAGGCTAGGACTTTTGTAAAACGCTCATAGCTGTGCGGAATTTAATCAGAAAAACTATAGGTTTTTTAAGAAAAATAGGAATGGATTCTTATCTTAAAGAAAATAATTGGACAGGATCCACAGGATCGTTAGGATAGTGCGGCCTTCGGCCGAAAGGCCCCTCGCCGCAGGCGAAAAAAATCCTGATAATCCTGTTAATCATGTCTAAATAAAAATAATAAAAATCGAATCCATTCCACATTCATTCATTTATTTGAAGTTTCACACGGGGTTTCAGGTGTCAGGAAGGCGAGTCACTATTTCCTGAAACCTGAACACTGACACCTGAAACCATGTTTTTAGAATAGGCCGTTATCAGGCCGCATTCATCATGGCGGCGACATCTTCCTTGACATCTCCGGTGGGCTTGATGTCGAATTTCTCGACCAGCACCTTGGCGACATTGGGTGACAGAAATGCCGGCAGGGTCGGGCCGAGACGAATGCCTTTGATCCCCAGGAACAGCAACGCCAACAGCACTGCCACGGCCTTTTGTTCATACCAGCCGATATCAAAGGAAATCGGAAGGTCGTTAATGTCGTCCAGCTCGAAGACTTCCTTCAGCTTCAAGGCGATAACCGCCAGTGAATATGAATCGTTGCACTGTCCGGCATCGAGAACTCGCGGGATTCCACCGATATCACCCAGATTCAGTTTGTTGTAGCGAAACTTGGCGCAGCCGGCCGTCATGATGATCGCATCATTGGGCAGTTCCTCGGCCACCTCGGTAAAATAACCTCTGGATTTTTGGCGACCATCGCAACCGGCCATGACGACAAATCGTTTGACGGCACCGGATTTGACCGCATCGATGACCTTATCGGCCAGGGCCAGCACCTGATTGTGAGCGAAACCGCCGACGATTTTGCCGGTTTCGATTTCCTCGGGTGGTTGGCAAGTTTTGGCCTGGGCAATGATTTCCGAAAAATCTTTGGAGCTGCCCAGGGAACGATCGACGATGAATTTCGCTCCGGGATAACCGGCCATGCCCGTCGTATAGAAGCGATCCAGGTAGGTATTGTCTTGTTTCAAGGGGACAATGCAGTTCGTGGTCATCAAAATCGGCCCGTTGAAGGACTCGAACTCCTTATTTTGGTGCCACCAGGAACCGCCGTAATTCCCGATGAAATGGTCATACTTTTTGAAGGTAGGGTAGTAGTTCGCCGGCAGCATTTCGCCGTGGGTGTAGACGTCTACGCCGCTGTCCTTTGTCTGTTCGAGAAGCTCCTCCATATCTTTGAGGTCATGGCCGCTGATCAATATGCCCGGGCGACTGCCGACACCGATATTGACTTCGGTGATTTCCGGATTGCCGTAAGCGGTGGTATTCGCTTCATCCAGGGTCGCCATGGTTGTTACGGCAATTTCCCCGGCTTTTAGTACGAGGCCGATCATAGCGTCCACTTCGAGGTCTCTGGTGGTCGACGCCAGGGCTTCCATCAGAAAAGAATGGATTTCTTCTTTCTCATAGCCCAGCACGGCCGCGTGATCGGCGTAGGCAGCGATACCTTTCGCACCTAAAATCAGAAGCTCGCGCAGTGATCGTACATCTTCATTCTCAGTTGCCAATACACCGACGGTTTTGGCCTTTTCCTGATAATCCGCCGGACTATCCGCACTCCAGGTGGCTGCGTCATGAAGCGTATCTGAGAAATCCCGGCCGTTTTTTTCTTTGTATGCGGACAGGAAACGACTCTTGAGTGCATCTCTGCGGGTTAATGTTTCCTGGATCAGCGCCGTCAAGCGCTCATTGTCAAAATTGGCATTTGTAACCGTGGTAAAAAGGGCCTTTGCCATGTATGAGCCATTATCTTCAATTGAAACACCAAGTTCACCGGCCTTCTCACCGTATATGGCGAGGCCTTTTAATGAATAGAGCAGCAGATCCTGAAGATTGGCTGTTTCTTCGGTTTTACCACAAACGCCTTTAATCGTGCAGCCCGTATTTTTGGCTGCTTCCTGACATTGATAACAAAACATGTGAGTCCTCCTTGGTTAATTTGAGTTCATCAAAATTACGGTTTTTCCTGCAATTTTGCAGGGTGCTTGTCGATTTGTACCCTTATTTGCCCTGATTCGAGAGGAAATTCTTTGACCTATGTCAATTAGGCCAAATATTTTTAATTTGGTGACGCTGTCCTGGACGTAAAATGAGATCAAACCTCGCGTTCCTGCAATACCACGAGGGCGTCCACGGCTGCCGGTCTGCCGTCGGATATGATGATCGGATTGATGTCGATCTCCTTTATGATTTCATGATTGATACCGATTTGTCCGAGGGTTATCAGCATATCGGCCAGCAGGTCCTGGTCAACGGCTTTTAGTCCTCTCACCGGTTGAAGGATTCGACGGGCATTGATTTCCATTAGCATTTCCAGGGCGTCAGTTTTTTCCAGCGGTGCGACCCGAAAAGTGGTGTCATTCAGTATTTCAGCAAATATCCCGCCCAGGCCGAACATGACACAGGGGCCGAACTGCCGATCTCGCGACAGGCCCATCATCAGTTCGCGTTTTCCGCGAATCATCTGCTGCAGCAGCACGCCATCTTCAGCACCGTTCATGCACTTTATGATCTCAGTGTAGGCATCCAGGGCTTCATCATCATTTCTGATATCCAGTCGAATCAAATCCTTCTCAGTCTTGTGAGCGATGTCGGCGGAGCAGGCTTTGAGAACGAGGGGATAGCCGATTGCCGAAGCGGCATCGATCAATTCTCCCGGACTGGATATCAATTTTTCTTCAGGAACGGGTATGCCAAAACCCGCCAGAAGGCGTTTGGATTCATATTCGGAAAGTCGGAAACGACCTTCGTTCAAGGCATCCTCAATCAGTTTCATAGACAATTTTTTTAAAGGCTCAGAATTTCATTGATCTTGCCCGACAACTCCCGCATAGTAAAAGGCTTTTGAATGAAGCCGTCACACCCGCGGCCCAGAATTGCCCGGGCCTGGCCGTCTGCGTCGTAGCCACTCGAAAGCAGCACTCTGACCTCCGGATTAATGTGCTTGATTTTGTCGAAAGCCTGCCCGCCGCCCATGTGCGGCATTATCATGTCCAGTATGACCAGGTCAATGGCTTCACGATTATTAACGTATACCTCAACCGCTTCATGGCCATTTTTGGCAGTCAAGACGGTAAAACCCAGTCGGGTCAGAAAACCGGCCCCAACCTCGAGTACCATTTCCTCATCGTCGGCAATGAGCACCACACCGCCCTTTGCGCGGCTGCTATCGGTTGCAGCCCGAGGCGCTGATACCACCTTTCTGGAAGCCGGCAAAAAAACGCTGAATGAAGTGCCGTGATTTTTTTCAGACTCAACCTCAATATAACCCCCATGACTTTTGATGATGCCGTAAACGGAGGCCAGTCCCAATCCTTTGCCGCTGCCCATTCCTTTGGTGGTAAAAAATGGATCGAAAATTCGTTCACGGGTTTGTTGGTCCATGCCGCTGCCGTTATCCGCTACAACGAGTTTTATGTAATTGCCCGGTATCGGATCATATAACGTCGCGTGAATACTCTCGTGGGTAACGTTGGATGTCTGCAGATGCACTGTTCCCCGGCCGGAAATCGCATCGATGGCGTTGTTGAGTAAATTGGTTAGAACCTGTTCCATTTGATCCCGATCGGCCTGAATAGTCTTGAGGGTTTCAGCCAGATCATACTGGATGGCAATATCGCGGGGCATTGGGCCGAATGCACCGGCAGACTCTTTAATCAACTGATTCAAATCCAGCGGTTGAACTTCATATTTCCCTTTTTTGGCATAACCCAGGAGTTTCTGAGTGAGTTTCACACCTCGATTAACGGCCGTCACAATTTTTTCGAGCATCTGATAATGTGGATCGGCATTATCCAGATCGTACCGTATCAGGGATGCATTGCCCTGGATGGTCATCAGCAGATTGTTGAATTCGTGAGCAATGCCGCCGGCCAGAGTGCCGACCGTCTCCATTTTGCGGGCTTTTTTCAACTGCGCCTCGAGCTTGAGCTGACGGGTGACATCTACCAGAAAGCCCTTGATTTCGACCAGGTTTCCCTGTTCATCGAAAATTCCAATTGTATTCTCCACCGTGTGAATCGGCGTTCCGTCTATACGGGACATTATCGATGAGTAGTTAACCAGTTTCTTTTTTTGTTTCAACGCTTCCAGAAAGGCGGATCTGGAACTTGACTTCCGGTAAATCTGATTCAAATCTGATTTCAACGCATGCTGTACCGAGTCGAAGCCGAATATCCGGGCAAAGGCCGGATTGCAGGCAATCATCTTGCCGTCCGGTTTGGTGATATAGGCACCGGACAGGTCTTCAAGGAAGAACTGCCGATACCGATTCTCGCTGGCGCGCAGTGCCGCTTCCGATCGTTTCTGGGACGTGACATTCTGTATGGCGCCAATTATAGCCGTGACCCGGTTTTCTTTATCGCTCCAAACCGGCCGGGCATGATCCCGGACCCAGCGCAGGTTACCGCTTTTCGCCTTAATCCGGTAGTCGCAGGAGTGCTGTCGATTTTCCAGTAGGATTCGAGCGGCATTTTTCACGATCGGAATATCATCCGGATAAACAATGGAAACCCAATCCTCCGAATTGCAGATGTCTTCTGCACTGTAACCCGTCAATTCCTGATGGGCGCCTTCTACCCAGGTTATATTCATTGGGCCATCCGACGCTACTGCCATACAATAAAAAAAGTCGGATGTAAGGTTGCATATGAACCGATAGCGATCGGCGATCTCTTTTACATCCTCATCCTTTAAAATACATTCCATTGGATTTCTCTCGGTTGTTCACGGAACGAAAATGATGCCTGAATTGAGGCAAGTTTCTGCATGATGCGGCGATGCAGAGCGATCAGCCGAAGAATTCAGGCTTTTTACAGGTCATTGATTTATATTCTGGAAACCGGAGGTTGGTTGATTCTGCAGCAAGTATTGTCTGGTGGAGGATCGAAAATACCGAATTACACAGCTTCAGGAATGAACAGACGTCTCTGTACCCAACCTGATATCACACTGCTTCGTACCGTTTTATCACTCTAGCTTTCCATCACTTTGGTAATATAATACTAGTTTTGCGTTTGAAAACACTGTTGGACTGCAAAAGTCGCTTTGTCGATTGATTGGCGTAGGGGTATACCCTCTAAGGCCAAGTCATTTAAACAATTAATTGCTTGGAATAAATAGAACTACTCGCTTATCAAAATCATGAAAATTCCAAGCACCAAAAAACAAATCTCAAATAAATACCAATGACCGGAATTCAAAATTCAAAACAAACAAAATAAATCGAATACTTTGATAAGTGATTGTAATGTTTAAATCATTGGAATTTGTAATTTTGAATTTGTTTGTAATTTGAGTATTGTGATTTGGGATTTTAATGACGTATCCAGCAAGACAATTCGCTTCTATCCAAATCAGTTAGAGTTAACTTTGACGTTTCCCTGGTATACCTTCCAACAGGATTTATGATTCGGTCAAATTGTGATATATCCGGAACCGAATCTAGCCTCACATGGATCCGAAAATATGATCAAATCGATGAATATTGCCTGGTGGGTCAAGCGGTGGAGTGAACTGCATCCCGGTAAAACGGCGGTCATCTTCGAAGGGACTCACATCAGCTATCTTGATCTGCACCAGCGAGTCAACCGGGCATGCTGCTGGCTGCAGTCCCTGGGAATTGAAAAGGGTGACCGTGTCGCGGCGATGCTGGTCAATTGTCCTGAGTTTCTCGAACTTTTTCTGGCCTGTTCGAGGATAGGCGCCATTTTTGTCCCGATCAATTATCGCCTCGCAGCAGCTGAGCTGTCGTATACGTTGAATAACGCCGCGCCTCGATTATTTGTCTTTGGCGAAGAATTTTCCGAGACGATTGCCATGCCGGCTCTGGATAACCACCGTTCCTCGATGCTGCTGGCCGTCGTTGGCGAAACCACAACTGCCTTCGCCAACAACATCCAGGACTATAAAGGTGAGACGGCCGCCAATCACGGACAGCAGACATTTCTTTCCGATCATATGGAACCGGCTGTTCCGGAAGAAGCACATGTAATTATGTACACCTCGGGTACGACCGGTCAGCCCAAGGGTGCTGTCCTGTCGCATCGAAAGACATTTTTCAATTGCCTGAACGCCGATATTTTTTTTAAACTTCATTTTGATGATATAATGCTGATCGTACTACCGCTTTTTCATTCGGGCGGCCTGTTTATTCAGGCTTCACCGGTGATTTACAAAGGCGCAACCATCATACTGCACCGGAACTTTGATCCCCGGCAAACTTACCAGGACATTCGCCGTTATCAAGTCACCAAATTTTTGGGGGTTCCGACGGTCTACAAGGTTCTGGTCAAAGCCGAATCGGAAGATAAAGCGGCGTTGTCTTCTTTGAAGGTCTGCGCCATTGGCGGTGAAGAATTGACACCGGAATTCATGGCGCAATTTGAAGCGGCCGGCTTCGCCCTGCGCCAGATCATGGGGCAGACGGAAACCTCAATTCTCCTGTGGGCTCATGAAAAAGATGTCTCACGCAAGCCGGGTTCGGTGGGTAAACCCGTATTCCACGCGGAGGTTCGTATTGTCGATCGGCAGGGGTGCACCTGCGCCTCCGGAGAAGTAGGGGAGATTGCCGTACGGGGTTCGATCATGATGACGGAATACTGGCAGGATCCGGACAAAACGGAAGAAACCATACGGGGTGGATGGCTCTACACCGGAGATCTGGCGTGGATGGATGAAGATGGATATTTCTACCTTGTCGATCGCGCCAGGGACATGTATATTTCCGGTGGCGAAAATGTTTACCCGGCAGAGATCGAACGGGTATTGCGCCGGCATCCTGCGGTCGAGGATATCGCGGTCATTGGCATTCCGGACGAGACTTGGGGGGAAGTCGGATGTGCGTTCGTGATTGCCAGAGCGGGTGTGGAAATCCGATCAGAGGATTTGACTGACTTTTGCGAGGGACAGCTGGCACACTATAAATGGCCCCGTCAGGTGATTTTTGCGGATCGATTTCCCCGCACCGCCCTCGGAAAAGTCCGCAAGTCTGTTTTAAGAGAAGCGTATTCGGGCTAATCCTCTTTACTGTGACGCAGAGCAGTGTTTAAATTCAGTGAAACGGAAAGCTTTCCCAAAAACCTTTTTCATCCTTCTGCTTATACCGCATAAATATTTTTTCTGCCCTGTACATATCCTTTCATAAATTTATCCAGGCCATTATCCAGAAAATCTGTCAGACGCCAGCTGTCTTCCGAAAGGACACCCATGTGTTGCTGCGCAATCACGTAAACCCATGCCTTTTTGATTGTCTGATCCGGTAATCGGACGTCCAGCATCTGTCTGTCATAAAACTCTCCCTCGAATAAATCCAGTCTTTTCAAATCGGCGTTGCTGATGTCTTGGTACAGGACACCTTCTGTGACACCTCCCACGGAATAGGTGATACCCGGATATTCCGCATTTTTAACCCGATAGATCGCATAATCACGCAAGACAGCTGTTTTCCCGAAATAATCACGGCCGGTGACGGCCCTGATCACCTGCGGCACTTGAAGGGTTCCGTAGCAAAATAAACGGTGCATGAATACTCCACGGTTAGGTTGATTGGTTGATTGAGTTAAAAAGGTTAAAGGTTAAAGGATAAAGGTTAAAGGTTCTGGGTTCAGGGTTCAAGGTTAGGTTGAATTCTGTCTATTTAAACTGGTTTAGGGTTTCAGTGTTCAGTGTTCGGTGTTCAGTAAAAAAAGGTTAAGCGGTTCAGGGTTCAGCGTTCAGGGTTTTTCGATTTCGGATTTCGGATTGCGGATTTTGGGATTAAGGAAGCGCTCGCAAGGAGTAAACGTTTTCTTCCTGTGTCGCACAATCCATTTTTTAAATAGATAGAATTCATCGCGTTCAAGCCAATAACCAATAACGAATAACAAATAACTTATTCTTTACTTCTCCCATCTTTCGTTTTCACTGTGAGCTATCAGCTATGAGCTACGAGCTTATTTGCTTCCCACCTTCTCACCCTCTCACCTTCCCACCTTCTATCC
>JASJCE010000013.1 GCA_030066155.1 Desulfobacterales bacterium | reverse complement strand
TACCCCAATTGAGTTAAAAACCAATTGGTTGTTATTAGTTATTCGTTATTGGTTAATGGTTTAAAAGGAATGAAATCTGTTTTTATAACTCCCTGGTGGCAGAATTATAAGATCAGGGGCTCAGCCTATTCTAATAACGATTAACAAATAACCGATAACTCCTAAATGAAAGCGCTTTTCGCTCATTTAGGGTATCAGGTTTCAGAGGTAAAAAAAGGTTCCGCGCTCAAAGGTTCCCCGTTCAAAGGTTGGTGGTATTCTGTCATTCATAAAAAAAGACAGAGCGAAGCGGTACCTTCAACCCGGAACCCGGAACCCGGAACCCGGAACCCAGAACCCGGAACTCAGAACCCGGAACGGGGAACCTTTTTTATCATTTTTCCCTTTACTTAATTTGCAATTATTGCTAATAATTAGTTAAATTTATCATTGATTTAACAACGCCTTAATACTTACTGGTACCACGCAATCCGGGGGGCAGCTGGCAGGGCAGCCGAAGCTGGTTTCGGCTGCCTGGATTCGAAGATGCAGATACCAGTGAAAAAATCCGGAGGAAAGATACAGATGAAGGCGATTGAGGAGGAAGCGAACATGAGCATCAGTCGAAAACTGGGAATTCTGGTATTTTTTGCTGTGCCGGGTATCATCGGTGGCGGTATTACCTATCATATCTTTGATGGAAACTATCTGCCGGTGTTCATATATGAAACCGTCCTTTTATTGATTGCCGGGGCTTATCTCAGCAAATAAGATCGGTTCCATTGTTCAGTTGACCCGGTTATCTCTAACCCTTGCCACGGCTCCAACCTATTGATCCCCGGTTACATTCGCCGTGGCATTTTTTTATCCTGGTGCCATTCGCATTTGAGAGGAAATTTGAGCGATTCATCTTCGCGCAACATCATCTTGTGGTTTTTCCTGGCCATTTTTCTGGTATCCTGCTTTGCACTGGGTTGGCTGCTGTGGCCGTTCATATCGGTGATTATCCTGGCGACGGTGATTACCGGGATATTCAATCCGATCTACCGCTATTTAAACCAGAAGCTCAAACCCATGCCAGCCTCTCTGATTACCTGTCTGATTGTATTCTTGGTCTTATTTATTCCGGTATCGGTTTTTGTGGGCATTTTAGCCAACGAAGCCTATGATATGTATCTCAGTGCACGGGAGGCGCTTTTAAGCAATCCCTTCAAGGAGCTGATTGAAAACAGCAAAATCGTCGATCGAATTAACCGGGTGCTGGCCAATTTCGGTATCACGATTACCGGAGAAGAGGTCAACCGGGCCATCGCCGAGCTCGGCCGATTCGTAGGGCTGTATTTATATGAGCAAGCCCGATCAATGACGGCTAATATTCTCAGTTTCGTTGTGAACTTTTTCTTTATGCTGTTAATTATTTTTTATCTGTTGATAGACAGCCAGCGTCTGGCCTCTTTTATCGTAAGGCTTTCACCGCTGCCGGATGATCAAGATGAAATATTGATCCAGAAGTTTAAAGACATGGCCGGCGCTATCCTCATCGGCAACGGGCTGGGCGGACTGATTCAGGGAACTCTGGGCGGGATCGTATTCGCAGTGTTCGGCTTCCAGTCAGCCTTTCTCTGGGGCGTCATTATGGCCTTGCTGGCGTTTTTGCCCATCGTGGGCATCGGTGCCGTATTTCTTCCGGCAGCCGTTTATCTGTTTTTACAGGGACGTCTGGGCGCAGGAATTTTTTTTGTTGTGTTCTATGCCCTGCTTTCCGGTGGAATCGAGTACTTTTTCAAGCCTAAACTGGTGGGTAAACGGGTTCAGATGCATACCCTGCTGGTCTTTCTTTCCATTATCGGCGGCCTTAAACTATTTGGGATATTGGGAATTATCTACGGCCCGCTGGTTGTTACGGCATTTCTAACCTTAGCCGATATCTACGAATCCAGCTATCGGCGCATCGTCGAACCGGTTAAGAGGTAGGAATGTTATTTGTTATTGGTTATTGGAAAAAAATAAAACGATCTCATTCCATTTAGACAAATAACAAATAACAAATAACGAATAACAAATCAGTTGTGAGAGTTGAAATGGTCCAAGACGAGTCAAAGATGGAAATCAGCATCGAAAAAGAAATGAAAAAGTCCTACCTCGATTATGCCATGAGTGTCATCATCGGGCGTGCTTTACCGGATGTACGCGACGGTCTCAAACCGGTTCATCGGCGGGTTCTTTTTGCGATGCGGGAGCTTAAGAACGATTGGAACAAGGCCTATAAAAAATCGGCCCGTATCGTCGGTGATGTGATCGGTAAATATCACCCGCACGGTGATGCCGCTGTCTATGACACCATCGTCAGATTGGTCCAGGATTTTTCGATGCGCTATCCGCTGGTAGACGGTCAGGGGAATTTCGGCTCCATAGATGGTGATCCACCCGCCGCCATGCGCTACACCGAAATCCGGATGCAGCGGTTGGCCCACGAAATGCTGGCAGATCTGGACAAGGAGACCGTCGATTTCGTGCCAAATTACGACGAGTCCCTTACCGAGCCATCAGTCCTGCCTTCGAAAGTCCCCTCACTGCTGGTCAACGGCTCCGCCGGGATTGCGGTTGGCATGGCCACCAATATTCCACCCCACAACCTTTCGGAAATTATCGAAGCCATCACGGCCGTTATCGACAACCCGGATGTAACCTGTGATGAGTTGATGAGACAGGTCCCGGGCCCTGATTTTCCGACCGGCGGCATCATTTACGGTACGGATGGCATCAAAGAGGCATATAAAAACGGACGGGGCATTATCCGAATCCGGGCCCGGGTGGCGGTTGAAAAAGACAAGCGAACCCATCGGGAAACCATCGTCGTCAACGAGCTGCCGTATCAGGTCAACAAAGCCAAATTGGTCGAAAAAATAGCGGAACTTGTCCGGGACAAACAGATTGAAGGCGTCAGTTTTGTGCGGGATGAATCAGATCGTGAAGGCATGCGCATCGCCATCGGGCTGAAACGGGATGAAGTCGCCGGCGTCATCATCAACAAGCTATACAAAATGACGCGAATGGAAAACACCTTCGGGATTATATTTCTGGCGATCGTCAATAACCGGCCGGAAATGTTAAATCTCAAAGAAATCCTTGAACATTTTATCCTGCACCGCAAAGAAATCGTCATTCGTCGAACCCGCTATGACCTGCAAAAAGCTGAAGCACGGGCCCATGTCCTGGAGGGGCTTAAAATCGCCCTCGATAATTTAGATGATGTTGTCGCACTCATCCGGCAGGCGAAGTCACCGGTGGAAGCCAAGGAGGCGTTGATCGAGCGATACACACTAACCGCCATCCAGGCCCAGGCGATATTGGATATGCGGCTGCAGAGATTGACCGGCCTTGAACGCGAGAAAATAGCTGAGGAATATAAGAATCTGCTCAAGGATATCGCACGTTACAAGGAAATATTGGCCAATGAAAGACTGGTGCTGAATATCATCAAAGAAGAACTGGGGGAGATCAAGTCCGAATTCGGCGACAACCGCTATACCGAGATTGCCGAAAAGACCAAGGAAATCGGGATCGAGGATATGATTGTCGAGGAAGACATGGTGGTCACGATTTCAAACCGGGGATATATCAAGCGTAATCCGATTACCCTCTACCGCAACCAGCGACGGGGCGGTAGAGGCAAAACGGCAATGGGAACCAAAGACGATGATTTTGTCGAACACCTGTTCGTGGCTTCCACGCATCATACGTTTATGTTTTTTACCAACAAAGGCAAAGTGTACTGGTGCAAAGTTTATGACATACCTCAGGCCAGTCGGGTCAGTCTGGGTAAAGCCATTGTGAACCTGCTCAACCTGGAACCCGGAGAACGGCTGACCGCCGTGCTGGCCGTTCCGGAATTTGAGCCCGGCTACCACGTTTTGATGGCGACCAAAAATGGTTTGGTGAAAAAGACCGATCTGATGGCCTTCAGCCGACCCCGGGCCGGAGGGATTATCGCGCTCAATCTGATGTCCGACGATGAATTGATTGCGGCCCGGATCACCGACGGCACCTTGAACGTGTTTTTAGGTTCACTTATGGGAAAATCCATCCGATTCCACGAATCCAATGTACGTCCTTCGGGACGGACCTCGATGGGGGTGCGCGGCATGAACCTGGAGGCCGGTGATCAGATCGTGGCGGCCGAAGTCCTGAGCCACGGGCAAACGCTATTTGCGGTTACTGAAAATGGGTATGGCAAGCGAACGTCCATTGATGAATATCCGGTTCAAAAACGCGGCGGCAAAGGCGTCATTTCCATAAAAACCACCCAGCGCAACGGGTTGGTTGTGTCCATATTGCTGGTGGATGAACAAAATGATCTCATGTTGATGACCAATATCGGGAAGATTATCCGTATGCCGATCAAAGGCATTTCGGTGATCAGCCGCAACACCCAGGGCGTCAAGCTCATGGGTCTCGAGGCGGGAGAACGGGTGGTTGGGGCCGCCCGATTGGCCGAAAAAGAAGAGGAAGAAGAATAAATTTTAGTTCATTTAAATAAATGGATATCGGGTGATTCAAATGCCACCAACTACCGAAACAGATTCCAGTAAACTCAAGATTGCTGTGGTCGGTGCTGGAAGCTGGGGAACCGCCCTGGCTAATTTGCTGGCCAACAAAGGCAACCCAATCGACCTGTGGGTATTTGAGAAGGACGTCAGAGCGCAGATTCAACAATCCGGCGAAAATTCGGTTTTTCTGCCCGGATTCAAGCTGTCGCCCAATTTGCGCCCAACAAACGACCTGGCGCAGGCGATCTCCGACAAGGATCTGGTGCTGCTGGTTGTCCCGTCGCATGTTGTGCGGGAAACCACCTTGAAAATGGCAGACTATTTGTCAGGGGATACGGTAGTTGTTTCGGCATCAAAGGGAATTGAAAACCAGACCCATTTGACCATGACGGGTGTGATGCGGGAAACCTTGACCGACATTCCGCCACATCATCTGGCGGTGCTGTCCGGACCCAGTTTTGCAAAGGAGGTCGCCCGGAATTTACCAACCGTGGTGACAGTGGCATCTGAAGATCCCGTCATCGCCGCTAGAGTGCAGCACGCGATGGTAACCCCCTATTTTAGGGTCTATACCAGCGAGGACATCATTGGGGTTGAACTGGGCGGCTCAATTAAAAACGTGATTGCCATTGCGGCCGGTGTTATCGATGGTTTGGAGCTGGGTTTGAACACGCGTGCGGCCCTGATCACCAGAGGTATGACCGAAATCAGACGCCTGGGATTAAAAATGGGCGCCAATCCCCGAACCTTTACGGGGTTGGCCGGTTTCGGCGATCTCATCCTGACCTGTACCGGTGACCTGAGCCGAAATCACACGGTCGGCAAAAAAATCGGTCAGGGCGAAACCATAGACGATATTCTGGGTCAAATGCGAATGGTTGCCGAAGGGGTCAAAACCGCGAAATCCGTCTACAACCTTTCCCGCAAGCTTGGCGTCGAGATGCCGATTTCACATGAAACCTATCGAATTCTTTACGAAAACCTTCCGCCTAAAGAAGCGGTAACCCGATTGATGACGCGGGATTTGAAGCAGGAACTGGATGAGATATGAGAAATGACGAATGTCGAATGACGAATGACGAATTGAGGAATCATGTCGAATTTAGATTTGGGTTTGAATGGGCAGAGAGCAGAGAGCATAGGGCAAAGGGCATTGCGGGTTAAGCGATTCGGGTTGCGAGTTGCACGTTGCGGGGTAAGGGTTACGAGTTAACGTATATAAATTAGACGGAGCGCAGCGAATACAATCATTAGTCAATATTCATTTTCCAATTGTCAATTGAACATCTGTCGTCTGTCCTCTGTTGTCTGACATCTGTATAAAATGGTTAAAAAAAATGAGCACAAAGGGGCCGGGCACCGGCGGCGGTTGCGGGATCGATTTCTTGAATCCGGACTGGACGGATTTCATGACTATGAAGTCATCGAACTGCTGTTGACCCTCGGTACGCCCCGCAAGGATTGCAAGGATGCTGCAAAAGCGGCCTTAAAAAAGTTTAAAAGCCTCCAGGGCGTACTGGAAGCACCCCGCCATGAGCTTTGTGGGGTGGTAGGGATCGGCCCGAAAAACTCTCTGGGGCTGCAGCTGATCAAGGCCGTTTCCGACCGCTTCCTTGAGAAGAAACTGATCGATAAAAATCCGGTCAACAATTCGAAAGAGCTTTTTGATTTTCTCTATCATACGATCCGTGATAAATCCCGGGAATACTTCAAAATCATTTTTCTGGACTCCAAAAATCGGGTTATTTCGACCGAAACCCATTCGGAAGGTACCCTGACCGCCAGCAGCGTTTATCCCAGAGAGGTGGTGCAGGCCGCTATCCGGCACCGGGCCGCAGCTCTCATTTTTGCCCATAACCATCCTTCGGGGGATCCGAAGCCGTCAGCCGAAGATATTGCCATCACGCGGCAGCTGGTATTTGCCGGCAAGGTCATGGGTATCGCCATCCATGAGCATATCATTATTGGTGACAACTGCTATTACAGTTTTGCCGATCACGGCCAGATTGCCCAAATGGCCCGGGATTACCATGCGAACTTGAAATAGTCGGAGAATATGCTTAACCAATTTAGTCAGCAGAATTTTGGAATCACGGTAGTCCACATCTACCTGTTATTGACCGTGAGCTCGATAGAAATCCGTTATTAGTCAATCTTCAATAGTTAGTCGTCAATTTTAAATCAGATGTCCCAATCGAAAAACACCCGCCCTGATTGCTTCGGCGATCTTGAGATCGTATTTCCGCTGGCAGAAGACGGCCTGCGGCATACTCCGGCACCCTGCTTACAATGCGCCTACAAAACTGAATGTCTGAGAAACGGGTTGAAAGGAGATGGCGGGTTGAAAGTTCGAGAAGAGAAACTTGAGCGGTCATATGATTCCGGAATGATCGGATTCATGGAACGATGGTCCAAAAAGAAAGCTCTCGAGCGCCGGAAGAAGAACTCTCGAACATTCTTCTCCAGATGGCGTTTATCAAAATCCAATCCCCGGGAGTCTGATTGACGCTCCTCATTTTTTATTACCACTTCGCCTAAGTTAATGGAATTCCGATAAATTCCCTCTTTCTATCTTCAAAATTTCATGCTATAATCAACTTGTCTAACGTCAATCATCGATCCGCCTGGTTCACCGAAAAAAGATTCTCACCGGATTTTCAGGCACAATCATCTTTTCGAACACCCGATGCATTTTATAGCGGTGTCATCAGCAGGAGAAGAAATTGGCATTCTGGAATTACAGGGAAGAACTGAGTCGGACAGACCAAATCCGCCGATCCTACTATGAACTACTCAGGGATGAATTGGACCATTTACTACTTCAGCACGCGCTGATTGACTCCTATCAGAACTTCGCGGCCCACCAGATAGATTTTCCGTTTGTCGAAAAGCGTGAATTGAAACCGCGTGCACGGATTCCGGACCAGGAATACGAAAGTCAGAATGCATTTTTGGTCATATTTGTTGAAGATATCCTGCCGGCAGAACACAAAAAATACATCCGGTTTTTTGATGTCAATAAAACCACCAAAACCAACCTCATGAAGTTCAAGACCCTGGAATTATCCCGAAACTTCGATCGCAACTGGAAATATCTGGAATCCATTAATTTTCGCAATCTAATCAAATTGCTGCTGCCGGTGGACTACGCCCTTCTGATTCAGCGGGACCCATCCGGAATTGCCAAAGGCCGCTACAGCCTTTCACATTTTCATGTACGAATCGACTGGCCCATTGCGGATGCAGCAGAGGATTTGGCTCAGAGCCTGCGTTACATTTCCAAGGACCTGTATGAGAAGGGCGACAAATACGCCGAAGATCTTCAAAAGAAGTTCTTCGAGTTTTACGGCCTGCCGGTAATGGCGGGCGGCAGAAGAACTGCTGCGATCGTTGCCTCCCAGTACATGAAAAAGATTCCCGGTATCACTACCGTCTATGCCGGCAGCAGTGAGGCGAGATCCTTGATCCGGATTTCCGAGCGAGGCGTGTCGAAGGCGGTCCTGATGAGGTTTCCTGCCGGTGACATCCAACAAATTATCGATAGCAATGGATTGACGCCGAGGTCCTTCAAGAAAAACTACATTGTCGACAGTTTAAAAAACGAAGCTGTCTGCATATTCCAGGCAACCTACGCCAGAACCTACCATTCCAGGCCGCCGGAGGATGGCAAACTACGGGAGATAAAACCGGACGTTAACTGGCTGGCGGTCGGTGAGCAACACATTCTGCCCAAACCGGGCGTCTGGAAATATCCGCCATTGCCGATAAACATTATCTATACTTAGTTGAATAGTTGATTGAGTTGACTGGTTGATTGTGCTCTGGGAAGCAGAGCGATAAAGGAAAAATGACAACGGATAAAGGGCGGAAATCTATGTTCAGCTACGGGCTGATTACCAATTGTATCGTCCAGTTCCTCATCCATTAATTTGCATCCTTTGGCCTTTAGCCTTTCACCTTTCACCTTTGATCTATCGCTTCATTTTCCCGGATCCTTAGGAGCTCACGAACTTAAGAGCTTATCAGCTATCAATTAACAGGTTTCTATTTTATCTTCATCTTATTCTTACATATTTCCGACTTCCGCATTCCGACTTCGCGACCCTCAGCCCTATGCTCTCTGCTCTCAGCCCTTTGCCCCATTCCCTATGCCCTCTGCGCTATGCTCTATACTACTTGGCATTCATTGCGGCTCGGTACCGACCTTGAATAGGGCGTAGACGGGCGTTTTTGATCGGTCTTCCTGAAGTTGACCGGTTTGGGGGTCTATTGGTACGCGAACCAGATTCTCCGGTATGTCAAAAGTCGGCTTGGTTTCTTTAGCGAGTGCAGTTTCCATGAATTGAGTCCAGATCGGCAGGGCTGCCCTGGCGCCGGTTTCCCAGTCTCCCAGGGAAGCTCCCGAATCCTGGCCGACCCATACGCCGGTGGCAATGGCCGGTGAAAAGCCGATGAAGAGCGCATCTTTGTAATTGTTGGTAGTGCCTGTTTTACCGCCTACCGGTGTCGGGAGGGTCCGGGCCCGGCGGCCGGTTCCCTCCATGACGACAGCTTCAAGCATATCGGTGATCAATGCGGCACCTTCGCGCGACATCACCAGCCGTTTTTGAGGACGAACACTCCAGACGATCCGTCCGCGATGATCGGTTACCTCCAATATGCCGAAGGGCTTGATCCACTGGCCTGATCTGGGAAAAATTGCATAAGCCGCGGTCAAATTCACCAGCGCAACTTCTGAGGTCCCCAGCGCCAGGGATAGGTTCGGCTGAAGATTGGATTCGATGCCCAGTCGATGGGCAAATTGAGCCACGGATTCCGGACCCAGCATTTCAATTAACCGGACGGCGGGAATGTTCTGGGAAACTGCCAATGCCATCCGAAGCGTTATCTCCCCCATGTATGTTCGGGAGAAATTTTCAGGCTGCCAGTCGGCGCCTCGTTCGGCTCCACGGTAGATGACCGGTGCGTCGAGTATCATGGCATTCTGGGAAAAGCCCTGTTCGATGGCATACGCATACACCAGCGGCTTGAATGAAGAGCCCGGCTGTCGTTTGGCCGCAATTGCCCGATTGAACGGGCTTTCATAAAAATCCTGCCCGCCGACCATTGTCAGTATTCCGCCGGACTGAATGTCCAGGCACACCAGTGCTGCTTGCGGCGCCGGATCCGGAATACCATTGCCGTGCATGCGGACTCGCAACGATTCAAGGCCGTCTTCAACGGCTGCCTGTGCGGCAACCTGCAATTCAAGATTAAGAGTGGTGTAGATTGAGAGTCCACCTTTAAAAAGCCTCGAGGCACCCAAAATGGATTCGAGCCTTTCCTGGACATACTCGACGAAATAGGGCGCCCGATTCAATCTTCTGCTTCTTTCCCTGAGACGGATCTCGGCATTGACGGCCTGATGGTATTCGCCGGAAGAGAGTATCTTGATTTCCAGCATTTGTTTTAAGACGATATTTCTGCGTTTTCGCGCCAGTTCTTTATTGACCAGGGGTGAATAGCGTGAAGGCGATTTCGGCATACCCGCCACAAGGGCACATTCAGCCAGGTTGAGATCCTGGACACGCTTGCCGAAAAAAATTTCAGCCGCCGACTGCACACCGTAGGCGCCGCTGCCGAAATATACCTGATTCAGGTAAAGTTCCAGGATTTCCTCTTTGGTGTAGCGCCGTTCGAGCTGAAACGCCAGAATGGCCTCTTTGATCTTGCGTACGATGGTTTTGCGGGGGGTCAAAAATAACGTCTTGGCTAGCTGCTGGGTGATGGTGCTGGCACCTTCGACGAAACGACCGGCCTGGATATCTCTGATGATGGCCCTTGCGATGCCTTTGATATCGACGCCGCTGTGTGTGTAGAACTTGCGGTCTTCGGTGGCCACCAGAGCGGCTGTTAGGTTTTCAGGGAGTTGCTGCAGGGGCACCGGATCCCGCTTTTCCAGAAAAAGTTCGGTCAGCAGTTCCCGGTCCGCGGAGTAGATCCGGGTAACTGCATGCGGTCTGAAGCTTTCCAGATTTCTGATTTGCGGCAGGTCGCGGGTGAAAGCAAAAACAGCTCCGGCTATTCCGCCGGCCACCACGCCGGCCAGCAGAACAGCGAAAATGATAATGGTTTTTCGGTTGATAAAAGTCTGCATTGCTGCCATTTTTTAAATGATGCGGCGCTAACAATGTCTTTGTTGTTGCCGTTGCTGATGGGCAATTTTCGCATCAGTTGCTCTCAGATTGAATGGGCTGGAATCGCATGGCCCGCATTTGCAGCGGCAGGCTCTTTGATCATAATAGCAATATCGATTGGGAATGTAAAGACAACCGGCCGGTGGGGCCGGGAAACGTCAAAGTCAACTCTAACCGATATGGATAGAAGCGATTTGTCCTGCTGGATATGTCACTAAAATCCCAAATTACAATGCTCAAATTACAAACAATATCAAAATTACAAATTCCAATGATTAAAACATTACATTCTCCTAGCGGAGTTTTCGCTTTGTTTTTCGTCTGCAACATTTTCCTAAAGGTCCATGAATTAGTGGCCGATAATCAGGTCAGCAACTTTAACTCCGGATATTACCGCGAAGAATAATGGATATTTTCAGTTCTGCAGCCACGGACAACTTATTTGTAACTGCAATCCAGCAGGAATCTCAACTGGAAGCGCTCTCCAACCAGGCCCTGTCCAGCGGAATCGATAAATACATGCGCAAGGAGTATGAAGAAGCCGCCAGAGATTTCGAAAAATCCATTAACCTGCACCCGACATCCTCTTTCAGTGCCGATGCCACCAAATACCTGGCCCAGACCTATCTGAGATTGGATAGTTCGGATAAGGCAATTGAAGCTTATAAGCGGGGCATCGAATTGAATCGTGATCGGGATGATCTGCGCACTGATTTGGGCAATTTATATTACGCGGAGGACCGCTATAGCGAGGCCTTGGTCCAATATCAGGAGGCGGTGCGGATCAACCCGACTTCTGCCAGTACCCATTATTCCTTAGGTCAGGGGCATCTAAAACTGGGCAATTTTCGTCAGGCCGAGGCGGCGTTTCGAACGGTACTGCGGACGGAAGGCGACAGTCCTTACGGCGATTATGGACTGGGGTTGATGTTCAGTCAACGCGGAAAATATGACAAGGCCATTGACCATTTTGAGAAAGCTATCAGAAAAGACGACCGGTTTTATGACGCCTATGCTGAAATCGGATACGCGCTGGCAGATAAGGGCGAAATTGAAAAAGCGGAGGAGATGGTCGCGTACCTTGAAGATAAAGATGCTGAGCTGTCGGAAACATTGGCCAGCTATATCTATCAAGCGAAACCGCCGAAAATATCGTTTGCCTGGAGTTCCGGCTCCTTTGCTTACAACATGTCGATCCAAACGCCGGTTGCGGCGTTGGATTCTTATCTGGAAAATGCCGGGGCCTCAAAATCCATGACCATGAAATTTTACTTCAACAAAGAAATGGATCGAAAAAGCGTTGAGAATCCTAACAATTGGACGATCAAACGGCAAATGGGAGCCGGCGATGGCAGCGCTTACAACTTTGGCCTCGCGATTCCGGATACCGAAGTGACGCTGCCGCCATTTCCGGATTATGTATTGTATGATTCAACAGCGCAAACCGCGACTGTGGGATTTTCTGTAACCCAGAATGAGACCGCCAACGGCACCATCGATCCATCCCACATCGTTTTCAAATTTGACGGCATGGATGTCAACGGCATTGCCATGGACCCGGATCACGATTCCTTCAGCGGCTGGTCCGGCGTGGCCTAGCGGTCCCCAGCCGAACGCATCAGACACCGTTGGTCTGAGCTTCCTTTCGCTGTATGTCAAAATAATGACACAATTTCCCCCTTTGCCGATGCCCGTGGATCAAATTAAAGCCTGAATCACTGGAAACGTTTCGAAAGATTGCCGTGTTACCCATACATTCATTGAGTGGTTCGTTCTCGATGACGCCTTGACGGGCGGCATCGGTTCGATGTTGATCTGAAGGCAATATGTTGCCTATAAAATTGAAAAGATTATAATTATTCTCTGTAATTCCCACTTCGAGCCCAATCGCAGTTTGCGAGTTTTCTTCACCTCTGATCATCCTCGATTGAAATTTGTCCTCTTTTTTATGGTACAAATATTGCTTCCACCATTCACTGAATGAACGGTAACCGTAAAAAAAGTGACCAGAACGATGATTAAAGCACTTCATTCAGATTATATGAATCCCACCACGCGTTCGCGACGCCTTTCGGTCCTCATGTCGATTCGCAACGAGCCGAGCGCCAGCCAGCATAAAATAGCGAAGTGCACCGATCTGAGCAGCTCGATGGTCAATAATTACATCAAATGCTTGAAAGCGGAAGGGATCATACGGGTTGCCGGTAAAACCAACCGTACCCTAAGTTACCACCTAACCCAGGACGGGCAAAATGAACTGAGAGAATCCCTACTCGCTTACTCCAGCGAAATCGTTCAACTCTACAGTGCCGTCAAATGTGAAATCGCCCAAATCATGGACGGGTTTTATCAGGAAGGAATTCGCACGCTGGTGTTGTTCGGTGTTGCCGAGACGGCCGAGGTCGTATTTGCGGCCTTAAGGAATTCTCCGCTGATCGTCATCGGTGTGATTGACAGCGATTCGACGAAGCAGGGGCAGCCCTTTAATGGCCTCATTGTGCAGGCTCCACAGAAACTGGAAGAGATCAACCCAGATGCAGTTTTGGTTACCTCCTTCGGCAAGCAAGATGAAATCTACGCATGTATCCAAGATCTTGTCGGCAACAAAATTAAAACAAAGAAATTAACCGACGTATAAACCGGGCCTGAGCGGCAGATTATGTCACTGCATTTCTGTCTATTAAATCATAGTTGCCAAGATTATTGATAAGAAAATGAAAAACTACGCCTATTTCACTTTAATAGCCAGAGATAAATACGTTGATGGCGCAATTTGCATGTATAAATCACTTCGAGAAAAAACCACATATCCTCTTTTCGCAATGACCTTGGAGATTTCAAATTCAAATCGCAAACGGCTAGCCGATCTTGGTATCCAATTAAGAGACGTCGAAAAGATTGAGTCGGTGAATGCCGGTGTAGGAGAAAATACACCTAGGCTTGAAGACTTCCTATATACGTATACAAAGCTTTATGTTTTCGGCTATGAAGAGTTTGACAGAATCATTTTCCTGGATAGCGACCTTATTGTTGTTAAATGCATAGATCATTTATTCGATGACGTCAGTAGCGATTTTGCCGCTTGTGCCTGTACGCCGTACTGGGAGGACATTTTCAACAGCGGTGTAATGGTTCTCAGGCCGAAACGCAGTCTTTTCAATGATATTATAGCGAAGAAGGACAAACTCTCAACCTATGACGGCAGCGATCAGGGATTTCTTAATTCCTACTTTAAAGAATGGCAAAAGCTCGACATCAAATATAACGCCGGAAAGCGAATCTACAGCGAGACACCGGATCATTGGGCTAGAATTGATCATCATGTCATTCATTTTGTGGGCGAGAAACCCTGGCTAGGCGGGGAAGACGGTTACCAGGAACTTGAGCGACTATGGTTTGATTATTTTTACAAATCTTTTGGAGGAAAATAATGTATAAAACAGCCTTAGTGTGTGGAGCTGGCGGTTTTATTGGACATCATCTAGTTAAGCGACTAAAGGCCGAAGGCTTTTGGGTTAGAGGTGCAGATTTAAAATATCCCGAATTTTGTAATACCGCCGCTGACGATTTTATACAGTGTGACTTGAGAGATGTGCATAGCTGCAAGCGAATTATAGATCGTTCTTTCGATGAAGTATATCAACTTGCTGCTGATATGGGAGGAGCCGGTTATGTATTTGGAGGAGAAAACGATGCCGATATCATGCATAATTCGGCTCTTATTAATTTGAATATACTAAATTATGCTTGCGAAGCGGGTGTAAAAAAAATATTCTACTCATCATCGGCATGTATTTATCCTGAATATAATCAGATGGATCCCGACAATCCTATTTGTTCTGAAGAATCAGCTTACCCTGCATTACCTGATAGTGAATATGGCTGGGAAAAATTATTCAGCGAGCGCCTCTACCTATCATTTTACAAGGACAAAAAAATCGAAGTGCGTATTGCTCGGTTCCACAATATTTTTGGTGAAGAAGGAACGTGGCAAGGAGGTAAGGAAAAAGCACCAGCAGCTATTTGTAGAAAAGTTGCCGAAACCGCAGATGGTGGAGAAATTAGGATATGGGGCGACGGCAAACAGACGCGATCCTTTCTCTATATTGATGAATGTCTCGAAGGAGTCAGAAGGTTCATGGATTCGGAATTCACGGGGCCTATCAACATTGGATCCGCTGAAATGGTATCCATTAATGAATTGGCTGATAGGGTAATGGCAATAGCCGGCAAGCATCTTCGGAAAATACATGTACCGGGCCCCTTAGGTGTCAGAGGGAGAAAATCGGATAATACGCTGGTTAAGCATAAACTTGGCTGGGCACCTTCTCAACCGTTAAATAAGGGCCTTCGCAAAACCTTCGACTGGATTGAAGCGCAGCTGAGCATTCAAAAAGTCTGCTATAATGAATTCAAACAAATTGAAATATCCGCTAGTTAGTATTGTCGTACCGACATTTAATCAAGCCAAATTTCTTCCGGTGGCCTTGGACAGCGTCATCTTCCAAGACTATCCGAATATAGAAGTAATTATTTGCAACCACGGATCGACAGATAATACATATTCGGTGATTGAGAAATATGTAAACGCGACAAAAAATGACATGGTCGAGTATTTAGCCTATTACAACAGCGAAGCCGTAAACGACAAGTATGTTCGACAAGTCGAAAGACGCTATCCTCAAGACAGAATGGTAAAAGTCATACAAAGTGAAGAGAATATAGGCGGAACACGATCTTATAATGAAGGATTCAAACAGGCCTCTGGAGATCTCTGCACCTATCTTGTTGCAGATGATTATTTTTTACCAAATGCTTTAAGCGAAATGGTGGATACTTTGGAGCAAACCAACTCGGATGTGGTCTATTCGGATATGTTTGTCGTAGACAACAAAGGATGTATCCTTCAGCATCTCAGAAAACCGGAATATGATTTCAAAGCCTGTTTCGCTGATTGGTTCCATCTCGGGGTAAGCCGTCTTTATCGGCGCGAATTGCACGACAAGGTTGGCTTCTATGATCCTGGTTACAGAAATGCAAACGACTACGATATGTTTCTTAGGTTCGCGTCAGCCGGTGCTAAATTTGTTCACATTCCCAAAGTTCTATATTGTACTCGAAAACATTACGCAAATGATCCTTCCGAACCGGCCTCCTGGCGGAACAATGGCTATGCGAACCTGCTTCGCGAGTGCACAATATGCGCTTTGAGAGCCCGAGAATTTCTTAAAACTAAACTGGAGAATTAAACATATGCAAATATCGGTATTCGGGCTCGGCAAACTCGGGCTATGCACGGCAGCATGCTTGGCACGAGCAGGTTATCGTGTCTTGGGCTTTG
Organism: Desulfobacterales bacterium; assembly: GCA_030066155.1. Lineage (GTDB taxonomy): Bacteria > Desulfobacterota > Desulfobacteria > Desulfobacterales > JAFDCJ01 > JAFDCJ01. The sequence continues at coordinate 15,358 of JASJCE010000013.1, read as the reverse complement.
ACATTCGTGGTGACTACCTGGAAGAATTGCTATCCTATCGAGCACCTTTCGAAGAAACAGGTCTTAATGCTTTGCTGCAAAAGGTTCGTGACAAATTGGTTTTTTATCAGGACCCTGAAAAGGCTGCAATGGAGTCGGATGTCAGCTTCATCATCGTGCCGACACCTTCGCAGTCTAATGGTGCTTTTAGCAACGAATTCGTTTTGCAGGCATTGGAGACGGTTGCTCCCGTGATTGCCAAAAAAAGCACGTTTCATTTAATCAACATCGTCAGCACGGTGATGCCGGGTTCATGCGAAAAGATATTTGTTCCTTTTTTGGAAGGACTGTCGGGCAAAAAAGCCTCACAAGATTTTGGCGTGACCTATAATCCGGAGTTCATTGCAATCGGCAGTGTTATTGAAAATTTTCTCAACCCGGATTTGGTGCTGATAGGTGAATCAGACAAATATTCCGGCAAGATACTCGAAGAAATATACAGGCGGACTTGCGATAACTCCCCCTTCATGGCTCGCACTAATTTGATCAATGCCGAAATTGCAAAACTATCGATCAATTGTTTCTGTACCATGAAAATAAGCTTTGCGAACAATTTATCGCAAATTTGCGATGCGGTTACCGGTGCCAGACCAGAGGATATCTGCCACATTATCGGTCATGACAGCCGCATTGGGACTCCATACCTTCAACCGGGTCTCGGATTCGGGGGACCGTGTTTTCCCAGAGACAACGAAGCCTTCGTTCAATTTGCATCAGGCGTGGGTGGCTTTGCAAAGTTGCAAGAGGCTGTGATCGAGATTAATGCCCGGCAGGTGGATCGTATCACCGGCCAGATCAAGCAAGCCGTGGAACAATACGGCAACGCGGTGGCTTTGCTGGGTCAAACTTACAAGCCAAACACCTATTTAACAGAACGATCCCAGGCTCTTGAGATCGGATGTAAGTTGGTTGAAGCGTTTCCAGAAAACGAAATCCGGGTTTATGATCCGATGGCCAATGTAGCAGGAAAATGGAAACTGGCCGATTCCCTAAAGGAGTGCGTCACGGGAGCACGTGTGGTGGCAATCTTGACCCCCTGGTCGGAATTTTTGAATACCGACTGGCATCGATGGTTGGCGAATCCGCATGTGGTTCTAAACTATTGGGAGGAATTATATTGAAGCTGCACAACAGTATGCCTTCAGAAAAGTCATGGAGTCGGTCTCAAATTATGAGCACTTTGGATAAAAATGAGATTTTCTTACGAAGAGGAGCTTTAACCTATGAAAGTGAAGAAGGGTGATAGAGATATCACCGTTTATGTTGGCGTCCGTCCTTTCGAAGGCGAATGGATTGAAAGGCAGGAGACGGTGCTTAATGCCATCAAGTGGCAGGATGTGGAGGAAGTTACGGTTAAGCTGGTTTTTTTTCCTGACGAAATTTCTACCCTGAAATATGCAACTGACAATGGCTATGAGGGGCTGGTAATAGGATTCTGGAGGCACTATTTGTTTCCAGGGAAAATCCGGTCATTCAAAAGCATGTTTGAAGCCATGCTGATGGATTGTGAAACCGAAATTTTTCTGTACATTAACGGCGATATTATCCTTGGGCCAGGCATTTTAAAATGGATTCAAGAAAATGCCCTTGACCGAAATCTATTGATGTCACTTCCTCGCCATAATTGGAATTGGACGGGGCCATTGAAGACAATAGAAGATTACGAGGATGCCAAAGCCGCAGCGATCCCCGAAGAGTGGACCGCTGTCGATCTCTATGTTCTAAGAGCGACCGAGGGCAGGCAACAGCTCATCCCCTTTCCGCCATTCATATTAACGGCCGGATCAATGGACTCCTACATCGTAACCAAAACTGGTCATTTAGGATGGGATCGGGTGCTTATCCCACCCGAGCAATTCTCTATGCTTCATATCGAACATTCTTTTAGTCATCCTCTCAAACCAGGAGCATCCCAGGGCAAGTTGGCTAAATGGGCATTTAATTGCGGGGTATATGCTCAAGCGACATCAGATTTTCCTCCAAGCATAACCCAAGATGCCTCACTAAAATGCTTTCGGGGCTCTGAGCGCTATGGCTTCAAATATGGATTCCCGAACAGGGACTATCAGGCCCCTGAAAATGTTTTGCCAGAGTAAACACCATGAAGAAAGGTACGCAGTTTTGAATACAAATATGCCGAGCGGATGGGGATCTGGTTTTGCTGTATTGCCTTTTTCCCGTGCAAAATTTGGGGAGGCATGTTCCATTGAAGAGTATGCTTTTCTTTTCGGCTTTGCCGCCCTGCTCAGGCCCAAGAGAATATTGGAAATCGGTACTAGCAAAGGTTTAGGAGCAATATCCATAGGTTTAGGCGTTTCCATGAGTGGTACAGCATGTGAAGTGGTAACCATTGATAGAAACGAAGCGGACTTTCATGAAAACTTAAAACTGTTTCCAGATATATCCATCCACATCAATAATATACAGGGAGACTCCCAAGAAGTGCTTCATAAACTGCAAATTAAGGATGAAAAATTTGATCTTTGCTTTTTGGATGGAGGCCACGATTACCAGACCGTATGTACTGATTGGCAATACGCCAAAAATCTGGCCAGTCAATGGCTATTTCATGACAGTGTTACCGAACCCGGTGTAGCTATGCTTCTGGACCAAATCCGAGCTTCTTCCGAGTACCAGATCTTTGACCTTCAATATCCACCGGGGCATCAGCTTGATGAACCAACCGAAGAGTGGTATCAAACGCTCAAAGCCCCTGGTTTTTGTCTCATCCAATCTTACCCTCAAAAAAATGAAGACATATAAATATGCCTACCAGATGGACCATACCCACTGAAGTCAGCCGGCAACTTTTCAAAAAACGAAGAGATTACCTGTCAAACCTATGCAGCCGACTCGGAGCTGAGCATGATTTCACTTTTGATGACTGGGAAATATTATTTCATGTTTTAGAAAATTATCTTCCAGACTACATTTTCGAGGTTGGCAGAGGTGCAGGAAATACCACCTGTGTATTTCTTGAGCACTGTCGTCGACATTCGGCAGTTGAATTTCTGAGTCTTGATTTGTATGATCATTGGAACCTGTTTACAACCGATCGTTTGCCTGAAGATTTTCTCGATAAAAATGGAGGGTATAAATTGCTCAGACAAAATTTTCTCGATTCGGATATCGAAATTGAACAAATTATAAAAGGCAATTGGAATCGATTGTTTTTGTTTTGGGATGTAAACGACGTCGATGCCACCAAGTATTTAACCACAAACATGCTTCCCTATTTAGGAAACCGAAACACGTTGTTTGCCTTGCATGACGTTGGACATAAGACAGGTAGACCCCGACGATACCATTGGCGAGATTACGAATCACTTTATCAGGACTTCGAGGTTATTGGAAAGTTTCTTGATCTATATGACTGGCCGGCGGCCATTCCCAGCACCGAGACGATTTTTGGCCAATATAGAAATGCAGGCCATTGGTTGTTATGTGAATCAACGGCGAAAAGTTAACATGGGAAAAATTAAACATATGGTTTTAGTAAATGATTGGCCGCTGAAGGGGACACGCCGGCTTAAAACATACAATACTTTTGAGGAAGCAAAACGAGAAACGTCTAATTTTCTGAATATCCATGTCGATTATGACAATCAATTATTTATTGTAAAAATTAGCTGTAAATATACTTTGATAATTAATAACCACCCTACATCCGGAAACAGTAGAATAACTTCTTTTAATAATTACGATTCAGCTGTGAATGAGGCTGATAACTTCCTGAATGAACACATTGATATGGAAAATGAGCTAATCATAATTAACGGTGAAATTGTACATATCAGTCAACGTGACATATAAGCATCTAATTGAGACTATTTTTATATAATAATGAAAATCGGTTTATCATATGCAAATTTCAATGATTGCACCAATTTTAGAATTAGGCCAATACCCTGGGAGTGGGGCAAGCATTGGGTCATCAAACAGATAGATTGTCAGGCTGAGACAATCGCAATAGTCGTCAACGATCCATTAGGTAACTATATAGAAATTTACAACAAAATATTTCAACCACATATTTTTACAAATTTAATCTATGGGAGTGTTGGACTTCCTTACCACAACTTGTTGTGCAAACTCAATACTCATGATCTTTCAAAATATGACGGCGTTTTTGATCAGGTGCTATCATGGGACTCAGCCATTTTTTTCATGGATAAATCAGACCGGCAGCAATTTTGGAATCAAATAGATGCCCACTTAAGGCCGAACAGTATTATCGCCGTCTCTTTCCTTAAATTCCTTAACATGTCACCAGAAATCTCAAATTTCATGAACAATCCTTTTCACCAAAAAATAAATCATCACTACCGAGGTGAAATTGAGATTGTTGATTTCAAACAAGCCCCTCGATTATGGCCGATAATACGTTCTGCCTCCGAGGACGGTTTATTTCTATCTGATCAATATTTATTCGATAGCAAAGAATACCTAACCATTCCACATCTCGAATTAATTGATCCTTTTTCATACGAAAATCCCTATGAAGCGTTAAAAAGCTTGAAAGCTTCAGTTGTGGCCTATCAAGGGATTCAGATTTGCCTTTAGCAGAAATTTGTCGTTTGGAAATAAAAAGTAAAATATTTAACTCATGAAAAATAATCCGAAACTAACTCTAGGTAATTTTTTAGAAATTTCTCGAAACAAATGGACTGAAATACCTGCGGGCGATGTTGAAAGATGCAACTCATTGGAACTTATGAAACTTGACGAAGATGCTCTTTTAAGTAAGTGGTGTGAGGCACACCACAAAGCAACTACTGCAGAATATTTCAATGTCAGAGGATGGTATCAAGCATTATATAAAGATGTATTGCGGGGAAAACGAGTCTTGGATGTCGGTTGTGGTTTTGGGATTGACGGCATATATTTTGCGCAAAATGGTGCCGAAATGACATTCCTTGATATCGCTAAAAGTAACTTAAATATTGTATCGAGGATTTGTTCTTATCTAAACTTACAGAACACCAATTTTGTACACCTTGATACCTTAAGCAAGATGAAAACACTTCGAAAAATCAGCAATAGCTTTGATTTTATTTGGTGTCAGGGATCTTTGATCAACGCTCCATCTGACGTCGTCAAATACGAGAGAGCGTTACTTTTAGAATTGCTGCCACCGGGCGGACGCTGGATTGAACTGGCTTACCCCAAATCCAGGTGGGATAGAGAAGGCAGAATGCCGTTTAACCAATGGGGAGAAAAAACGGATGGTGGCGCGCCATGGATTGAATGGTATGATTTGGAAAAACTTAAGTTCTTTCTATCACCTGCCAAGTTTAATGTAATTTTGCAGCATGAGTTTTTTGATAATAATTTCATATGGTTTGATTTATTACGTCTGGCTTAGCAGCACAAGTTTCTGATATACTGATGTCAACAATATTATTAGTTCAACCCTGGAACTACCATGATGAGGGGATAAAGTCACACAATTTATATCAATCATGGCATAATGGTCCACTATCTCTTCTGCAACTTGCAACCCAACTTCGAAAAAGCGGCCACAAGGTGTCGATACTTGATATGAGAAGAGATTTAATCTACTTTAAGGGAAAAATACACAACTGCATTCTCAAACTGTCCAAAACCATTAAGGAAATACAACCTGACATCATTGGGGTGAGTTTTTATTCAGTTCACTTTTTAGAAACAAAGCGAATTGTTCTTACAATTAAAAAAATATGTCGTGAATCTAAAATGGCCCCCCTGCTGATTGGAGGAGGAATTCACTGCTCTATAGAGCCTGATGATTCTCTTGAAAAATTAGGCTTCACTGCTGTATTTTTGGGTGAAGCCGATATTGGGTTTGTTGAAATAGCAAACGGTCACAGATTAGAAAAAGTTAATGGAGTTTACTTTCCCGGCCAAAAAGTCAAAACGACCGGCCAAGAGATTGAAGACCTTGACCAACTCGAGTTTCCAGATTGGGGTTTGTGCGACTACAAATTTTACGCTCATCCTTCATATGGAAGACTTAAGGTCCAAAAAACAAGCTCCATTGATATAATGATGGGGAGAGGTTGTTATTATTCCTGCAACTTTTGCGCATATTCAGCTTTATCTAAACCTCGTTATCACTCTACTCAATACTTAATCGAACAACTTAAATTTATGCAATCGAATTATGATATTAACTGTGTTTATTTCATCGATAGCTCAATTGGCAGCCGCCAAAAACTTCTAGTCGATTTTTGTGAAAAATTGATCAGAACAGGTTTGTCAAAATCTATTGAATGGTTGGCAAATATAAGAGTGAACCAAATAAATGAAAATCTGATCAAACTGATGTGGAAGGCTGGATGCAGATTTCTCTTCTACGGTTTCGAATCAGGGAGCCAGAGAATTTTGGATCGAATGAACAAGAAAACAACAGTTGAGCAAAACATAAAGGCCGCAGAACTACACAACAAGCATCGTTTTCCATATAACGCAAGTATAATATTTGGATACCCCGGGGAAACAGAATCAGACATTAGAAAGACGTTCAAATTATTAAAAAGAACCAAGCCACCAAGCATCGGAATAAATTGTTATGTTCCGCTTCCTGGTTCCTCTGATTATACAGAACTTAAAAAGAAGGGCCAGATTGATATCGACGATCCACAAGAATGGCGCCGTATTGGAGAGGTCAACCCGGAGCGAATATACGCAGACATATCTGAATTCAAATATTTAGAATTATATGAACAGGCGAAAACGTTAGCAAATGTTGTTATTCCTAATGAAATTAATGAACTATGGCAGCCACTCGATCGGTTGTAGGGTTGTTAAAAAAATGAATGGTATTGTCGACCGTTTCAGAAAATTAGAAATATGGAGCACAAATTATGTTTGCTGTGGCTGACACGCTGAAGAAGAATCGGAAAAGATGGAAAACACTCCCAGCTGGTGAACGACGGGAAAATGTAGAATACCTAATGACTTTAGAGGATAAAGAGTTTTACAAATTGTATTTACATTACACCAAGTTTTGGGAAAAAGAACGTGGATGGGAGTATGAAAAATACTCAGAAACTTTTTCGGGGCGCTCGGTCCTGGAAATCGGCAGTGGACTTGGATACGACGGCATTATTTACTCGAATTCGGCGGAAAAATGGGTCTTTTGTGACATAATCCCTGAAAACCTCCAATTTATCCAGCGGATCGCCGATTACCTAAATGTTACCAATGTCCATTTTCAATTGGTTGAAGATGTTATTAACCACGACTTCAGATACATGTTCGACGGTTTCTATGCCCACGGTGTTCTACACCATGTTCCATTTGAAGTGGCTCAGAAGGAAGTTGCTAACATCGATAGGTTTCTAAAGCCGGGAGCCAAGCTCATTATATTGATGTACCCATACGAGCGATGGGATCTGTGCGGCAAACCACCCTTTGATGAATTCGGCTGTATGACAGACGGTGAAGGTACCCCCTGGGCGGAATATTATGACGAACTGAAAATTCAAGAGCTGTTTGGCAATGGCTATTGTCTTGAAGATAGTATCAAGTGGGGAGATCAGAATGCTGAGTTTGTCAACTTTGAACTAATCAAGAGATAAATTATTCCAATGAATATTGCTGCGATTATTCCCGCCCGATTAGGGTCTAAACGCTTGAAAAATAAAAATATTTCAATTTTAGGCGACAAACCATTGTTGTTTTGGTCAATTGATACAGCACTTGAATCGGATTGTTTTAAATATATCGTGGTATCCAGTGAGAGTGATCAAGTATTGGATTTAGTTAGGCGCGGATATTCGTCCAAAGAAGTCCAAACCATTAAAAGGCCAGATAGACTGGCAACTGACAAAGCAGATTTAAGAGATGTCTGCAACCACTTTCTTGAAAATTTTCCAGATATCGAGTTTCTTTTCTTAATGATGCCAACCTATCCTTTTCGAAACGCTCGAAGGATTAATGATGAGATATTACCTCCGCTGTACTCTCGTCAGATTGACAGGGTAGTCTCCGTTATTCCAAGTAATTTCTCAACATTTGATTACTGGTTTAAAAAAGGAATTTTATACAGAAAGATGTTCAATCGAGCACCATTGTGGTGTGGAGCCGGAAATGCAACTTACTCGTTGATGAGAAGAGATTATTTTTTCAAAACGCCCCAAAATTGGCCCTATCTACCCGGAGAAAGAACCTTAAGAATTCAAACTGATAATACTGAGTCCATTGACATTGATACAACTGAGGATTTTCGAAAGGCTGAAAAAATTGTTCAAGGATACGAGCAAAAAAAGAGACAACTGAAAAGTTTCTGCAACAAAACCCATGAAATTGTTCTCCCTGAAGGCGCCAAACCGGGATCATTGCTAGATTTTTTAGCTAGTGAGGGAGTTAATTTGAATCTTCCGGTATTAATATTGACAACGCCCCCGCCTTACTTTACGTTTTTGAGGTGGTACGAGTGCAATAACGCTCGAGACTATTATTCTGAATTGACAAAAGGCATATTAGCTGATTTACCAAAAGGTGGACATTCGCAGGATTTTCCTGAACATTATATTCATTCTATCAGCTATCGCATATTAAGAAAGAGAGAGGATCGGGAAGGGATTCAGGATGATTGCGTTTCTCAGAAACAAATAATATTTGAAGAAGAACTAAAAAAATGGGGAGGTTATATTGAACCCAATTACTGGGTGAAAACGAAATAATTTGAGCGGACGATTTACTTAATTGGTTGAGACAGATTGGCAGACAAGATGACAAAATACCACGCCTATAAGCGTGGTTTTTTATTGGTATGAGAATTGCAAAATTTAATCTGAATAGGTGTCCGATGTGGAAACGATATCAACAGATGTATTAATCCTGGGAGCCGGTGCTGCCGGTATCCGGGCTGCGATTGAAGCCAGCCATTCCGATGTTCAAGTATTGGTGCTGGCCGCAGAGGAGGTTGCCGCCGGCGGGTCCACCTTTTCAAATATTGCCAACGGATGGGGCATACAGGCGCTAGAGGAGTTCGAGCGGACCGATGAAAACTACGAAGCCTTTTACGAAGACATTATGCGGGTCGGCCTGGGCCAATGCGATCCCAAGCTGGTTCGCATATTAGCGGAAGAATCCGGGTCTCGTTTTGATGATTTGCGATCATACGGTCTCCGATTCAAACGCGAAAATCGAGGTGAATACCTTCGGGCCCGAGGATGCTTCAGCGAGGTGCAACGGGCCTTTTTAACTGAAGACATCCGCAATGTGCGCCAATCCTTTTTGTCAATTATTCGGCGTCTGCCTGTCAGGATCGTGACGGGAAGTGTAACGGATTTGCTTGTGTATGATGGGGTTTGCCAGGGTGCTCGAATCTGGCTGAAATCACCTAAATTCATTGAAATATTAGCAAAGTCAACCGTATTGGCAACTGGCGGAGGCAGCGGAGTATTTAAAGATAATTTGGCGATGGACAGCAACTCCGGCGACGGATATGCCCTGGCACATTTGGCAGGTGCCGAATTAAGGAATATGGAGTTCATTCAGTTTGCCCTGGGGCTCAAAGGCGACAGTACCCGTCGTTTTTTGCCGATCGACCAGCTGAACCGGTGCGCCAAGGTCACCGATTCGTCCGGTCATGATGTCCTGAACCGGTACCTGCCGAAATCATCAAATACATCGCGTCTGCTGGAAAAAAGGAACACGCATATGCCGTTCAGCTGCCGCGATTCAGCGGGATTGATTGATATTGCCATTGCCGAAGCGGCAAAGAAAAACGGTAAGCTGTATTGGCGGGGGAATGGTGAAACGGAAAAAGAAATTCAGATTTGTCATTTTGCGCACGCGTTTAACGGCGGAGTAAGGATAAATGAACAGGGCGAGTCCACCGTACCGGGCCTTTTTGCGGCCGGTGAAGTCGCAGCCGGTCCTCATGGTGCCGACAGAATAGGCGGTTGCATGATGACAGCCACTCAGGTTTTCGGCAAGCGCTGTGGGCAGTTTGCCGCTCGCCGCGCCAAGAAGCTGAGGGCGGAAAAAAGCGTCCCAACCGTCGCTTCGCCCGCGGTGCCCTGCTCTTATGCGGACCGGAATAGAGAGGCGACCGAGGTCCTCGCCACCCTTAAACGCAGGATCAAAGAAGCCATGCGCAAACATGCCGCCATTTTACGAGATAAGCGCGGGCTGAGAAAGTGCAGTAAGCAGCTCAGTCTTTGGATTAAACAGCTCGGGGCACTGGGATGTTTGGGCGTTTCAGAAATTGATGAATATTATCGAGTCCGTAATATGGCCATTACCGCCAATCAAGTGGTTGACTGCGCCCTTGCGCGGCAGGAAAGCAGGGGGTCACACTTCCGGCGGGATGATAAGAAGTTTAAATTCGGAAAACCGTACCAGATCAACTGATTTAACGATAGGAGCCTAATTTAACCTAAATCCCATTCCGATCATTCAAATCCAGAAGTTCTACTTTATGAAATCTGTCACACCGGACGAAATATATCAGAATAATTTAAACTGCTTGAATGCACATTCGCTCGAGACATTAGAAGCATTTCAAAAATATCCACCGCAGCGGCGGATCGCCTTCTATCCGTGCACCAATTCCGCCGGTGAGGCCAATTTGATGTGCCAGATACCCGGCCGAAAATCGATTTCCCTTTACCCGCATCGGGGCGTTTTGAATCGTATGATCGGATTGATGGAAAATTGGAATATCGAGGCGTACGATACCGTGATTTTTCATGGGATGGGACTCGGTTACGGACCACTGGCCGCCTTGAAATTGTTTCGCCCGCCGCCGCGACTCATCGTTATAGAATCCGAACCGGCGATCTTTGATCTGGCATTGCATCTGGTCGATTTGAGGTCATTGCTGCAGTATAAGCGGCTCGATTTGTTTGTCGGCGCTGATCAGAATCCCGATAATATCATCTCCCGGTGCAACGATTATGTGTGTTTCGGAACCCCCCGGATCTTAGCTCATCCGCTATATGCCTCAATTTTCAAAGAATCATTTATCAGTTTCAATGAACAATTACAAAGCGCCGTCGGGCGGGCGCGCGATATTTACGGTACTGCCAGAAAATTCGGCCGTCGGTTATTGACCAATTCAATTGAGAATCTTCCAAGCTTCTTTGGAGGGGCTTCGCTGGGGTCGTTGGCCGGAAAATTAGAAGGGATACCTGCGGTCTGCGTCGCCGCCGGCCCCTCCTTGGACAAGGCTCTGGGCTCGTTGGCGAAAATCCAGGATCGGGCCCTGATAGTTGCCTGTGATTCGGCCGTTGCAGCACTGCTGCGACACCATATCATACCACACATGGTCGTTACCGTTGATCTGCATGAAAACAACTTCGAAAAAATTCGACCCGTATTGGACCAACTGCAGAAATCTGCGCTGGTCTTCGGGCTGGAAAGCAATCCGGACATTGTCCGGGCTATCCCAAGCCGCCGTCGAATCGGCATAACAGCGGACAGCAGAATCTATCAAACCTGGATTGCACCGCGTTGGAATCTGAAAGCCAAGCTAACGGGCTATAATTCGGTTGGTATGGCCTCTATCGCGCTGGCCAATGCACTCGGATGTACCCCGATAGCACTGGTGGGAATGGACCTGGCCATTGGCGGCACCGATAGCCATTCAAAGCACGCTGCCAATCACTACCAAATAGATCCAAGTAAATCCTTTAAAGTCGACGGCGTCCGGGGAATTCCCGTCAGCTCACTGCCGCAATGGACCGCTGAAAGAATTCAGTTAGAGAAGACAATATCAGACCTGAAATTGAAGGTCATTGACACCAGTATCGGCGGCGCATTTATCGAAGGATCGGAAATCAAGACCCTGTCCGAGTTCTTGGCGACCGCGCTCAGGCCGGATGCTGATGTGGATTTTATATTGTCCGGCCTTGATTGGTCCTCATCAATAGCAATCGACGAAATCTCAGTTGAATTAAAATCGATGCTGGATGAACTGCAAATTTGCCAGCGCGGCTGCCTAAACGGTCAGCGCCTGTCAGAAAAGATGCTCCGGTTGGCGCGGACCGGGCATCAGATTCCGGTCAATGACTTAACAGAATTAAATTCCCACCTGGACCAATTTCAAGAATCTCACCGGACAATGCTTGGCCTGCTGGAAATCGGTAGATTGTCGAACCTGCAGGATTTGTATCGAAGCAGAGAACTGCTTGAATCATCGCGAGACCAAATGAGCCGGCAGGAGATTTTGACTACCGAGTTGGCGTGCCTTGCTTCCTACTACGAATCGCAAGGCGATATCATTGCATACGTTTTAAGCCAAATTCATGAAAAATATCATTACTTCCATGAACTCGTGCAAATCGACGAAAAACCGGTTAGATCATCTGCCCGAGCGCTCGCCTTGGCGCGCCGACATGCTGCCGCTGCAGAACTATGGCAGGCTGAAAAGGCGTATCAAATCAGCCTTGACGCAAATGACGTCAATTCATCTGCTTGGCGGGAGCTGATCGCGCTTTACATAGAATTCGGACTATGGCGTACTGCCAGAAGGCAGCTTGAGAAGGCAGCTGATCTTTTTCCGCAAGCCGATTGGCTTGATAAAGCTGAAGAAATGTTGGAAGCGCGTATCGGAGAACTCTATTTATCGGCCGGCCAGGCGTTCAAGCACCAAGATCTGCCGCTGGCGCGTTGCCGGCTCGAGGCTTACCTGGCGTACGTCCCGCGCGATCTGAAAGCACTCAATCTGAAACGTGAGTTAAGCCGGCAATTGCCAGGATGCAGCACGGTTTCGCATCCTGATGATATCGTGAATGATCAGCCGTCAACTGAGTTGGCGGGTGCCATTGAGGGCCTTTGTCAGGCGGAAAAATACGAGCGGGCCATCGGCATTTTCGAAGGAATGATAGAACATCGTCACCCCAACACAGCCGATTTACGTTGGCAGATTGGCCAGTTGCGGTTTCGACTTGGCGATGTCAGCAGTGCACTTTGGAACTTGGCGCAGGCACTCGAGTTGTGTGCCGACAATCATGAACTTTATCGAAAATTGCAGGCCTCAATCGAAGTCATCGGTGGACCCCCAAAAAGGTCGCCACCGATACCGAATTGCGGCCGCCAAACCTGACAGCCGCATAAACCAGGCAATAATCTGATGGAGTCTAAGACCGGAGGGAGTAAAAATGAAATCCAGTGACGATATGTTTCAAGACGCACAATTGCTGATTGAAGCGGGCCGAATGGAAATGGCGGTCAATGCCCTTGAGGAATTACTGAGTGCATATCCAGAGTGCACCAAAGCGCATTTCGAGCTCGGCAACCTATACTGGGATCTCGATGAGCCAGCTAAAGCGCTGGATCTCTATCGCACGTCAATTGAACTTGACCCCGAAAATATGTTCTATCGCAAAAAATTAGCTGACCTGTACTATACCCAACTTGGCAATGTCGGCGAAGCGCTGGTACATTACCGAAAAATCATCGAAATGTGTCCCGATGATATTGAAACCTTAATGATTGTCGGCAACCTGAATATCGTCGAAAAAAGGTTTGATAGGGCTGCAGATTATTATCAAATGGTTCTGGATATCGAACCATGGCACTATGAAGCCTCATCGATGCTTGAGAAATTAAAAGCCAGGGAACAGCCCGAACACGCTGGACCAACGCCGGAAGCGAGCTACCAGAAGAGTCAGGCGCTCTTTCAAGCCGGAAATATTGCAGCGGCCGTCGAAACGCTCGAAAATTTAATTTCGGTTCACCCTGAGTTTGCTTTGGCTCACAACGACCTGGGGGTTCTTTCCTACCAATGCGGCCTGAAAGACGAGGCATTCGCGCACTATCAGGAAGCCGTCCGTTTGGAACCATTCAATTCGGTCTACCAAAAGAACCTGGCTGATTTCTACTATGTCGAGCTGGGCCGCACCGAAGATGCATTGGAGATCTATTTGAGGGTTCTGCGGGAAGAACCAACTGACATCGAGACGCTAATGGCGGCCGTTTATATAAGCCTGGATCTCAACAGACTGGAAAATGCCAGAGTATTTTGCAATAGAGTGCTTGAGATCGAGCCATGGAATGCGGATGCCATTGCGTTGGAGCAAAAGCTAAGCCCTACCCAAAATCCGAATCAAGGCAGACTGGACAGAAATGTACAATGAATAACGACCATCAATTTCTGACCTATGGCGACAATTGGGCGGTGAAATTCGGGCCGATATGGAAAGCCGGTTATCCCACTGGGGCAACTATCAGTTTCAAGGAAATCTTTGGGCCTACTATAATACGAAAAGGCTAGCCGTTGATGGATCACAGCAAATCGATTGAGTCCAAAGATGAGGATATCCATACTGCTTTAACGATGCACCAGCAGGGCGATCTTAAAGGTGCTGAAGCCATGTATCGGTATATCCTTGAAAATGATCCGACCAATGCCGATGCACTTCATCTTCGCGGACTGACGCTCTATCAAACCGGAAATTATGATGGGGCCGTCGATATGATCCGGCAGGCCATTTCGCTGGATCCCAGACAGGCAATGTTTTACCATAACCTTGGAAATGTCTACCGGGACAAGGGAGACTTGAACCGGGCTGCGACCTGCAGTTGCAAAGCTATCCAGCTCTGCCCGAATTATGCCGATGCCCACTATGGATTGGGCCAGACATTACAGCTCGAAGGAAGGCTGGAACCGGCAATCGAGTCCTATCATCGCGCCCTGAGTCTGAATTCGGCGCTGACGGGAGCCTATATTAATCTGGGCCGTTTATATAAAAGCATGGATCAGATCGGTAACGCCATAGCCGCCTATCAAACTGCGCTGAGCATCGATCCCGCTAACGCGGCAGCCCATAACAACCTGGGAACGATATACCAGCAATTGGGGAGACTGCCGGACGCTGTTGCCAGTTATAAAAAAGCAAGGTTTATCGATCCCAATTATGTGCTGGCCAGTCATAACCTCGGGAATGTGTTTCAAAAAATGCGGCAGTTTGAAAATGCGATTGACTGCTATCAGGCGGCCTTGAAAATCAAGACTGATTTTGCCCCCGCGCTTTATCATTTAGGGTTGGTTTATCAACATCAAAGAAGGCATACCCGCGCCATCGATTGTTTCCGCAAAGCCCTTCATTATCGAGAAAATTATCCCAAGGCACGTTGTTACCTTTACCATCAACTGCAGCATATTTGCAGTTGGCACGAGCTCGAAGAGCTTGGTGCCCATATCGATCGTGCCACGTTGGATCGTATCCGTCAGGATCGGCGGCCGGATGAACCGCCTTTTCTCAGCTTATCGCGCCGGATCGACAGCGAGCTTAATTTTAAAATTGCCAGAGCCTGGAGTGCTGAGATATCGCGGCGAGCGAACGGTCTCGATCAAATTTTTTCCCACACCAATCATAAC
>JASJCE010000134.1 GCA_030066155.1 Desulfobacterales bacterium | reverse complement strand
ACTAACAATATTGCGGTGCAGCTTAACAGTGCTCTTCCCTTCTCCATGTTGGTTCCTTACCTTTTGACAATATTTAGATTAAGTAGATTCATCCATCCTCATAAGGATGAGTTTCTCGTTGTTTATCAGGTCCTGAATCGAAGTACCGTCATATATTTCAAAAATGGCGTTATTGACACGATGCCACATATGCGAAAAAGCGCAGCTACCCTTGAAGGGGCAGTTGCCTTTTGACACGCAGGCCGGGCAATTATCCGATTCGATTGCCTTGTCCATAAACCGCAGAACATCTCCGACGGTGATTTTATCCGGACTGCGCGTGAGGTAATAACCGCCGTAAAAACCACGTTTGGAATCCACCAGGCCACTTCCTTTCAGCTGGCTCAGGATGACTTCTAAAAATCGCAGGGGAATGGACTGGACTTCGGCGATCTCGGAAATCTTTTTGGGCCCTTTGCCCTCGTGCTTGGCCAGTTCGAAAATAGCCCGTAAAGCGTATTGATTTTTTTTCGGTGTGATTGGCATACGGTATAATCCCGACTTTTTTACACGGAAAACTTCTTGACCTATTTAGTCGAGTTAAATGTCGACCTTTTTTGTCAAGAAACGGCCAATTTGTCAACGATTTTTTTACAATTTTTACAATTTTTTTTTAGCGTAATTTCAAAGGCTTAGGCAATTTTTTGGATTTAAAAAACTATAGTAAAATGGTAGGGAAAATCAGGGCATAAATGGGGATTTATGCAAAATAATGGATATCTGCATGTTATTCAGTGGCTTAGCGCGGGGATGAAAATGAAAATGAAGATTGAAGATTTATGGTATCGCTTCGCTCAGTCTTTATTTTACAAAATAGATAGAATACATTCCTTCATATAGCCGCAAAAAGGCGCAAAAAGCGCAAAAGTTAATTTTCGCTATCAGTAATATCAATAAGTTACAAAGTCAAAATTCGACAATTTTGACTTTTTACGAGACCGTCAATATTGAATATTTGAGGTATTCTATCGATTTGAATTCACCTCTGTTATCAATACTCAAATACTTCGCAAACATGATTTGATATCAATAGATAGGTACTAAAGCAAAATTTGAACGCAGCGAACTAAGGTAGCCGCTGAAGGAGAAAAATAGATGAAAAAACTAGGACTTTCAATTTTATTTGCAGCATTGTGCATTGCGCGTTCCTGGGCGGGTGACGAGCCGCCGACAATCGAATCCAACAAAAACCTGATCGATCTGGTCCAGTCGCATGCCGATTATGTCTGGACCCTGGTAGCGGCAGCATTGGTATTTTTTATGCAGGCCGGATTTGCCATGGTGGAAACCGGCTTTACGCGGGCTAAAAACGCGGTCAACATTATGATGAAAAACCTGATGGATTTTTCGATGGGTTCTTTGGCGTTTTGGGCAATTGGCTTCGGAATTATGTTCGGTGCCACGTCAACCGGCTGGTTTGGCACTTCCAGTTTTTTTCTGTCCGATTTTTCAGTCGGCGGCGATCCCTGGGTTCTGGCGTTCTGGATGTTCCAGGTGGTGTTTTGCGCCACAGCGGCAACCATTGTCTCTGGCGCCATGGCTGAAAGAACGAAATTTTCCGGCTATTTGATCTACAGCGCCGTGCTCAGTGCCATCATTTATCCGATCTTCGGCAGCTGGGCCTGGGGCAGCCTGTATAAAGGCGAAGGCTGGCTCGAAGGCCTTGGATTCATCGATTTTGCGGGATCAACAGTGGTCCATTCCGTCGGCGGCTGGGCCGCTCTGGCGGGTGCGATTGTCCTGGGACCCCGCATGGGAAAATACACTAAAGACGGTAAGATTAAACCCATCCTGGGACACAATATGCCGCTGGCGGCATTGGGCGTGCTCATTCTGTGGCTCGGGTGGTTCGGTTTCAATCCCGGTTCAACCACAGCCGCCAACAAAGACATTGCTATGATATTTGTCAACACCAACCTCGCGGCTGCGGCTGGAGCGGTTCTGGCGATGATTACATCCTGGATTAAATTCGGCAAACCGGAGGTTGGAATGAGCCTGAACGGTGCCCTGGCCGGACTCGTGGGCATTACGGCAGGGTGTGCAAATGTCACGCCCATGAGCGCCGTCATTATCGGTGCCGTCGCAGGGGTTATCGTTGTGCTGTCAGTGCTCTTTTTTGATAAGATCAAAGTTGACGACCCGGTCGGCGCCATATCGGTACATGGCACCTGCGGTGCCTGGGGCACCCTGGCCGCCGGTATATTCAATATCGGGGGCACCTCGGTCAAGATCATCGGTGTCCAGCTTCTGGGAATCGGCGCCTGCTTCCTGTGGGTCTTCCCGGCCGCTTTCCTGATGTTCAAGCTGATTGACAAAACCGTCGGTCTGCGCGTTTCACCGGAAGAGGAACTGGAAGGTCTTGACCTCGTCGAACACGGCGGCAATGCCTACCCGGATTTTGAAGTATCTTCGTACGGCGGTGTCGGCAGCGCGGGCGGAGCCGGTAGTGCTGCCGCCGCCGATGACGCGGTCGGCCAGTTCAAACCTGTCCAGCAGACTTAAGCCATAGCATCCTCACTTTGGCGAATGCCTGCCGGCAAATGCATGGTCTGCCGGCAGGCATAATTATCAGATAAATTATCGAATTGTCAGAAGGTTAAAAAACTGGTATGAAAGGCTGTTGAAATATCAAGAAAATCGGAAGGGATAAGAAACCGGCAGCACAAAGATTAGGTGTTGTTTAGTACCCCAATTGAATAAAAACCAATTGGGAGTTAATTGTTACCCGTTATTGGTTATTGGTTTAAAAGGGATGAACTCTTTTTTTATATGTCATTGATGATAGAGATATCAAATCAGGCCCTCATCAAATTCCAATAACGATTAACAAATAACAAATAACGCCTAAATGAGCGTTCTTCGCTCATTTGGGTTAGTACAGTGGGTTTCAGAATTCAGGCTTCAGGTTTCAGGATATTCAGATCACCATCCTGACACCCGAAACCTGACACCTGAAACCCGTTTAATTTTAGGCCGATTATTAAAGTAATCGATAACAACAAAACTTGCTCCAACTCTTGAAGATGAAAAACCACAATTTACCCAAAACCATTTCCAAACCTTTTAGGCCGCAAGGCCTCTACGATCCCCACTTCGAACACGATGCCTGCGGAGTCGGTATGATTTGCCACATGAAGGGGGAGAAAACCCACCGGATCATTGCCGACGGTTTACAGATACTGGTTAACCTGGCCCATCGGGGCGCCTGCGGCTGCGACGAAACCACCGGCGACGGTGCCGGCATCCTGATGCAGATGCCCCATGCCTTTCTGCAAAAGACGGCGGGTCAAGCCTCAATTTCCCTGCCTGAAGAGGGGAAATATGGCAGTGGCCTGGTTTTTCTGCCGCCGGATGCAAACCAGCGGAAAACCTGTATGGATCGATTTGAGGCAGTCATCCGCGAAGAAGGACAGCAGGTTCTGGGGTGGCGCAAGGTTCCGGTCAACAGCGATGCCCTGGGCGATCTCGCCCGCCAGTTGGAGCCGGCCATTCATCAGATTTTTATCGGATGCGGCGGCGGCTTCGAGGATGACCGAATTTTTGAGCGCAAATTGTTTGTTATTCGCAAAGTTATCGAAGGGGCGGTTCGTGAGTCCGGGCTCACCCAGTCATCCTATTTTCACATATCCAGTCTATCGAGCCAGACGCTGATATACAAGGGGATGCTGCTGGCAGACCAGATCTCGGCTTTTTATTCCGATCTGACGGACCCGGACATGGCCAGCGCCTTGGCCCTTGTGCATCAGCGCTACAGCACCAACACGTTTCCGACCTGGGACCTGGCACATCCGTTTCGCTTTCTATGCCACAACGGAGAAATCAACACCCTGCGCGGCAATGTGAACTGGATGAATGCACGGCAGCATATGTTCCAATCTGAGCTTTTTGGAGCGGATATGCCCAAGCTGTTTCCCATTGCCACACCGGGTGCCAGCGATTCGGCAATTTTTGACAACGCCGTGGAGGTTTTATACCACACCGGCCGATCCCTGCCCCATGCCATCATGATGTTGATCCCGGAGGCCTGGGAAAAACACGAGACCATGAACGATCAAAAAAAAGCGTTCTATGAATATCATTCCTGCCTTATCGAACCCTGGGACGGACCGGCATCCGTTGCCTTCAGCGACGGCACCTGCATCGGGGCCGTACTGGACCGCAACGGCCTGCGGCCCTCGCGCTACACGGTGACCAAAGACGACATCGTGATTATGGCTTCGGAAACCGGCGTGCTCGAGATCGAGCCGCAAAATGTGCGCGCTAAGGGTCGCCTGCAGCCCGGACGGATGTTTCTGGTGGATATCGATAAAGGGCGAATTGTTGCGGATGATGAAATCAAGGCTGAAATAACGGCCCGCCAACCCTATCGCCAATGGCTGGAGGAAAACCTGGTGGACCTGGACCGGCTGCCCAATCTGCCGGCTGATCCCCGGAGGCACGCCCTCCCGCTGAAAACCCGCCAGGCCGCTTTCGGCTATAGTTTGGAGGATCTCCGAATTATCCTGGCCCCCATGGCCGGCCAGGGCAAGGAACCCATCGGATCCATGGGCGACGATATACCGCCGGCGGTACTGTCAAGTCGACAACGCCTGCTATACGACTATTTCAAACAGCTTTTCGCCCAGGTCACCAATCCGCCCCTGGATGCCATCCGGGAAGAACTCGTCACGTCACTGGTCACGACCATCGGCGCCGAAGGCAACCTGTTCCAGGAGACACCGAAACAATGCCGTCAGCTCAAACTGGGTCAACCGATTATCGACAACACTCAACTGGCCAAACTCTGCAGCTTCGACAACGGCGACTTTCGGTCGCAGGTTCTGTCGATTCTGTATCCGGTTGACGACGGCGGCCGGGGTCTTGAACAGGCCATGCAGGCGGTTTGCCACAAGGCGGAGCAGGCGGTTGCAGAGGGAGTCGCCGTTTTGATTCTAAGTGATCGCGGCGTCAATCAGGAAATGGCGCCCGTGCCGGCCTTGCTGGCCACGGCCGGTGTTCATCATCACCTGATACGAAAGGGGCTGCGCAATCAATGCGGATTGATTATCGAAACCGGCGAAGCCCGCGAAGTCCATCATCACTGCTGCCTGATCGGATACGGCGCCGGCGCTGTCAATCCATATCTGGTATTTGAAACCCTGCCGGAGCTGATCGCTGACGGCGAACTGGAGGATATTACGCTGCTGGCCGCCGAACAAAACTATATTAAAGCTGCCGGAAGCGGAATTTTAAAAGTGATGTCCAAAATGGGAATCTCCACCCTGCAGAGCTATCGTGGAGCCCAGATATTCGAGTGCGTCGGCCTGAATGAAACTGTGGTGGAACCGTACTTCACTGGAACACCGTCGCGCATCAGCGGAGCTGATATCAACCTGGTGGCGGAAGAGATTCGAATGCGGCATCAAAAGGCCTTTCCGCCTATTCAGGTTCCGGCCGGCGGCCAATTGGAGTCGGGCGGAAAATACAAATGGCGGCGCGACGGCGAAGCCCACCAGTATAACCCGATGAGCATCGCCAAGTTGCAGCAGGCGGTGCGGACCCGGGATCAATCCGCCTGGAAATTGTTTTCCGACAGTATCGATGAACAAAATCGCCGGGAAGGGCTGATTCGTGGGCTATTTCAATTTAATCCGGTTCGGCCGCCTGTCCCCCTGGATGAGGTCGAACCGGCTGATGCCATTGTTCGACGATTCAAAACCGGAGCTATGTCTTACGGTTCCATCAGTAAAGAGGCCCATGAAACCCTGGCAATTGCCATGAATCGCATCGGCGGCAAGAGCAACAGCGGAGAAGGCGGCGAAGATCCCGACCGTTATCAACCCGACGACAATGGTAACTGGCGTGGCAGTGCCATCAAACAGATCGCTTCGGGCAGATTTGGCGTAACCGGCGCCTACTTGGCCAACGCAACCGACCTGCAGATAAAAATGGCCCAGGGCGCCAAACCGGGAGAAGGCGGTCAGCTGCCGGGCTTCAAAGTCTACCCCTGGATTGCCAAAACCCGGCATTCAACCCCTTATGTCGGATTGATTTCTCCGCCGCCGCATCACGATATCTACTCCATCGAAGATCTGGCGCAGCTGATCCATGACCTCAAGAATGCCAATCCCCGTGCTCGGGTCAATGTCAAACTGGTGTCCGAGGTCGGGGTTGGCACCGTCGCGGCCGGAGTCGCCAAAGGCAAAGCCGATCTCATCTTAATCAGTGGCGAATCCGGCGGCACCGGCGCCTCACCCCAAACATCCATCCGCCATGCCGGCCTGCCCTGGGAACTGGGCCTGGCTGAAACCCAGCAGACCCTGGTTATGAATGGTCTGCGCAGCCGGATTGCGCTGGAATGTGACGGTCAGCTGAAAACCGCCCGGGATGTTGCCATAGCGTGCCTGCTGGGTGCCGAAGAATTCGGCTTCGGCACCATTTCCCTGGTTGCCCTGGGATGCATAATGATGCGCGTCTGCCATTTAAATACATGTCCGGTTGGAATTGCAACCCAGGATCCGGATCTGCGAAAAAAATTTGCCGGTGAGCCAGAGCATTTAATCAATTTAATGTATTTTATCGCCGAGGATCTCAGAAAAATCATGGCCGAGCTCGGCTTCAGGACCGTGCGTGAGATGGTCGGCAGGGTTGACTGCCTCGATGTCAGCAAGGCGGTTGACCATTGGAAAGCTCAGGGGTTGGACTTTTCCAAAATTCTTTACAAACCCGAACTGCCCGAGATCATTTCCGATAACTGCTCCGTTCAGGACCAGAACCATGGTCTCGAGGCCGCCCTGGATCAGCGGTTGATCGAGAAATGCCGGCCGGCCATCGAACGCGGTCTGCCGGTTGAATTTGAACTGCCGATTCGAAATATCCAGCGCACGGTGGGCACCATGTTGAGCTATGAGATATCGAAGCGCCATGGTCTCCAGGGGCTGCCGCCCGATACCATCGTGATCCGTGCCGCCGGCTCCGCAGGGCAGAGCTTCTGCGCCTTTGGCGCCCCGGGCGTCAGCATCCATATCCAGGGTGACGCCAACGATTACTTTGGCAAAGGTCTTTCTGGCGCCAAATTAGCCATCCGCCCGCCGTTCGGCAGCAGCTTTAAACCTGAGGAAAATATCATTATCGGCAATGTCGCTTTTTACGGCGCCACCAGTGGTGAAGCCTATATTTGCGGCGTCGCCGGAGAACGGTTCTGTGTTCGCAACAGCGGCGTTAAGGCTGTGGTAGAAGGCGTCGGTGACCATGGTTGTGAATATATGACCGGCGGACGGGCTGTTATTCTGGGAACCACCGGGCGCAATTTTGCAGCTGGCATGAGCGGCGGTATTGCATACGTCCTGGATGAGGATGGTGATTTCGGCCGGTATCGCTGCAACCTGGAAATGGTCGAACTGGAGGATGTCGTCGCCGACGAAGACGAACAGGAGCTGCGTGCCATGATCGAAAAACATCTCCACTATACCGCTAGTGACGTCGCCAAACGGATCCTGGCAGACTGGGATAACGTGCTGCCGAAATTTGTGAAAGTCATGCCGGTAGACTACAAGAGGGCGCTGGCGCAAATGAAGACGGACGAAATTCGACAGGAAGAGGTTGTTGGTTATTAGTTATTAGTTATTGGTTGTTAGTTATTGGTTATTGGTTAAGTATTATTGAGCTAAAATGAGCTAAAATTAATGTATTTTATCCATTTTTAAAAAGACAATGCGCAGCATTTCCATAATTTTAGGCATTTTAGTCAATTTAGATCACTTTAGGCATTTCTTAAGGCGCCATAAATTTAAATATAGATATAAGAAGATGCCGAAGCCAATCTGTATATGACAATATAGGGAACACCATGGGTAAAATAACCGGCTTTAAGGAATACGACCGGGAGCTTCCAGGCAGAAGACCCGTCGCAGAACGGATACAAGATTTTAAGGAAATTTATGAGCCCTTCCCCAAAGAAAGCCTTCAGAAGCAGGCCGCCCGCTGTATGGACTGCGGGGTTCCAACCTGCCATGCCGGCTGCCCGCTGGGCAATCTGATACCGGACTGGAATGACTTCATTTACCGGGACCGTTGGCGCGATGCCCTCGACCAGCTATTACTGACCAATAACTTCCCCGAATTTACCGGTCGGCTGTGCCCGGCTCCCTGCGAAGAAGCGTGTGTGCTGGCCATTAACGAGCCGCCGGTCACCATCGAGCAAATTGAAAAAGAGATTATCGAACATGCCTTTGAGCAGGGCTGGATCATACCGGAGCCCCCTTCGAGGCGTACCGATAAATCCGTTGCCATCATCGGTTCCGGGCCCGCCGGCCTGGCCTGTGCCCAGCAACTTAATCGTGCCGGCCACTCTGTAACGGTTTATGAACGTGCCGATCGGATCGGGGGGCTTCTCAGATACGGGATTCCGGATTTCAAAATGGAAAAATGGGTGCTGGACCGTCGCCTGGATCTGATGCAGCAGGAAGGCATCCGGTTTGAAGCCGGCGTCAATGTGGGAGTGGATTTAACCCCTCAGGATCTCGATGCATTCGATGCAGTCGTGATTTGCATCGGTGCAACAGTTCCACGTGACCTGGCAATAACCGGGCGCGAATTGAAGGGCGTACACTTTGCCATGGACTTTTTAACCCGCCAGAACCGTCTGACGGCCGGTGATGCACCGGCAGGTGACGAACCGTTTCCGATAAATGCGGACGGAAGACACGTTATCGTTATTGGCGGCGGCGATACCGGCAGCGATTGCATTGGGACCAGTATTCGCCAGAGAGCTAAATCTGTCACGAACTTCGAACTCTTCCCGAAACCAACGGCGGATCGACCGGTCAATCAACCCTGGCCTTTCTGGCCCGCAAAGTTACGCACCAGCTCTTCCCATGAAGAAGGCTGTCATCGCCAATGGGGTATATCGACCTGTGAGTTTATCGGCAACGGGGACCGCATCGTGAAATTGACAACCGTCGATATCGAATGGGTCACCAGCGGAGACGGAAAAACCAAAATGCGTGAGGTCCCGGGTTCCGCCCGGGAATGGCCGGCTGATCTGGTACTGCTGGCCATGGGCTTTACCGGTCCGGGATCCAATTCAATCATTAACAGCTATGGCCTTAAATTGGACGATCGTGGCAATATTCAAACCGATGCCAATTACATGACCGATAAACCGGGGGTGTTTGCTGCCGGTGACGCAAACCGCGGACAGTCCCTGATCGTCTGGGCCATCTCGGAGGGCCGTGAAGCCGCACGCTGCGTGGATAACTTTTTAATGGGATCCAGCGTTTTACCCACCAAAGGCGGCATGGATTTGCCGAAAGGTTGAGGTTTAGCGTTCAGCGTTCCCCGTTCAGGAGCTGTAAACGGATTGAACGTCGAACATCCAACGTCCAACTTCCAACGTCCAATATTGAAGGCGCTGCGCTTTTATCCATTTTATGAAGGGTAAAACAAAATTTTCGAATAAAAGAGCCGCTTTGCTTGATATAACGGTTTAAACTGATAGAATACCTTATTGGAAGTTGGACGTTCAATGTTCGATGTTGGACGTTCATATTTATTTTGCCTCCTAACTATTTTACAAGCCCTCCAGACTGATTACCATGGAAGAAAACCATGCCAGCCGATCAACACCCATCTGCCAGTCCTGCCACCAGCCCAATCCGCCGGGAGCGAACTTTTGCCAGAATTGCGGATCCCGTTTGCAGCAGATCTGCGCCGATTGCGGAACCGCAATTTCAGCGAATGCCAAATTCTGCCATCAGTGCGGTAAGCCCACAGAAATCGCTAATAACCGCCGGCAGACAATCCGCGCCTATACCCCCAAACACCTGGCTGACAAGATCTTAACGTCGCGCAGTGCCCTGCAGGGTGAACACAAACAAGTGACCGTGCTCTTTGCCGATGTCCAGGGATCCATGGAATTGGCTGAACAGGTCGATCCGGAAGAGTGGCATGCCATCCTGGATGACTTTTTCCGAATCCTGGCCGCCGGAATCCATCGCTTTGAGGGAACTGTCAACCAGTATACCGGTGACGGCGTCATGGCCTTATTTGGGGCGCCCATTGCCCACGAAGACCACGCCCTGCGGGCCTGCTACGCGGCCCTTTACCTGCGGGGCGAGCTGCGGCGCCTGGCCGATCGGATGCGGATGAAGCGGGGGCTGAATTTCGGCGTCCGCATTGGCCTGAACTCCGGGGACGTCGTGGTCGGTAAAATTGGCGACGACCTGCGCATGGACTATACGGCCCAGGGGCAGACCGTAGGCCTGGCAGCACGCATGGAACAGCTGGCCGAATCCGGACGGATTTACATCACGGAGCACACCCATCGGCTGATCGAGGGTTTTTTTAAAGTTCGAAATCTGGGAGCCTCTACGGTTAAAGGTGTTCGGCAGCCGCTGCATATCTACGAACTGGAAGATATCCGGCAATTTCAAAGCCGGCTCGATATTTCACGGGAGCGGGGTTTTTCACGGTTTATCAGTCGTGGGGCCGAATTGGCCGTGCTCGAATCCGCCTTTCAACAGGCCCTGAATGGCAGAGGGAATGTGGTCGGTGTCGTCGGGGAGCCGGGAGTCGGCAAAAGCCGCCTGTGCCACGAATTTCTCGAACTCAATCAAAATAAGCGAGTTACGATCTGTAAAACCAACTGCGCCTCCCATATTCGGACGGTCCCCCTGCTTCCGATTCAACACCTTGTACGAAGTTTGCTCGGTATTTCCGAACAGGATTCAGAGGAGGAGACCCGCAAAAAAATTGCCGGATCCTTAATTCTGCTGGATGAGGCATTTACCGACAGTTTGTCGGTTTGGTTTGAATTTCTGGCCGTAAAAGATGTCCGGTTGCCGGAGAAAGAAGTCGACTTAGACGTTCGTCAACAACAATTATTCGCCCTGATTAAACGTTTACTTCGATTGAAGTCTGAGCGGGAACCGCTGTTAATTTTAGTCGATGATCTGCACTGGATCGATCTGCCGAGCGATGCCTTTATTGAGCAACTCGTTAACTCTGTTAAGCACACCTGTACGCTGATAATCTTGAACTTCCGACCCGAATACCGGCGGCGGTGGATGGACCGTTCCGTTTACCGCAACCTACCATTGCCGGCCCTGAACAACGAATGCGCCCGGGAATTTGTAGACGAACTCCTTGGGAAGGACCCATCGGCCCAATCTCTGGCGCAAAAAATTGTGTCTCGCACTGCAGGCAATCCGTTTTTCATCGAGGAGCTGGTCAGAACCCTTGTTGAGGGAGGGAATCTCTCAGGACAGCGGGGTGCCTACCGGTTGGAAAATCCCGTTAAAACCCAAACCTTGCCACGAACAGTACAGACGGTTCTGGCCGCACGTATAGATCGTCTTGGCGAAAAGGCCAAACTGGTGCTTCAAACCGCATCGGTAATTGGCCAGGAATTTGAAAAGCGAGTGTTGCATGTGGCCCTGGATTTACCGGAAATCGAACTCGACGACTGCCTGGGGGGATTGATCGAGGTGGAGTTTGTCTATGAAAAAGAATTTTATCCGGAGTTAATCTACGCCTTCCAGCATCCGATTGTGATGGAAGTGGCTTACCGTTCACTCTTAAGCCGGCCGCGTGCAGATATGCACCGCCGTATTGCCAATTCTTTCGAAACCATTCGATCTGGTCAGCAGGATGAAATCGCAGGACTGCTGGCAAGCCACTGGGAGAAAGGGGGCGAACTCCTCAAAGCCGCCCAATGGCATCGAAGAGCAGCCCGGGTTGCCGGCTTCGCCGAAGTTCAAAGAACATTTTTCCACTGGAATCAGGCGCTGAAATTGGCCCGGCTGGCACCGGTTGATGAGGAAGCATTGAGACTGCAGCTGGAGGCATGTTGCGGGGCGCTGGATATCGGCGGACGCGTCGATGTGTCCCCAAGGCAAGTCAAAGAAATCTTCAATATCGGTCGGGAGTTGGCAGACAAATTTGGCGATTACCATTCATCCCTGCGTCTTCACGAAGACATGGCCGCTCGGTTGGGGTGGTCAGGAGATTTCAAGGGACAGCAGCGGTATCTTGATTTGGCAACAACCATTGCCGGGAAGGTGCCGGACCCGGAGATTAAGCTGAGGCTGCTGCAGCGGCGGTATGTGGCCCAGTTCCATCAGGGCAATTTAAGATCAGCCCTGACCCTTATCGAGGAAGGCATCGCTGGATGTGAATCGGCAACGCCGATTTTAAGCCAGTCGACAGCCGATCGTCTGCTGCGTTCATTTCTGCTTGCCGGCGCAAACATCCGCTCAATGTTGGGTGAGCTGCGACAAGCCGCCGACTTAATTGATCAGGCCGCCCGTCTCGCGCCATCAACCGACCAATTGCGGAAAGATTCGCGCACCATGCATACGGAAGCACTGGTCCGGGCCAGCCTCGCAATATACAGTGGAGATGTAGACCTCAGCTTAAGCAATGCACGCGCTTTCGTTGAACTGGCCGAACGCTCAGGCTCTACCTGGGCCATTGCAGTGTCCGCTTCAACCCTGGGACGCGCTCAGCTTGTCGCCAATCACTGGATGCAGGGCAAAGAGTCACTTGATTTCGCGCTCGCCCAGGCCAGAAAGCACAAGCTTGGCCTGGAAGCTGAAGCATCATACCTGGCTTATCTGGCTGAAGCACTGACCGGTATCGGAGAGTTGGAACAGGCCCAATCCGTTGCTGAAGAAGCAGTCGAGGTCGCCCGCCGCAAAGAAACCCGTTTCTGGGAATTACAGTCTCAGATTACACTGGCAAAGGTATTTTTGGCTCTCAATCATGCGCAATATCATACACGAATCGTGGCAGCGCTGGAACGGGCTGAAAAACTGATTGAAACTACCGGAGGGGAAGTGATGCGGCCGGTCGTGTTGGAGTGCCGGGCGGAGCTTGCCGAAAAACTGGGAAATACGGGCGAAAATCATAATATGCTGCAAGAATCCCTTCGCCTGTATCAAACCATGGGTGCTTACGGCCACGCCGAACGGCTGCAAAAAATGAATATTGAATATTGACGGTTTCGTAAAAAGTCGAGATTGTCGAATTTTGACTTTGTAACTTATTGATATTACTGGTAGCGAAGATTAACTTTTGCGCTTTTTGCGCCTTTTTGCGGCTATATCAAATTTGAAATTCCTAAATTATTCGCCTTGAAAACATTTACAAATATAACGGTTCATTTTTTTGCGACTTTTGCGACATTTTGCGGCTATATTAAATTTAGTGTTTAAAACTCCGTTGCCCGGTAAACACCATGGTCACGTCGGCTTCATTGCAGGCTTCGATAGATTGATAGTCATTGGTTGAGCCACCGGGCTGAACCACGGCGGAAATACCTTCTCGAATTCCGACATCCACCCCGTCCCGAAAGGGAA
>JASJCE010000133.1 GCA_030066155.1 Desulfobacterales bacterium | reverse complement strand
GACTGCAAAGAGCTCTATTACTACCTCGATGCAACCCCGACCCACTCCTATCTCAAGATGCTGTACAAGTATCCCCAGCAAGAGTTTCCCTACCAACGGCTGTACGAGGAAAACGCCGGTCGCGGGCAGGATCAACCCGAATTCGAGCTGCTCGATACCGCTGCGTTCGATGATGACCGCTACTTCGACGTCTTCGTGGAGTACGCCAAAAAGGATCCCGGGGACATCCTGGTGCGCATCCGGGCTTACAACCGGGGGCCCGAACCTGCTGAAATTTTCATACTGCCCCAGCTCTGGTTTCGCAACACCTGGTCCTGGTCCAACGATTCGGACCGTCCTTCTATGACGTTGAGCGATGACGGTTCCGTTCTGGTCAGGCATCCGGAGGTGGCCGAAGACTATCGCTGGTACGTCGATGGTGCCGCCGAGCTGCTATTCTGCGAAAACGAAACGAACCCGGCAATTTACGGTACGCCGCATCCGGGTTATTTCAAGGATGGCATACAGAAGCGGGTAATAACGGGTGAAACACGCTATGTCAATCCCGGTGGAACAGGGACCAAGTCTGCCGCCCACTATCGCTTCACGGTTGCCCCGGGCGATTGCTGCACCGTGCGGGCACGGCTGTGCACTGGGAACAATCCTAAACCGTTTCACGATTTCGAAGATTGCTTTGCCCGGCGGCAGTCAGAGGCGGATGCGTTCTACGACGAACTTCAGCGAGATCTTAAAGATCCGGACCGCCGCAACGTGCAGCGTCAGGCCCTGGCGGGCATGATCTGGACCAAGCAGTTTTTTCACTACGATGTCTATCGATGGTTAAAGGGTGATTCGAACCAGCCCCCGCCGCCCGAAGCCCGCCGCGCGGGTCGCAATGCCGATTGGCAGCACCTCTACGCCAGCGATATCATCTCCATGCCGGACAAATGGGAGTATCCCTGGTTCGCCGCCTGGGACCTGGCATTTCACTGTGTTCCCCTCGCCATGATCGATGCCGAATTTGCCAAGCACCAACTGGTGTTGTTGACCGATGAGTGCTTTATGCACCCCCAGGGTCAGCTTCCGGCCTACGAATGGAATTTCAGCGACGTCAATCCCCCGGTCCATGCCGGCGCTGCATGGGACGTCTTTGAAATCGACCGTGAGCAGCGCGGCGACGCGGGCGATATCGACTTTCTCGAGGCCGTGTTTCATAAACTGATGCTGAACTTCACCTGGTGGGTCAATCGTAAAGACTTCGACGGTCGGAATGTCTTCCAGGGCGGGTTCCTGGGACTCGACAACATCAGTTTGTTCGACCGCAGCAAACCGCTGCCCACGGGGGGCTATATCAGTCAGGCGGATGGTACGACCTGGATGGCGGTCTACTGTTTGTTTATGATGCGGATCGCTTTAGAGCTGAGCAAGCACAGCCCGGCCTACGAGGATATCGCGGTGCGGTTTTTCATGCACTTTCTGTTGATCGCAAAAGCGATGACCAACATCGCCGATGAAAGTATCGGACTGTGGGACCCGGAGGACGAGTTCTATTACGACGTCCTCGAGCTGCCCGACGGTGCCCGGATGCCGCTCAAAGTACGATCGCTGGTCGGTCTGATACCCTTGCTTGCCGTCGAAATCATCGAGCCGGAGACCATCAAACGCCTGCCGCGCCTGCAGCAGCAGATTGAATGGTTTTACGCGCACCGTCCGGACCTGGTGGAGCTGGTTTCGCGCTGGCATGTCAAAGGGCGGGGTGAGCGAGGTCTGCTGTCCCTGCTGCGCGGATACCGACTGAAGTGCCTGCTGCGGCGCATGCTGGACGAGACCGAGTTTCTGTCCGACTACGGGGTGCGCTCCCTGTCGCGTCATCACCGGGAGCACCCGGTGGTCTTCGAGCATGGCGGCGAGCAATTCCGCGTCGATTATGAACCGGAAGATTCACACACCCGCCTCTTCGGCGGCAACTCAAACTGGCGTGGTCCGATCTGGTTTCCATTGAACTACCTCATCCTGCGTGCCCTGGGGCGTTTTCATGACTACTACACCGACGACTTCAAGGTCGAATGCCCGGTCGGCTCGGGCCGGCGGCTGACCATCAGCGAAGTGGCCGATGAGCTGTCGGAGCGTCTGGTCGGCCTGTTCCTGCGGGGACGGGATGGACGCCGCGCGGTCTTTGGTGAAAATTCCAAGCTGCAGGAGGATGAGCACTTTCGCGACTATTTACAGTTCTACGAATTCTTCCACGGCGACACCGGCCGCGGCCTGGGGGCTTCCCACCAGACCGGCTGGACCGGGCTCGTGGCCTGGATGCTCTCACCAAACAAACCGGGTGGGATGATGGGGACAGAGGTTTCAGGTTTCAGCGTTCAGGCATAATAAGGTTTCAGTGTTCAGGTTTCAGCGAACAGAAACCAGATGGAAGAAGACAGACGACAGATGGCAGAGGACAGATTACAGAGGACCCGTCTTCGCTGTACGGCTTCCGTCTTCGCTACTCGAGCTTCGACGAGACACGTCGCCGCGGTACGCAGATGGCGGAGGACAAAGATAAAAAACGGTAATTTGTTATTCGTTATTGGTTATTGGTTTGAATGGAATGGATCCAATTTAGAGTTCCCCGTTAGGCCCTATCTATTGAGATCAAATCATGTATGCGCAGGATTTGAGTATCGATATTCCGGCTATTTTGGTAAGAATCGATATAGGATCGATAGAATACAACAAATATTCATTATTCAATATTCACTATTCATTTCCGGCTTCGCCGGCTCGGGGTTGACCGGATTTTATCTTTTAGACTTGTAGCCAAGAATTCGGATATTTTCAAATGAAACTGAGAGGAGTCTCCCCTCTGGCCTGGAAGCCTATGAAGCCTACGGGCTGGAAGCGGGCTCGTGGGTATCGTGGCGCCTACGCCTCAGAGAGCGAAACCATAAATCCAAAATCCGAAATCTAAAATCCGAAATCGAATAACCCTAAAACCTGAACACTGAAACCTTATTTCACCTGAAACCTGAACACTGAACACTGAAACCTTATTTTACCTGAAACCTGAACACTGAAACCTGAAACCTCAAACAGATTTGGCCTATGGCAGAGCCAATTGTCTCTGACTTGGCCTCGAGTATCAGGTTTTCGATTTGGAATAAATGTACACTAAAACCTCAATCAAAGGAGGAAGGATAAATGACTGAACAATGCGATATTGGACTCATCGGCCTGGCCGTAATGGGTCAGAATCTGATTCTGAATATGGCCGACCATGGTTATCAGGTGGCCGCCTACAACCGGACCACCAGCAAAGTTGATGAATTTATATCGGGACCGGCCCAGGGCAAATCAATTGTCGGCTGCCACAGCCCCGAGGAATTTGTCAAAAACCTTAAGCGTCCCCGGCGCATGATGATGATGGTCAAGGCGGGCCAACCTGTCAGTCAGACTATCAAGCAGTTTGTGCCACTATTGGAACCCGGCGACATCATCATTGACGGCGGCAACTCCTATTATCCCGACACCGCCGGGCGGATCGAGGAACTCCAATCGACCGGAATTCTGTACCTGGGAGTCGGGATCTCCGGCGGCGAGGAAGGTGCGCGTCATGGCCCCAGCATTATGCCCGGCGGAGTTGAAGAAGCATGGCCCCATGTGAAAGACATCTTCCAGGGGATCTCCGCCAAGGTCGGACCCAACAATGATATTCCCTGCTGCCAGTGGATTGGTGCCGGCGGGGCCGGTCACTATGTCAAGATGGTTCACAACGGCATCGAATACGGCGATATGCAGCTTATCTGTGAAGCTTACAGTCTCCTAAAAGATGGACTGGGCCTCACCAATGATGAGTTGTATGACGTTTTCGCCCAGTGGAACAAGGGTGATCTGGACAGCTACCTGATCGAGATCACAAGAGACATCTTCTCTGTTGCAGATCCCAAAACCGGCAACGCTCTGGTTGATATGGTCATGGACAGAGCGGGTCAGAAGGGAACCGGCCTCTGGACGGCCCAATCTGCGCTCGAACTGTTCGTTCCAACGACTTTGATAACGGAGGCGGTGTTTGCCCGCAACTTGTCGGCGTTGAAAGAGGTGCGCATGCGTGCCAGCAAGATTCTCTCCGGACCGAAAAATGCCATAGAAGAGTTCCGCAAAACAGTGAATCGCGAAGCATTCATTGAGTCGGTGCGACAGGCGCTTTATGCTTCCAAAATTTGCAGTTATGCGCAGGGTTTCTTCCAGTTGCGGGCTGCAGCGGAAAAATTTGGCTGGGATTTGAAATATGGAGAAATTGCACTGCTCTGGCGGGGCGGTTGCATCATCCGGGCCGCTTTCCTGGAACGGATTAACGAGGCCTTCAACCGGGATCCTGGCCTGGAGAATCTGCTGCTCGATCCTTACTTTAAAGAGGCCGTGGAATCGAGCCAGACGGGCTGGCGGGACAGCGTCGCCACAGCGGCAAAGATCGGGATTTCAATTCCGGCGATCAGCGCCGGGCTGACCTATTTCGATGGCTACCGAAGCGATCGTTTGCCCCACAACCTGCTGCAGGCCCAGCGGGATTATTTCGGCGCGCACACCTATGAGCGTCTGGATGAAGAGGGCGTCTTCCATACGGATTGGCTTGGGTTGCGACGGGAGCCGGAGTGAAATAGTAGGTTTCAGTGTTCAGGTTTCAGTGTTCAGCATGAAGGAAGGTTTCAGTGTTCAGGTGTCAGCTTAGCTGCTGAAGACGACCAGTTTGATAGAAAAAGAAACACTTTAAAAAGCGAATTTCGAATCCGCCTCAGGCGGATCGAATATCGAAGTGAGGTATGTTGTCGAATTTATAAAAAATGACCGAGCGAAGACGGGTCATTCGTGACCTGTTTTCTTTACTCTGTCATCTGCCGTCTGTCATCTGTCTTCTGTTATCTGTCATCTGAAACCTGAACACCGAACACTGAAACCTCTCTCCGTCCTGAAACCTGAACACTGAACACTGAAACCTTTTTATGATTGAAATCTCTATTTTCTTGCAAACTGCATCCAAAGAAAGGCTCTATAGTTGAATAAAGGTCGCAGCCGCCATCCCACCCTCTACCAGATCAATACCCGGGTTTGGCTTAACGAACTCTCCGCTCGGTTGGGCCGTCCCGCTACCCTTGAGGACATCCCCGATAAGCAGCTCGATGAGCTCAAGCGCCTGGGATTCGACTGGATCTATTTGCTCGGGGTCTGGCAAACCGGCGCTGCCGGCCGGGAGGTCTCCCGCTCGAATCCGGAGTGGCGCACTGAGTACGAGACGCTTTTAAACGATCTGAAAGAGGACGATATCTGCGGATCGTGTTTTGCGGTTACCGGATACACGGTCCATGAAGCGCTTGGCGGTGACGCAGCCCTGGTGCGGCTAAACGAACGCCTTCGCGTGCGGGGGATGCAGGTTATGCTGGACTTCGTCCCCAACCACACCGCGCCAGATCATCCATGGACCCTTGAGCATCCGGATTTTTACGTCAGCGGGACCGAAGCCGACCTGGAGCGTGAGCCCCAAAACTACAGGGTGACGGACACGCCCGGCGGCCGTCGAACTCTGGCCTTTGGACGGGATCCTTTCTTTGACGGTTGGCCCGACACCCTCCAGCTGAACTATGGCATTCCGGCCCTGCAGGAAGCCATGCGAGAGGAACTGATCAAAGCAGCGAAGCTATGCGACGGCCTGCGCTGCGACATGGCCATGCTGATCCTGCCTGACATCTTCCAACGCACCTGGGGTATCGAGACCGAGCCCTTCTGGCCCGGAGCGATACGCCGGGTGCGTGAGCAGAAGCCCGGATTCATCTTCATGGCCGAGGTTTACTGGGACCTGGAGTGGACGCTGCAGCAGCAGGGTTTTGATTACACCTACGACAAGCGCCTCTACGACCGCCTGCGCAACCGGCATGCCCGACCCATACGAGAGCACTTCTGGGCTGAGTCCGACTACCAGAACAAATCGGCGCGGTTCCTGGAAAACCATGACGAACCGCGCGCGGCTGCCACATTTCCCGATGAGACTCATCAGGCGACCGCCCTACTGACATACCTCTGTCCCGGCCTGCGGTTTTTTCATCAAGGCCAGCTGGATGGATGGGAGCAGAGAATACCGGTTCATCTATGCCGCGGACCAGACCAACCAGACGATTCGATCATTCAAGAATTTTACGACCAGCTGCTCGATTTCCTGGGCCTGCCGGTCGTACGCAGCGGCAGCTGGCAGCTGCTGAATTCTACGGCTGCCTACGGCGGCAACACGACCGTTGATAATATCATCGCCTTCGCCTGGCAGGGAAGTAATGGCGCGCGCGCGCTGGTTGTCGTCAACTATGCGCCGCAGCCCGGTCAATGTTATGTCCGCCTTCCTTTTGCAGGTATGGAGGGGCAGGCTATTCTGCTGGAAGGCCGCCTGGGCACCCCCGATTATGAGCGCGACGGCAGCCGTCTATTCGCAGAAGGACTCTACGTCGATCTGCCGCCCTGGGGGTATCATGTTTTTGAAGTACGAATTAATTGAGGAATTCAGGAATTGAGGAATTGGGGAATTGAGGCGGTGAACGATTGAGGGATTCAGGGATTGAGGAATTGAGGGATTAAGAAATTAAGGGATTGGGGGATTAAAGGATTAAAATCAATAAAAAGATAGAATTCATTCAATTCCTAAATTCCTGAATTCGCAATTCCTAAATTCTTTTTTCCTAAATTCCTAAATTCCTAAATTTAGTCCCTAAATATTTAAATTTATTATCTATTTAATTACTCTGTTACTTAGCAGCCGCATCACGAGGCATCATACACGGAAAGGAGGCAAAACCGTCATGCTACCCAAAGCCAATCCTTTAGAAACCAAAAGCTGGCAGCAGCTCGGCGAGCATTTTGAAAAAATGAAAGATGTGCAGATGAAAGATCTCTTTGCAAACGATCCG
The DNA here is from genome assembly GCA_030066155.1 of Desulfobacterales bacterium. Classification (GTDB taxonomy): domain Bacteria; phylum Desulfobacterota; class Desulfobacteria; order Desulfobacterales; family JAFDCJ01; genus JAFDCJ01. The sequence continues at coordinate 6,297 of JASJCE010000133.1, read as the reverse complement.
CAGAGATTTAACCGGTTTTCGATTCGATTCAATGATATCCTGGTGGATTACTCCAAGAACCGCATAACCGAGGAAACCTTGCAGCTGCTGACCGGGCTGGCAGATGAAATCGGTCTGAGCGATGCCATCAATCAAATGTTCAAGGGAGCCCGAATAAATGAGACGGAAAACCGGGCAGTTTTGCACATCGCCCTGAGAAACAGAGAGAATTCACCAATCGAAGTGGACGGCAGCGACGTCATGCCCGAAGTCAACGCGGTGCTGGATAAAATAAAGGATTTTTCGAATAAAGTGAATTCAGGCGATTGGACCGGTTATACTGGTCAACGAATTACCGATATTGTCAATATTGGCATCGGCGGATCGGACCTCGGTCCGGTAATGGTAACCGAAGCCCTTAAACCCTATGCCAAAGAGGGACTCAAGGTACATTTTGTCTCAAATATCGACGGGACGCACATAGCGGAAACCCTGAAACGGCTGAATCCCGCCACCGCCCTGTTCATGATCGCATCCAAGACCTTTACCACCCAGGAGACCATGACCAATGCCTTTACAGCCCGCAAATGGTTTCTGGAGACTGCCGGAGATGAAATCCATATACCCAAGCATTTCGTGGCGCTTTCCACCAATACCGAAGAAGTTGAGGCGTTCGGCATCGATAAAGACAACATGTTTGGCTTCTGGGATTGGGTCGGCGGACGGTATTCGCTGTGGTCGGCCATTGGCCTGTCCATTGCCTGCTATGTCGGATATGAAAATTTCAGCCAGTTGCTCCAGGGGGGATTTGAGATGGACCAGCATTTCAGAACCACCACCCCTCTCGAAAAAAATATCCCGGCCACACTGGCGCTGATCGGGATCTGGTACGGCAACTTCTTTGGTGCCCAGACAGAAGTGATATTACCCTATGATCAATACATGCACCGTTTTGCGGCCTATTTTCAACAGGGGAACATGGAAAGCAACGGCAAGTCGGTTGATCGCAGCGGCCGGAAGGTTGACTATCAAACCGGTCCCATTATCTGGGGTGAGCCCGGCACCAACGGCCAACATGCCTTTTATCAGCTTATTCATCAGGGTACCAAAATAATACCGGCTGATTTTCTGGCGCCGGCAATCAGTCATAATCCAATGGGGGAGCACCACCAAATCCTGATGTCGAATTTTTTCGCCCAAACCGAAGCGCTCTTGAACGGTAAAACCAGGGAAGACGTGGTGGCCGAGCTGAAAAACGACGGCAAAACCGACGCTGAAATTGAAGCCCTGACTCCGCATAAAATGTTTGAGGGCAACAAGCCCACCAATTCGATATTGTTCAAAAAGCTGACCCCTCGGACCCTGGGCAGTCTGATCGCCATGTACGAGCATAAGATATTCGTACAGGGCGTGATCTGGAATATTTTCACTTTCGATCAATGGGGCGTCGAGCTCGGCAAGCAACTGGCGAAAAAAATCCTGCCTGAGTTAAAAGACGATAAACTGGTGGATTCACACGACTCGTCGACCAATGGACTGATCAATGCGTATAAGGAATTGAGGGATTGATGAATTGGGGGATTTAGGGATTCAGGGGCTGCGGCATTGAGGGATTCAGGATTTGAGGAATTGGGGAATTGAGGAGCTGGGTTCTGGCTTCAGAGGTTCTGGGTTATTTGATTTTCGATTTTGGATTGGGGATTGCGGGACCATAGAGCAGAGTGCATAGGGCATGGCGTGATGAAGGAGAGGGCTGTGTAAGTGGCCGAACATTCTTCACTTTGCGAGCTAAGCGGGACAAGCTGAAAGGTGGCGAGGAAAGAAATGCCGGCATTAACTCTCGCCTTCTTTGTCAAGGTCGTGCAATAGTCGATCTAAAGAATACTCGACAAATCCACTATCTTCGCCCTCCTGTAACGCACGTCGCAAAACGTTAAGTTTTGTCTCCCGCTCTTCAAGGAACCTCAAGCCTTCTCGTATGACTTCACTTGCGGATGCATACCTCCCGGATTCTATTTGCTGAGCAATGAAATCTTCAAAATATTTTCCGAGCGTGACACTGGTATTTTTTTGCATGATCAAAATTCTCCTTTTAACGATTATACCAATATATACCATTATATAATATTTTTCAAAAAAGAATTTAAGCATTGTTATTTACGCTATGCGCCATGCCCTATGCGCTCTGCTTTCTGCCCCATGCGCCCTGCCCTCTGCTTCCCCTGCGACGGGCATTTTCAATTCTAACAAAAAAACTGCTAATAGGGACCTTCAAGCTTCCGGCCGTTTTATTCCGAGTTTTTTCATTCGAGACTGCAGCGTGGTTCGCTTAAGTCCGAGACGTTCCGCCGCGCCGTCTTTTCCACGGACTTTCCATCCGCACTCTTCCAAAACTCTTACGATGTGGTCTCTTTGGACATCTTCGAGACTATCATTAAAGTTTTTGCTCGGTTGCTGAACCAGACCGACTGAATCCCGTGTGGCACTGTGATGTCCCATCAGGGTGTCGTCCACCTTGAGTACCGTGCCAGATGATAATATCATGGCCCGCTCGACAATATTTCGGAGCTCCCGCACATTGCCCGGCCAATCATATGCGGTCAGGGCATCCATGACCCGGGAGGGCACGGATTCAAATGTCTTGCCGAGCCGCGATTGAAGCATCGTAATGAAAAACCACACGAGAAGGGGAATGTCATCGCGACGGTCGCGCAGCGGGGGAATGCGAATCGGGAAAACGCCCAACCGGTAATACAGATCAGCTCGAAACGCCCCCTGCTCAATATGCGCATCCAAATCCCGATTGGTTGCCGCGATGACCCGTACATCTACAGTCGTCGTCCTCGATGATCCAAGCCGTTCAAATTCGTGATCCTGCAAAACCCGAAGTAATTTCGCCTGAAGTTCGATGGGCAGATCGCCGATCTCATCCAAAAAGATCGATCCGTTGTTTGCCATCTCGAAGCGGCCGATTTTGCGTTCCGTCGCCCCGGTGAAAGCACCCTTTTCGTGACCGAAAAACTCACTCTCGATCAGGGTGGCGGGAAGCGCAGCACAGTTTACATTGACCAGGGGAAGATCACGGCGACCGCTCAACTCGTGGATCCTGCGAGCGATCAGTCCCTTGCCCGTTCCAGTTTCGCCCAGTATCAGAACTGTCGAGTCCGTCGGTGCGACATGTTCCACCTGTTGCAGTACGGTTCTAAATCCATGGCTTTTACCGATAAGCTCATTCTCTATTGAGGAGGTCTTGATCTCCTCCCACAAGGTCAGGTTCTCGGCTTCAAGGCGATCCTTGAGTTTGCGGATCTCATCGCAGGCTTGCTTGAGATCGAGGTTCACACGTTTGCGCTCGTTGATTTCAGCTGCCAATTCCCGGTTCGTGGCTGCCAATTCGGCCGTGCGTTTGGCGACAAGGTCCTCCAGGTGCAACTGCATATTGCGCAGGGTTAGATGTGTCCGAACACGCGCCAGGACTTCCGATGCCTGGAATGGCTTGGTAATGAAATCTACAGCTCCGGCTTCGAAGCCCCGAATCCTGTCCTGTACATCCTGCATCGCGCTCACAAATATTACTGGAATTTCGCGAGTTCCCTGCTCCTGCTTCAAGCGCCGGCAGACCTCAAACCCATCCATCTCCGGCATACGAACATCCAGTAGGATCAAACTCGGAGGCTGGGCAAGGGCTGATTCGATGGCCGATTGGGGCCGCCTGACCGCGCGCAGAGCCCCGTAGCCGGCTTCGGAAAGGACCTGGGTCAGCAATTGCAGATTGGTCACCTCATCATCAACGATGAGAATTTCGCCAGTGAGATGGTTTATCGAGTTAAAGCTGTTAGGCATGGGTTGTTCCGTTATTTGTTCATTTCAAAGAGACATTGGAATGTTGGAGTACTGGAGTGCTGGAGTATTGGAGTATTGAATCAGACATTTCCATATACTGCATTGCTTTCCCTGACAACCAGATGGTCAATCCAGTCTCCCCGGTCACGCTTCCGTTCTAAACTCTCCACAAGTTTAAGAAGTCCGTTCTCCAATTTGTAAGCAAGGGTATCCAGTCTTTCAAATTGTTCTTCTAGTAACCTCGATTTCTGTTTTTTCTCATCAATCCATTACTCCAACACTCCATCCAACTGCCGTCTTCTGTCCTCTGCCCTCTGTTATCTGACATCTGACATCTGCCCTCTGTCTTCTGTCATTGCTACCCCCAGCAGCTCACGGATGCGGTCGATCTCGAAATTTTGCACGAGCTGCTGCAGACTCTCTGCGATGTCCGGGGCAGGTTCCCGGATTCGTCCAATCACTTCGCTGATGGCCTCCCGGTTTGCCACCAGCGTTGTCTTGTCTAGCTCCTGAAGCAACTCCGGGGGCAGTTGGGCCAGCATGGCGGCGGTGAGCTCAACAGCATCTGTGGAAGCCGCAGCATCGTCGAGTCGCTCATAGGCGTATTCGACACCCAGAAAGCGTGCCAGAACCTCAAAGATCTCATGTTCCTGAAATGGTTTGAAGACAATATCGTCGCAGCCCACTGCCAGGATTTCCGGCCGCTGGTTACTGAAAACGCTGGCCGTAATGGCGACAATGGGGAGTTCATCGCCTCCCGGCCGCTGCCTGATTTGCCGCACAGCTTCATAGCCGTCCATGACCGGCATGCGCATATCCATCCAGATAAAATCCGGGGCCTCTTTTTCAAATACTTCCAGCGCTTCTTTGCCGTTTCCCGCTTCAAGGATCACAAAGCCGGCTTCTTGAAGCAGAGTCTTCAGCAGTAGCCGGTTTTCGGCATGGTCATCGGCAATCAGGATGCGCCGGGACTTCTGCCCCGGTGCCAGACCAATGACCTTCGGCTTGGTTTCACAGGGTTTTGGGACATCCGCTACTTTGACAATTTCCGCCGGCAATCGCACCCGAAATAGAACACCTTTTTCCGCTGCACTCTCCAATTCGATGCTGCCACCCATAATATCTGCAAGATTCTTACAGATGGAAAGCCCTAGACCGGTGCCGGTCTGTACGGTGAGCCCTCTTTCCTGAACGAAAGGATCGAAGATCTCTCCCTGTTTTTCAGAATCAACACCGGGACCGGTGTCTTCGACTTCCAGCAAAATCCAGCAACGTTCGGGCGTTTCCGGCAGCAATTCGGTAGCCGCACGCAGGGTAACACCACCTTCGCTGGTAAACTTGACCGCGTTGCCCAGCAGGTTGATAAGAATCTGGCGAGTTTTACCGGCATCCGCATTCAGATACGGGAGGCGTACCGCTTCAGCATCCAGCGTGAACGAAAGCCCCTTCTCACCGGCCCGAGACCGCATCATCATTCCGATCTCCTGCAGCAGGGCTACCAGGTCGAAGGGGACCTTTTCCACTTCGATGCGGCCCGCCTCAATCTTGGAAAGATCTAAAATATCGTTGATCATGGAAAGCAGGTGCTCACCGGATTTGTTGATGACCGCCAATTTTTCCCTCTGGGCTGGCGTGGCAGTTGAATCGCGGCCAAGCATGGATGAGAAGCCAAGAATGGCATTCATCGGTGTGCGGAGCTCATGGCTCATGTTGGCCAGAAAGATGCTCTTGGCCTGATTTGCCGATTCTGCTGCTTCCTTGGCCTCCTGCAGCTCTTTCTGTGCCGCTTTTTTTTCGCGGATATCCCGGATAAAGGCTAAAAAATACTCGGTTCCCTCATAATTTAGAGATCTGGCGGAAATCTCCACCGGGAACGGGGATCCGTCTTTGCACTGCCAAATCGATTCAAAGGTCATCTGTCCTTTTTGTCGCAGTTCTTTTTTAAAGTCCGGCCAGGCTTCTTGATTATAGACCGGATCAAAGTCGAAGACCGACAGCTTCATCATCTCTTCCTGACTGTAGCCAAGCATTTTACCGCCTTCCTTGTTTGCATATACCATATTAGAATTCTCGGCGAGCAGCCACTGGATGGCATCCGGTGCATTATCAAAGGCAAACTTGGTAAACGTCAGCTCCCGGTTGACGGCTTCAGTTTTTTCTTTGGCTTTTCGTAAGTTTATATTGGAAAGCACCCTTTCGGTTTCATCAAAATGAAGCCCAGTCAAAGCTTCCGGTTCGCCTTCACTGTTCCGGATGATATTGGCATTCGCCCATATATGCCGTATATCGCCGTCCGGCCGAATAATGCGGTAGCGAATATCGATGGATTTTCCGGATATGAGCTGATCCTCAATCTTCTTTTTAATATCCTCAAGGTCCTCAGGATGTACCAGCTTTTCCCAACTTTCATAATTTTGGCCGAACGTCTTTTCATCGATACCAAAAATATCCATTGATCGCTGGTCCCACGTTAAG
>JASJCE010000132.1 GCA_030066155.1 Desulfobacterales bacterium | reverse complement strand
GGCAAACTGATTACCATCGAGATCGACGAAGGGCGCTACCGCAAGGCCCTGGCCAATTTCAAAAAGGCCGGACTGGCAGACTATATCGACGCGCGGCTGGCCGATGCTCACCAACTGGTGAAGAAGCTTCCAGGGCCAATTGATTTCGTTTTTTCCGACGCCGATAAGGACTGGTACACGAACTATTTTATTGAACTGGCGCCCAAACTCGAGGTCGGCGGCTGTTTTACGGCTCACAATGTACGAAGCAACTGGGGCGGGATACCGGAATTCCTCGAACACGTGCGAAGCCGGCCAAACTTTAACACAACGATCGATCGATCGAGTTCGGCCGGCATCTCTATTAGCTATAAAATCGCTGAGAAATAATCACATTTGGGTCCCGATTGACTTTTGGCCTGGCATCCGGTTCTACCCGGGCAGGTCGGGATTTTACGCGATTTTATTGACTTATTTAACCAATTGATTTAGGCAGAGATAGTGATTCATTTGCTTTTTTTTGTAAGAATTATTTGGCCACGAATAGTCACGAATTCACACGAATAATTACAGAGAATGACGAAGATTAGGTTCTGTAAGCAATTTTATTTGTAGAACATGAAGTCTAATTTTTGCGTCGTTTGCGCCTTTTTGCGGCCAGATAAATTTATACGTGTAAATTCGTGTTAATTCGTGGCTAAAATAATAATTCCGGATGCAACAGGAGGTGCCATGCTTGGCGGATACGCAGGCAAAATTGCCTTTATCAATTTAACTACCGGCGACATTCAAATTGAAAAGCTGGACCAGACTCTGGCCGGCGACTATATCGGGGGGCAGGGCCTTGGCGCCCGCGTCCTATTCGAGCGTCAGAAAAAAGGCGCAGATCCGCTGGGTCCGGAGAATATATTGGGGTTTACCACCGGGCCGCTGACCGGGACGCCAACTCCCACGGGCGGTCGATACATGGCCGTGTGCAAGTCGCCGTTGACCGGTGGCTGGGGGGATGCGAATTCCGGCGGATTTTTTGGCAGCGAATTGAAAGCGGCCGGATGGGATGCTGTTTTTATTTCCGGAATCGCGTCCGGTCCCCGGTATTTGATGATCAATGATGATCAGATCGAACTGAAAGATGCCGCTCAGCTCTGGGGCAAGGATACGGTTGATACGGAAATTGCCATTCAAGAGAATACGGGAAATAAGAAGGTCCGGATTGCCTGCATCGGCCCGGCCTCCGAAAATCTGTCGCTGATCAGCGGCATCATCAACGACCGCGGCCGGGCGGCTGCCCGTTCCGGTGTGGGCGCTGTGATGGGCGCCAAAAAACTCAAGGCCCTTGCCGTGATTGGCTCCGGCAAAACAGCTGTTGCTGATCCGGCAACCTTGAAGCGGTTGCGCAAGGATTTTGTTGCTGAAATGCGGGAGATGGGCGGATTCTCGGACCTTTTGATGAAGCACGGTACCTGTGGGCTGACTGCCGGGCTGGTGGCATCCGGCGCATCGCCGGTAAAAAACTGGCAAACTGCAGGGGATCAATCATTTCCCACCCTGGATAAGATCGGCGATACCGGGACGATTCTCAAATATCAAAAACGCAAATTCGCATGCGCCAACTGTCCGATCGCGTGCGGCGGTTTATTCGATGTCAAGGGTGGAAAATACCCGGTCGGCGAGACCCATAAACCCGAGTACGAGACCATCGGTGCTTTTGGAACCATGTGCATGTGCGATGATTTCGAGGCCATCATCAAACTCAATGAGATGTGCAATCGCAGCGGCCTTGACACCATTTCCACCGGCACGACCCTGGCCTTCGCCATGGAGTGCTTCGAAAACGGGATTATAAGCGAGGCCGACATGGACGGCATCTCTCTGACCTGGGGTAATGCCGCCGCAATGATTGCCATGGTGGATAAAATGATTGACCGGGAGGGTTTCGGCGATATCCTGGCGGACGGCGTAAAAATTGCGGCACAAAAAATTGGCGGTGGAGCCGAGAAGTATGCCATGCATATCGGCGGTCAGGAACCCGGCCTGCACAATGCCCTGTTTTTGCCGAGCCGTGGAACCGGCTATGTCTGTGATCCCACACCGGGACGCCACACGGCTGCAACCATGGCGCGAATCGATGGTGGACCCGGCGCCTATGCGCCGTATCCGGAGCTGAAAATAGAGGAGTTTGAACGTTATTCATATACCGGAAAGGGATCCATGAGCGTCACCGCGACCAGCTATTTACAGGCCGGAGCCAGCGCGGGGTTGTGCCTGATGCCGCTCATGTTCTTCGGCAACTTTCCCTTTATCGATTTTTTCAATGCCGTCACCGGATGGAGTCTATCCACCGCTGATATGCTCAAGTCCGGCGCCCGCATCCAGAATATGCGGCAATGTTTTAATTGGCGGGAGGGAATCCGAGCCGCAGACATCAACCTGCCGGATCGCATGGCCGGTCATCCACCCCAGGCGGATGGGCCCGTCGCCGGCATCACCATCGATATCGAGAATCTGGCGCGTGAATATCGTCAGGCCATGGGGTGGGACCCGAAAACCGGCCAACCGGATGAAGCGACGCTAAAAAAGTATGGTCAATCCGAATTGATCAAGGCATATGGTTGAAAGTGCCGGGGATTTGATGCCGGAGATATGGAGTACTGGAGTATTGGATTATTGGAATAAAAAGTTGCTGCTTTAGGGACATTAGTTTGCAGATTATCGAATTGCCGTGAAATGAAACCCTAACATTAAATATGCAATTTTCCATATATCCGAAATTTAAAATCCAAAATCTAAAATAGAACTAACTCCATTACTCCAGCACTCCATTACTCCGGCGGTTTGAGTTTGGAGTAACTTTACTTGGATTTCAGTGCTTGCCAGAAGATTATTGAAAACGTCTCCCGGGTTATCGTCGGCAAAGAGAAAAGCGTCGAATTGCTGCTGGTGGCGCTGTTGGCTGACGGTCACGTTCTGCTGGAAGACGTGCCCGGTATGGGAAAAACCCTTCTGGCCAAATGTCTGGCCCGGAGCATCGGGGGATCCTTCAAGCGGGTTCAATTTACACCGGATTTGTTGCCCTCGGATGTGACCGGGTTCAATGTTTACAGCCGCCAAGACGGACAGTTTAAGTTTCAGCCCGGTCCGGTTATGACCCACGTGTTGCTGGCCGATGAAATTAACCGCACAATCCCCCGCACACAATCCAGTTTGCTGGAAAGCATGGAGGAGCGGCAGGTTACGGTTGACGGCAAAACCTATACGCTGCCCAAACCGTTTTTCGTCATCGCAACCCAGAATCCCATCGAACTCGAAGGAACCTTTCCCCTACCCGAAGCCCAGCTTGACCGGTTCCTGCTGAAAATCAAACTGGGTTACCCAATGCGGGATGAAGAAATCCAGATTCTGAACCGGTTTCGGGAAAAAGATCCCCTGGATGAACTTGAACCGGTCATCCAGCCCGAGGCGTTCATGGCACTGCAGACGGCGCGCAAGCAGATACGCATTTCCGAACCGGTAGCCGCCTACCTCACGGATATCGTCAGAGCTACCCGTGATCACGCGGCCTTGCAATACGGCGCGAGTCCGAGGTCCTCGATCGGTTTGATGCGAGCCGCCCAGGCAATGGCGGCCCTGTCGGGGCGAACCTATATTTTGCCCGACGACGTCAAGCAACTGGTCATGCCGGTGCTGTCCCATCGCTTGATCCTTAAAGAAGCGGAGCGTTTGCGGGGAACTGACACGCATCAGGTGATTGAAGAGATTGTCAGTCGGACAGCGGTGCCGGCAGGCGAATAAAACGAGGTTTCAGGTTTCAGGTGTCAGGTTTCAGATAACAGACGACGGAAGACCCGTCTTCGCTCTTCAAGCTACGCCGCGGCAAGCAGAGAGGACAGAGGTCAGAAGGCAGAAGACAGAGGTCAGACGGCAGATGACCCGTCTTCGCTCTTCAAACTACGCCGCGGCAAGCAGAGGTCAGAGGTCAGACGGCAGAAAGCAGAAGGCAGATGACAGAGCGTTAAAGAAAGAAGGTGAGAAGATAAGAAGGTGAAAAATTGAGAGGACAAGAAGGTTGGAATTGATAATTTCCTTCACCTTACACCTTATACCCTATACCTTGTACCGCTATTTATTATTACCCGGTATCGAGTATTCGGCATCGAAGCTTCCGAGCTTCATATCCTTCAAGCCTTCCAGCTCTTTTACCCGAAACCTATTTTAATGTCCCAAATCCGAAATACATCGATAAACGCCGAGGACTACCGTCTTCCCACCATCCTGATTATACCGGCGATCCAGGTGATGGCGGGGGTATTTCTGTTTATTGCCCTTTTAAACGGACATCATGAGCTGACCGTGCTGCTCTTTGTCGTGATTAGCATCCTGGCCGGCGCTAAAATCTGGCGGAAATTGAGCGCTGCTAAAATTGATTGCGATACAACCCTTGATAGACAGCGGGTCTTCCCCGGCGAGAATTTGCTGTTGGCGACCCGCGTCAGAAATGCCAAATTGCTGCCCGTGCTCGCTGACATATCGCCCTCATTCGCAGAATCTCTCCAACGGGCGGACAATTTGGAAGACCTGCAAAAAGGCTGCAGCCTATTGTGGTTTCAGGAGGCGGTCTTCGAGTGGCCCTTGACTGCCGTACGGCGCGGAGTCCATCGGATCGGCCCGGCGGAATTGAAAGTCGGGGATCTTTTCGGCTTCTACTCAAACAAAATAAAATCGGAATCAGCCGTTGATGTCATCGTTTATCCCCGTTTGATTCCCCTGAAACCATTTCGGCTGCCCAGGCTTGACATGTTTGGCGTTCCCGGAGTCCAAAGCCCCATTGAAGATCCGGTTTATGTTTACGGTACCCGCGAGTATCAGAGCGGACGTCCGGCACGATATATTCATTGGAAGGCCAGCGCCCGCCTGTCGAGGCTGCAGGAAAAGATCTGCGAACCCGCTGCCCAGGAAAAAATTCTACTAATTATCGATGTTGATTGCTTTCATCAAAATCAAGCATATCAGGACTTTGAGGGGATCGTTGAAGTGGCGGGTTCATTGGCCGTTAACCTGGACCGCGACGGTATCGCCGTGGGATTGGCCACAAACGGGGAACTGACGGGCGGCGGCTCATCCATAATCCCCATCGGCAGGGGCAGCGAGCAGATCCCTAAAATTCTGGAAACATTGGCCCGGCTCAGAATAACGCCTAAAACTGACCTGCGGCACTTGCTGACACACCGCTTGAGATTGCCTTACGGAACAACGGTTATCTATCTGGCATACGATTCAGGACAATCCTGCAGCGACATGCTTGCCTTTTTCCGGTATCGACGCCGGCCGACCGTTTCAATTGTCTGCAACGGGGATTCAGCGATCGAAATGCCCCAAAAACCACGAATGACAAATGTGCTGACGGTTGAAGATATTTGTGGGTGATGGGTTCGGGGTTCAGCCCAGCCGCTGGCGGTGAAGCGGCCAGTTTGATCGAAAAAGAAACTCTGAAAAAACGAATCCTCCAAAGGCGGATAAATATCGAATATCGAACACTGAATGTCGAATCTCGAAGTAAGGCATTCTATCTATTTTTATTCATCTGAAATAGTCAGAGCGAATCCTTCCTTCGACATTCGATATTCGATATTCTGCTGTTCTGCGGTTCGCTTTTAATATAGTTTCTCACGAGCGGCTCAGGGTTCCAAGGTTCGGAGGTTAGCCCAAAATTGAATAAACAGTCTAACTCACTGACATTCATTTGCGGTGCCGGATCGCAACTGGCCTGGATTTATGGGTGCGCGTCTTTTATAATTTATGCCTTTTTTCAGCAGATATACCCGCTTCCGGAGACGGTTGGAATATTCTGCCTGGCGTCCGCTATAACGCTGGTTTATCGGGGGCGTGGATGGCGGAGGGTACTGATTATCCTGTTGCATGCAGGAGGGTCCCTCATCTCCGCTCTGTGGATCGTATACGTTTTCTACGATTTTACCGGACTCTGGTGGGAGCCGGGCTGGCTGGGCGATTTCTTCAGACTGCCCAAGGGACGGGGCGATTGGATGCTCCTTTTTTTGGTGGTGACCTACACGGTTGTGTTCTATATCATGGGGGCGCGCTTTGTCCACGAAGCCAAATCCTATACAGTTGCCTGCTCGCGGTTCGATCGCGGACTCCTTGCCTTTTTCGGATTGTTTTTGTTTCGACTGGTGGTCAAATACCGGTTTGAAATTGAATTTGACGATTCATTGTCTTATTTGATGATTTTTCCATTTTTTATTTTCAGCCTGATGGAAATCGGACTGGTCCGCAATTCGGAAGCCAGGCATCACAAACGCTATCTTTCGGGGTATCATGTCATTGGATTGTCGGCCAGTTTTGTTGCCGGGACCTTCATTATCTGCGCGGGTATTTTTATATTTTTTCTACCTTATCTGAATATGGCATCTGAAGCAGGGTACGATTTGATGAAAACTGCGGCCGCTCCTTTGGAACCGATTTTGATTTCAGTCGTTAAATTCATCTTCGGTCACGCGGATTGGCGGCAGTCCGCAACCGGGTCATCACCGTCTACCGGCGCCCCTGGTCCGCCAACTTCAAATGCATTTCTGCTTCTGGTACAGAGTATCCTGACCTGGCGGAACGGCATAATATTGATCATTCTGGGAATCGGGATCGCGCTGTTATTTCTCGGATTTCTGCTTCGATGGCTGTTTCAGAATCGTGACGATCAGTCGCACCCCATTGCCGCATTGAATTTCCGTTCCTGGTGGTACCGTCTCAAAGCCCTGTTGTTTATCTTTTTTCAGTGGATATTTCGCAGCCGTGCCAAACGGACGGCAATTCAATATTATACTGCCCTGCAGCGCTGGGGCCGGTTCAGCGGATTTTCCTGCCGGCAGGATGAGACGCCGAACGAGTACGCCGGGCGCCTCTCACGGCAGTTTCCTCTCCTTGGAGACGAATTCATGCTGATTATTGGCATGCTGCACCGGGAAGTATACGGAGGAGCCACTTTGAATGCCGGCCAGATGGCGCGCATTCGCAAGTCCTGGAAAAAACTGCTCCACCCATCCGTATGGCCGCTGCGTCTTAAGGCGATGATGAAGACCCCATAACCAGTAACTATTGACCAATTGCTATAGGGTTTAAGGAAAAAGGGCTGGGAGGCATGAAGGCTGGAAAGCCTGGAAGCTTCGATGCAGAATCTCATGATTTTGGAATTTGGCCCGCCCTGGTGCGATTACCTTGATCATGCAACTCAAATCAGCATATTATATGAGAACGATTTGCGAGCACACTTTTTATAATGCCGGTCTGGGCCAGGGATTGCTGATTTCGGATCTAAAAAATGAATTTATTCTTTTTTTATGCCTTCAGGCTTCACAGCTTCCCAGCATCCTGGCTTTTCTCCTTAAAACTGAGTAACAAATAACCAATAACCGATAACGAATAACCAATAACTTTCTGTTCATAATGGGAGGTTTCATTTGAATTACCAACCCCTTTTAAATCCGGAAACCATTGCCGTCATCGGCGTATCCCTGAGCAATGATCGCCATCCGGCCAATGTCATTTATAACAAGATCCATTTGCGCTATCCGGTCAAAGTTTACCCGGTGAATCCCCGGGGCGGTTGGATTAAAGGAGACCGGGTCTACGAGGAGATATCCCGTATACCCCAGAAGATCGACCTGGCCGTCATCGCCGCAAAGGCTGAATACGTACCGGATATTCTGGTAAACTGCATTCAAAACGGCGTCGGCGGCGCAACCATCATTTCGGGTGGTTTTGCGGAGATCGGGCGGCAGGATCTGCAGGATCGTCTGGTCGAAATTGCCCGGGCTGCAAATTTCCCGTTTATTGGACCCAACTGCCTTGGCATTTATGCTCCCAATCGCTTTGACACGTTCTTTCTGCCCGGTGAACGACTGGTTCGGCCCGACCCCGGGCGGGTCGCTATGGTCAGCCAGAGTGGAGGTGTACTGGTGGATCAGATGGTTAAGTTTGCCGAACAGGGGGTGGGACTGTCTCTGGCGGTCAGTATCGGCAACAAAGCATTGATCCGGGAAATGGACATGCTCGAATACCTGGCGGCAGATGACACCACCCGCGTCATTGCATTTTATGTTGAAGGATTTGGCCGCAATGAAGGCCGGCGGTTTGTGCAGGCGGTCGATCAGCTCTCCAAACCGGTCATTATTCTGAAAGCCGGCAAAACGGCGGAAGGGCAACGCGCTGTTTCGAGTCATACGGCTTCTCTGGCGGGTGACTACCGGGTCTTTTCCGAGGTTATGGCCCAGTACGGGATTGTCGAGGCGCGGGATGAGTATGAACTGGTCTCGTTCTGCGAAGCCCTGAGCTGCTATCAGACGGCTATTGAGGGGCATGTGGGCATCATATCGGTCAGCGGCGGGCATGGGGCGCTGGTGTCCGATGTCTGCGCATCACATGGGTTGACGCTGGCCAAATTGTCCGGGCAAACCCAGCAGGCCATTCGTGAGAATCTGTCATCCAGCGTACAACCGATCGCTTCCCTGTCAAATCCCATTGACCTGACCGGCAGTGCCCTTGACGAGGATTTTGTGGCTGCAGCCACCGGTCTGTCCAACTCACCCGAAGTCGATGCGGTCATTTTGCTGCTGCTGCCCTATTCCCCCGGAATCAGCATGGATCTCGGCGCGAGATTGAGTTATGTCCTGGGCCGGGAAGGTAAACCGCTGGTGGCTTATGTTCCCCACCAGGAAAAATACCGTATGCTGATCGAGGGTTTCGAATTGAACAATGTGCCGGTATCCGCTTCCATAGAGGGGGCCGTGCTAATGATTGAAGCCATCCGGAGGTGCAAAAAATGCTGACCAGAGACATGCGAAAGATAGTTGACGACGCCCGTCGGGCCGGCTGGATACTGGAGCCGGACGCAAAACAGTTGCTTTCTCTGGCAGGTCTGATCCTGCCGGATTTTTTTCTGGCTGAAACTGCTGAGGAGGCCATTATCGCTGCCGGAAGAATCGGCTACCCGGTTGTGGCCAAGGTCGTTTCGGCTGAAATCATCCACAAAACGGAAGTCGGCGGGGTAGTGGTCGGCATCGATGATGATTCGCTGTTGACACAGGTTTTTGAAAAACTGTCGACTCTGGAAGGATTTGCAGGCCTTCTGGTGGAAGAGATGCTGTCGGGCAGCGAATTGATCGTCGGTGCCAAGAACGATTTCCAGTTCGGTCCCGTAATCCTGCTGGGCCTGGGCGGAACCGGTGTCGAAATTTACCAGGACACGGTTATTCGCATGGCGCCCATCACCGAGACCGATGTTCAGGAGATGCTGGCCGGTTTGAAGGGCGCCAGACTGCTCACCGGCTACCGCGGCACCGATCCGATCAACATCACTTCTCTAACAGAACTGATGGTGAATTTCTCAACCCTGGTTATGGACCTTGAGAATGAAATCGAGTCGATTGACCTCAATCCTGTCAAATGCACGGGCCAGAGGTGCGTGGTGGCCGACGCCCGGATCATGTTGTCAGAAACTTTGTAAATTGAGGCGACACCCCTAATGGTTTTGGGGCAAATAATTTAGGAATTTACGGATTGAAGGTATGCTGTCCATCTAATTATTTCATAACAGGAGGAACTCACAATGGACGTTAAAGATGCGATTGCCAATCGCCTCAGCATACGCCGCTATGCGCAGGCATCTATCCCACCCGATCACATGGAAACCCTTTTCAAATCTTTGCAGCTCGCCGCATCCGGCAATAACAATCAAAACTGGGAATTCGTGTTTGTCGGCGATGCCGATCTGAAATCCCGACTGGTTGGTGCCTGCGCCAACCAGAGTTTCGTCGCCAGATGTGCCTATTTTATTGCGGGAGTTGCCGACCCTTCTCAAAAATGGCACATGGTGGACATTACTATCGCCTTTACGAATTTTACGCTGCAGGCCGCTGAACTGGGCTATGGCACCTGCTGGATCGGTGCATTTGACGAAAACAAAATCAAGGACCTGCTGGGTGTGCCGGATGAAAAAAAGGTGGTTATCTGCATGACCTTCGGGTTGCCCCAGGGACGGCATGTTGCCAGAAAACGCAAGGCAATCGATGAGTTCATCTTCGTGGAGCGATACGGAAATCGATGGCGGCATGACACATAATTTCACTATTTGGTTATACAAGAATAGCAAGTTATTTCTACGTGAGAGCGGTTTGTAACCGCGATATCAAACGACGCAGCTGGAAGCCGCTTCCGTTAAACTTTTTTCAGGCTAATTTGGAATTTGTAAATAACCGGCTATCATTGCCTTGCACTTTTTGATAGGGCTGCAAAAATCGCAAAAGAAGGCAGTGTAGGTCAGGGCTCCGTCATGCAAACAAGTAATTGACTGAATTCACATAAAAAGCTTGTTTAACTAAAACCATGTAAATTCCAAGCACCAAAAACCAAATCTCAAATAAATCCCAATGACCCAAATTCAAAATTCCAAACAAATGACTCATCTATATATGGTGCCAATCGGCATCATGACCGGCAAAATTGGGTATAAAAATAAATGCGATACCAATATCGTGATAGCTTTCGTCATTGAATATTGAACTTTGTGATTTATTTGAAATTTGATGCTTGAGATTTGGAATTTAATATTCTGATAAAATATTCAAATTCAACCGGCTTAGAAGCTACTTTGACGTTATCCTGTAGTGTAGGTGCCATTCGTTGACATTTAGTCAAGTTTTGATACAGTCGGTCCATCATTTACTTTCGTGTTTTCACTCTTTCGTGGTTTCGTGATCATATATTCATTTTCAGGTCTCCCTAAATTGGGATTTCCACTGCGCTACAACCGTATTGTCCGGGTTAGAGATCAAATGGTCGAAAAAAAGAAAATTGAAGATAGATCTGGTGTTGACAAAGGGTTGGTAGCCATGTTCTTGAAATTGTCACCTGAGGAACGCCTACGGGCCAATGACAACGCGTTGCGTGCAATTATGGAGTTGAGAAATGCCTTTAGACAGCGAAAAACCAGAGAGCGCTGATCTAAGTGCGTTGCTCGAAGGGCTATTGGCGGCAGGGATCGACTTCATTTTAATCGGTGGCCTGGCTGCTGTTATTCAAGGTGCGCCTATCACCACGATCGATGTGGACATTGTTCATGACCAATCGCCTGAAAATATTGCTAAACTGCTTGCATTTCTTAACTCGGTCAATGCGCATTACCGTCGACCGGACGACAAGTTTATTGCGCCGAGAACGGAGGATCTATCCGGGAAAGGCCATGCGCTGTTTTCAACCCGGTCCGGCCCGCTAGATGTTTTGGCTGCGATTGAAGAGGGGAAAACCTATAAGGACCTCTTTGGGCACTCAGTGGAAATTGAATTCAGAGGCTATGCTCTTCGCGTTTTGGGCCTTAAAGCGATGATCGAACTGAAACGAAATTCTACGGATCCGAAGGAAAAGCAACGATTGCCTCTACTCCAAGAAACATTGCGGCAGCTAGAGGAGTTGGGTCGCAATATACCTTAAAATTCAGAAAATAAATAATTCGTCTGCGCGTGTCCGGGTGTGCTCGCTGCATCGAAGCTAAAAGCAAAGTCTCGTCTGCGGCAAAATTACTGTTTCAGGCTTTAAAAATGGAACCTGAACCTCAAATCCTTCCCAAATTAATCGGCCTCTATGTCAGAAACATAGCGGCCAACCTGATCGGCAATCTCATTATTGCCCTGCTGACCTTTTCATCACCACTTCAATTCCTGGAAG
The DNA here is from genome assembly GCA_030066155.1 of Desulfobacterales bacterium. Taxonomy (GTDB): domain Bacteria; phylum Desulfobacterota; class Desulfobacteria; order Desulfobacterales; family JAFDCJ01; genus JAFDCJ01. Next base: position 1,514 of record JASJCE010000132.1, on the reverse strand, counting down.
ATTGGGTGGCATTTCTGCTAAAAGGCGGATGGGCACTGATCTTTATTCTGATTCTGATTGCCTGCACCATCATCACTATCCTGCAGTATTTTATTCAGAATCCAATATCCAGGTACTTATCCTGTCTGGCGCACGATAATAAAATAAGTAGTGATATAAAATTTAAAGCCAGACAGCGGCTTTTGAATTTGCCGGTTTATATTGCCCTGCTGAATTTCGGTATGTGGCTATCGCTGGATATTATTTTTTCCCCGGTGATGTACAGCCTTTTAAATATGAAGGTGAGCGGGTTTTTGTATAATTTCTTCATGGTTCTGATGGCCGGATTGATCGCTTCTTTTATTTCGTTTTTCTTATTCGATGATTTTGTGCGGGAGCGCCTGGTCCCCATTTTTTTTCCCAGAGGCCGGCTGGCGGAAACAACCGGTACCATGCGAATCTCAATACTGAGACGAATTCGAGTCCTGTTCGGTGTGGGAACCAACGCGCCGATGATCCTGCTCTGTGTCACTATCGCCTTTGCCATAGCAGAATTAGACGGATCGACGATCACAACGGCTGAGTTCAGCCGCGAAATTATCACCTTCTCCGGAGTCGTCTTCGTCATTTTCATCATCATGTCTCTCAGTTTGAATCTACTGGTGGCCAACTCAATTTTACGGCCCATCAACGACATGATCAAATTCGTTCGCAAAATTCGCAAAGGAGATTATCACCAGAAGGTCCGGGTCGTATCCAATGACGAGCTGGGGATTATGGGTGACGGTATGAATACCATGACGCAAGGATTATTGGAGCGGGATCGGCTGCGCCGGGGGCTTTATCTGGCTCAGGAGGTGCAACAGTCCCTGCTGCCGCGGAAGTGCCCGAATACGGATGGACTCGATATTGCGGCACGCAGCCTGTACTGTGATGAAACCGGAGGCGACTATTTTGATTTTTTCGAGAATGACCGCAATCAGCTCAATGTCGTCATTGGCGATGTGTCAGGACATGGAATTTCGTCGGCATTACTGATGGCGTCGGTTCGGGCTTTTATCCGCCAGCGGGCCAATCTGCCCGGCAGCTTGAGACGAACGCTGTTCGATGTCAACCGGCAGCTGGTCATCGATGTGGAGGAATCCGGCAATTTCATGACCCTGTTTCATTTGCAAATCGATCCGATCAAGCGCCGTGCCAGTTGGATCAGGGGCGGACATGACCCGGCAATATTTTACAATCCCCAATCAGACCGCTTCAGGGATTTGGACGGCAAGGGGCAGGCCCTGGGGATTTCCGAGGAAGCCGAATTTGAAGAAAACGAGAGAACCGAACTGGCTCCCGGGCAGATCATTTTATTGGCCACCGACGGTGTCTGGGAGGCTCGCAACGAACAGGGCGATATGTTTGGCAAAGAGCATCTATGTGACCTGGTTAGGCAGCACCGGAATTCTGCAGCCGATGACATCCTGAATCACTGCTTTCAGGCCCTGGAGGAATTTCAAACCCAGGCGGTTCGGGAGGACGACATTACG
>JASJCE010000131.1 GCA_030066155.1 Desulfobacterales bacterium | reverse complement strand
CCCGGGTGCGGGAGCTGGAAAAAGAAATGCCTCCCGGCTACCATATCCAAAACGGCGGCATCGATGAAGAGGCCGTGCGCGGCGAGCGGGCCAACACCGTCGCCCTGGGCATCGGCATGGCCCTGGTGATCCTCTGCCTGGTGTTGCAGTACAATTCGGCTGCCAAACCGCTGCTGATCCTGCTGACGGTACCCCTGTCGATAATCGGCGGCCTGCTGGGACTGTGGCTGCGCGGTATTCCTTTTGGGTTCATGGAAACCCTCGGATTTCTGGCTCTCTTCGGAACGGTGCTGAATGCGGCCATCTTGCTGATCGACTACACCCAGCAGTTGATCGGTGAAAAATTGAAGGCCCGCGAAGGCCTTGCCGCCGAAGGTGAGCGCAGTTACTGCGGCCTAACGCGCGATGCTTTTCGCGCTGCCCTGGTAGAAGCCTCCCAGGTGCGCCTGCTGCCGATCTTTATGACCACCGCCACCACGGTGGCCGGGCTCACTTCCCTGATGTTCGGCGGCGGACCGCTGTTCAAGGGGCTGGCGACGGTTTTCGCCGTGGGGCTGATTGTGGGCAGCACCATCACGCTGTTCGTGCTGCCGGCCCTGATGGCCCTGTTTGTCGAGAATTTCCGTTTTAACCTCATCGGGTCCGGCAAGTGACAGGATGCCGGCCGGTGGTTTGAGACCGGATTAGTAGTCACGAATTTCAGATATATCGGCATGGAGGACCACTTATCGCGGAGCGACCGGTTTGAACAAAAAAACCGAACATCCATTGTTGAGTCCTGCAATCCCTCAACACTGAAATAGTCAAAATAGTCCCCGCCGGTTTCATTATAAAATTGGGCATGGTCGGTGATGTCCAGACCATTGCATGTAGTGGCAGGATTTATACCCGCCCGCAAGGCTGTGTGATCGAACCATGCGTTTCCAAGCAGAGCATTTTTTGGGGCGATCCGAAAAATTTCAATTCACCGGAAAAGTTAGTATTTGACAATAAATCCCGCTTTGGTTATCAGGATGGTATGGTGATCGTTTAATTGGCGTCTCAATATGTCGGGCTGCCTTGTCCCGTCGTCTTGTGGGGTCGTAGCTCCAAAACGAAGCCCCAAGCTCGAAGTACGAAATCGGATCAGTCGCGGCGTAACTTCAGCGAAGACGGACCTGTCGCGGCGTAGTTCGAAGAACGAAGACGGAAGCTAAAACCGGTAAACAATTCACCATTTTTGATTAATCAGCTTTGATATAGCCGCAAAAATGCACAAAATACGCAAAAGGTAGATTTCACAGCAAATAATTTCAACGGGTTATGAGATCGAAATTCAAGTATTGGGACTTTTTACGAGACCATCAGCTTTGAAAAAGCAAATTCTTATTTCTCGGAACCAGAAAATGAATGCGAATACCCACCCGGCCCTTGTTGGGTCGCTCAGTACTCCCAACCCATCCGTAAAGCTCATCAACTTCAGTCCTGGGCCGACATCATTGCCAAAGGCCGTCGAGGACGAGATTGCTGCCAGCTTCAAAAAGCCCGGGCTCACGTCTCTGGCATTATCGCACCGGTCGCCGGAGTTCCTGAATATACTCGACCATGTTACCGCGTCTGTTAAACGGATCATGGATATACCGGACGACTATGAGGTGCTTTTCACCCATGGCGGTGGCCACGGACAGTTCGCCGCTGTGCCGTTGAACCTCTGCCACGACAAGTCGGACATTGCGACATATATTGTTAACGGCACGTGGACGGAGAGGGCCCGCGACGAAGCTCAGAAGTACTGTACCGTCCACACCATTGATGGAAGGGACCCTCATACCGGGGGCTATACGACCTTCCCCGAGTTGACCGAAGAGGAGATCGATCCCAAGAGCAAATTCGTCTATCTTTGCTCCAATGAGACCGTAAATGGTATCGAGAATCACAGGCTTCCCAAACTTCCGGAGTCGCGTCGAAACATTCCCCTGGTCATCGATGCGAGTTCCGACTTCACAACTAAGCCGATCGATTGGCACGGCGACGGCGTTGGGGTGCTCTTTGCTTGTGCGTCGAAGAATATTGGTCACCCGGGTGTCACCCTGACGGTCGTGCGTCGGGATCTTCTTGGAAAGGACAAGGCATCCCCCCTCTGCCCCGGGGTTTTCAATTACACAATCACTGTGGAGGCTGGCAACCTCTGGAATACCCCCGCGACCTTCAACATCGAAGTTGTTGGTTACCTCATGGACTGGCTCGAGCGCGAAGGTGGCGTAGCAGAGAACGAGCGCCGTTCCATCGCCAAAAGCCGTATCCTTTACGACGTCATTGATAACTCCGATGGTTTTTACGGCACCCCTGTGCAAGAAAAAGCATTGAGAAGCCGGATGAATATCCCGTTCAACATCAAGGGGGGAGACGAAGAATTAACCGACGAATTTCTCATTCAGAGCTGGAACGAGGGTATGGTTGGGTTGCGCACCCTTACGCCCTTTGGAGTGGGAGAATATCTCAGGGCGAGCTTGTATAATGGAATCACAGAGGAGGACGCCGCCAGCCTCGCTGATTTCATGCAACGGTTCGCTCGCGAAAATTCAGGGTAGTGATCGTACCCCTTAATGGAAATAGTAAAATATGCATTAGTTCCGCAATTCTATATGATCTCAAGTTGATTTCTCTTTATCGCCTCGGGAATCGGCGATACGAGCATTGAAGACATCTCACTCAAAGCGATACCACTCTCCATTGTGGCGTTATCGGCGGTATTGTTCATCGCCTATGTGCCCACGCTATCGCTTTGGCTCCCTAAGCTCATGGGCTACTGTTATCGCCCGAAAGGAGAACAACCGATGAGAATTTTCAGAGATCACGTTTATTTCAACTTGTTAGCGGCCGTTACCCTGGTCTTCGGCACCATGGTCATTGTTGGCGTATCTTGGGGACAGGAGATGCCCAAAGCGCTAATAATCGGCTACCAAGCCGTTCCGAACCCCGAAACGGTTGTCAAGGATCTGGGCTGGCACGAAAAGAAGTTAGGCATTCCGGTCAAGTGGGTCAAATATGATTCCGGCCGCCATGTAAATGAAGCCCTGGCAGCAGGTCAAGTGGATATTGGCTTGGTCGGAACCAGCCCGTGTGCCGCGGCAATTTCCCAAGGTTTGCCCGTCGAAGTCATCTGGATCCATGACGTGATCGGCGACAGTGAGGCTCTGGCCGTTAAAAAAGAGGCCAATATCGCCAAGATTGAGGATCTGGTGGGTAAACGCGTTGCTGCGCCCTTCGGTTCGACAACCCACTACCACCTGATGCTGGCCCTGAAACTGGCCGGTGTCCCGCCGGAAGAACTGACTCTCACCAATTTGGAACCCAGGCAAATGGCGGCGGCCTGGAAAACGGGTGACATCGATGGAGCGTTTGTATGGCAGCCCACCTTGTCCGTATTGCTCGAGCACGACGGCAACGTAATCCTGTCAAGCCGGCAATTGGCTGAAAGAGGATTCCCCACCGCCGATCTCTGTGTGGTGCGCAAAGCCTTTGCCACCCAATATCCGTCGGTGGTTATAAAGTATCTACAAAATATGGATCAAGCCGTTAAATATTGCCGGAGCAAGCCGGATGAAGCCGCCGCGGCCATTGCCCGGCAGTTCGGGATTTCACAGGAGGAAGCAGCGCGGCAGATGCAAGGCCTGATTTTTCTCAGCGGTACGGAACAAATCTCAGGTAAATTTATGGGCGATATGCAGTTTCATTTCGGCCTCTATACGCTACTCAAGGAGACGGCGGACTTTTTAGCCGATGCCCAACAGATTGAAACTGCCGCCCCCTGGCCGGTCTTCATGCGTGCGGTTAATCCGGCCTATGTGTTGAAGGCATTAGAGTAAGATCCATAACCAGCACGAGCTCATGTACGCTCACGGGGTCGAGCCCCCTATGCCCGATTTTACCCAACCCGGCTGAGCCGGAAATGAATATTTATTATTGAATATTGAATATTTGAGGTATTCTATTGATCTTAATTCACCTCTGTTATCAATGCTCAAATCCTACGCAACATGATTTGATATCAATAAATAGGGCCTAAATGATCCATATTACGTCCAAAATACAATGTTGACAATAAATCCCGTTTTCGTTATCTGGAAGATTATTGATTTCGTTTATATTGATGCCTCAATATGTGGGGCAGCCTTGTCACGTCGTCTTGTGGGGTTGTAGCTGAAAGTGACCTGTCGGGTCGAAGCCGGAGGCGTAGCCTGAAGCCCCAAGCTCGTAGAGCGAAGTCGGACCTGTCGCGGCGTAGCTTCCGCGAAGACGGACCTGTCTCGGCGTAGTTCGAAGAACGAAGACGGAAGCCGCAGCCGATACACTATCCACCATTTTAGATTCATCCGCTTTGAAAAGGCATATCATATTTTTTATTAAAATCTTGACACTCTCATCTGATATCTGATACATCAGATTTCACCAATCGAGGTGTACAACTATTAATTTTAGGAGGTTGATTATGAGTAAGGTAAAAATGACTACCGAAGAGGCGTTTGTTAAAGTTCTTCAGATGCATGGGATCGAAAACGCGTTTGGTATCGTTGGTTCGGCGATGATGCCGGTCACTGACTTGTTTCCCAAGGCGGGCATCACTTACTGGGATTGTGGGCATGAATTCAACGCGGGGTTGATGGCGGATGGGTTTACCCGCGCTTCCGGCAAAATGAGTATGCTGGTCGGCCAGAACGGCCCGGGCATTGCAAATTTCGTTACCCCGGTAAAAGTGGCCTATTGGAACCACACCCCTCTCCTGGTGATAACCGCCCAGGCGGCCAACATGACCATAGGGCAGGGCGGATTCCAGGAAGTTCCCCAGATGGCCATGTTTGAAGACTTGGTTGCCTACCAGGAAGAAGTTCGTCATCCAGCCCGTATGGCCGAGGTGCTCAACCGGGTAATCACACGGGCTAAGCGCGCCTCCGCCCCGGCCCAAATCAATATTCCGCGTGACTTCTGGACCCAGGTAATTGAGATCGAGCTGCCCCCCATTGTCGATTTTGAGCGTCCGTCCGGTGGCGAGGAAGCCATCGCCCGCGCGGCCGAGCTTTTGTCCAACGCCAAATTCCCCGTATTCCTGAACGGCGGCGGCGTTGTGCTCGGCGGTGCGATCAAAGACTCAATCGCGCTTGCCGAGCGTCTGGACGCCCCGGTCTGCTGCAACTATCAGCACAATGACGCCTTTCCCGGCAGCCACCCGCTGTTTGTGGGCCCTTTGGGGTACAATGGTTCCAAAGCCGGAATGAATATTATATCCAAAGCTGATGTGGTCTTGGCCCTGGGCAACCGCTTGAACCCTTTCTCAACTCTGCCATGCTATGGTATAAACTACTGGCCCAAAGATGCGGCAATTATTCAGGTCGATATCAATCCGGATCGCATCGGCCTAACCCACCCGATTACCTTGGGTATTGTCGGGGATGCCGGGAAAGTAGCCAATTCTATCCTGGAACGACTGTCCGATACGGCCGGCGATATCGACCGCGAAAAACGCAAGGCAGCCGTAGCGGAAGCCCAGGCGGCCTGGGAAAACGAGCTGGCCACCATGGATCATGAAGAAGATGATCTCGGTACCACCTGGAACAAACGTTGCCAGGAGCGTGAACCCGATAAAATAACGGCACGCATGGCCTGGCGTGCAATTATTGCCGCCTTGCCCAAAGAGGCGATTATCTCCTCTGATATCGGCAACAACTGTGCCGTTGGCAACGCCTATCCGACCTTTGAAGAAGGCCGCAAATATTTGGCGCCGGGTCTGTTCGGATCCTGCGGTTATGGGTTTCCGGCCATCCTGGGCGCAAAAATCGCAAAGCCCGACGTTCCGGTAGTCGGTTTTGCCGGTGACGGGGCCTTCGGTATCTCGATGAACGAAATGACGGCCTGTGGTCGTGACGAATGGCCCGCCATCACCATGGTGATTTTCCGCAACTACCAGTGGGGAGCCGAGAAACGCAACACCACCCTTTGGTACCATGATAACTTCGTCGCAACCGAGTTGGATCCAAAAGTCTCCTACGCCGGCATCGCCAAGGCATGCGGATTAGACGGTGTTGAGGCAACTACGATGGATGATCTAACCGAGAAACTGAACACCGCCATCAAGGCCCAGATGGAAGAGGGCAAGACTACGTTCATCGAGGTGATGACGAACCAGGAACTGGGCGAGCCGTTCCGTCGGGATGCCATGACGACACCCGTTCCCGTCGCTGGAATTGACAAGGCCGACATGCGTCCCCAAAAAGGTGTCTAAAGATTTATTTTAGATTCATGGAGATAGAAAAATGATTGATTTAAGAAATATTCCCTCAGCCAAAGAAGAGCTGGACCGCTATGAAGTCGAACACAACTTTCATTCGTGGTCGTACCAGCCAGCCCAGTCGCCGCCCCGGGTGGTATCTGCCAAGGGGGTTCGATTTACCACCGAAGATGGCAGAGAACGGCTCGATTTCAGTTCCTGTTTTATCAGCCACAACATCGGACACCAGGATCAGCGTGTTGTTGACGCTATCTGCCAGCAAGCCCAGAGTCTGACATCATTTGCCCCCAGCATGTCCACCAAGCCGCGGGCCTTGCTGACTAAGATGCTGGCCGAGATAACTCCGGGAGACCTGTCGCGCTCCTTTATTTCCCTGGGTGGTACGGAGGCCAACGAGGCGGCGATCAAGATCTGTCACCAGTTCACCGGGCGACGTAAAATGATTACCCGCTTTAGGACCTACCACGGCGGAACGGCTACCTCAATGAGCTTGTCGGTCGGCGATTCCCGCAGCTGGGCCCAGGTTTTAGGCGGCACCGATATGGTTCGGGTACCCCAGCCCTACTGCTACCGTTGCAGTTTCGGCCTGACCTACCCGGCGTGCGAGCTGCAGTGCGTCAAATATATCGATGAAGTCATCGAACTGGAAGGCGGTGGTGAGAAAGTTGCCGGCATTATTTTCGAGCCGGTAACCGGTGCCAACGGTATTATTGTACCCCCGCCGGAATATTTTCCCGAGCTGCGCAAAATTTGCGATCGATGGGGTGTATTGATGATCGCCGACGAGGTCATGAGCGGCTTCGGTCGCACCGGCCGCTGGTTTGCCATGGACCACTGGAATGTGGTCCCTGACATCATGACCATGGCCAAAGGAATGACCTGTGGCTATCTGCCTTTGGGTGCAACCATCGTGCGCAAACACATCGGAGATCGCTTCAAGGAGCAGTTTTTCAGCCACGGGGCCACTTACGCCGGCCACGCCTTGTGCTGTGCGACGGCCTTAGCGCTGATTCCGATTTACGAAGAAGACAACCTGATCGAAAATTCAGAACTGATGGGCCGTTACCTCTTGGATAAAGCCATGGAACTAAAGGATAAGCATCCTTGTGTGGGTGATGTTCGAGGACTGGGCCTGTTCGTTGGCCTGGAATTGGTGAAAAACCAAAAGACCAAAGAACCGCTGACACCGCTTGATGCCAAGATTCGACCGGGTTTGAATCCCAAGCTCGAAGTGGCCCAAAAGCTCGGAGAGTTGGGAATGATGGCCATGGCCGCCAACCCGGTCAATGTTATTGCGATGGCCCCGCCTCTGATCGTCACCAAGGATGAAATCGATGAAGGCGTGGCCATTATGGATCAGGCCCTTAACGTAGCAGACGTTTATGCCAGTTAGATGGGAGGTGATATAGAAGTAATAGGTCGTTAGGTGAGAAGGAAACATTCTATCCATGCATCATTACCAAAAAAAGAATGGAGGTGGGTTATGAAAAAATCATTGTGGTCGGTTGGCTTGATAGGTATTTTGGCGCTTGGGTTGGTGTTGTCGCTGACATACCCAGCTCAGGCGCAGACGGAATGGAAGATGGCCCTGGGGGATGCTTCGGGAGGTACCCAGTGGGCTTTGGGTGAGCGATTTGCCAAACTGGTGGATGCCTATTCGGGCGGTGAGATTAAGGTGGCTCTATTTCCCAACGGTCAACTTGGCTCGGAACAGGAGACAGTGCAGAACTGCCGCTTAGGAACGCTGGATTTTAGCGTTGCTGCGATCAACAACATCACCCCGTTTTCCCCCACCGTCGGTCTGTTTACCCTTCCGTACCTGATTTTGAGCGTGGATGAGGCGGTCACCCTCACCCAGGGCCCCATCGGCGAGGAGCTCGTACAAAACACGATCAAATCGGCCGGTGTGCGGATTTTAGGATGGTCCTACAGTGGATTCAGGCGGTTGAGCAACTCCAAACGGCCGATTACCAAACCGGCTGACTTAAAGGGTTTAACCATCCGGGTGCCCAAAAACGCCATCATGATCGATTCATACAAGTCCTGGGGGGTCAGCCCCACACCCATGGCCTGGGATGAGGTTTTCACGGCCCTTCAACAGAGGGTTCTTGATGGCCAGGACACACCACTGATTACTCAGTATGTCATGAAATTCTATGAGGTTCAGAAGTACATCACCAAGATCCGCTACGTGTTTCTGCTGGAGCCGCTGGTAATCAGTGAGCGGCTTTTTCAGAGACAGAGCCCCGAGGTCCAGAAGATCCTTTTGCGTGCCGGCAAGGAAGCCCAAGAATTTTGCCGGCAGTTTCTGATTCTTTTCGAGGACTCCATTGAAAAAGAGCTGAAGGGCAAGGGTCTGGAAATTTTGGATCCGGCTGACGGCGAGAAGGAATGGATCGACAAGGCCACCAAAACTGTCTGGCCAAAATTCTACAAGAGTGTTGGCGGCAAGGAAAAAGTCGATGCGGCGCTGAAGGCCGTTGGTCGCATGTAGCCACACCCTTTCCCGGGTTGTCAGCCCCCCGGACTGTCGTTTCGGCGGTAAGCTAATCAAGGGGGGCGACCCACGGGAATTTAACGGAACGTCTCCGCGCTGTCCAGACAAAGTCTGTCAGCGCGGGGGCATTTTCCGATTTTCAAATTTTTCATTAGAGGTGTGCATATGAAAATGAAAAAAATAGCCATGGCCGTGCTTGACAACATCGAAAGTTATATCTGTCAGTTTCTGCTCAGTTTTTTCATCATATTGCTGTTTATCCAAATCATCAGCCGGGAAGTGTTCAATGTGAACATCTCCTGGGGTGAAGAGCTGGCACGCTTTTCATTTGTCTGGTTTGTTTTTTTTGGCGCGGTGGTTGCCGCCCGGCTCGCGGCCCATAACCGCGTGACCTTTCAATTTAAAAAGTTTTCAAAGAAAACCCAAAATTATATCGAGGGATTTGCCGATCTGATATGGCTCATCTTTAATGGGGTTATGATCTGGAAAAGCGTCTACCTCATTAACTCGATGATGGAATTTACCTATACATCTCCTACCTTAGGTTGGGATATGGCCTATGTCTACTTCATTTTTCCAATGGCTTTTACCCTCATGTCCATTCGCATCATTCAAGTCAATTATTTGAAGCTGGTGAAAGGAATCGATATTCGGGATCCGGACAAAGTTGACATAGAAGAAGAGTTCGAAAAGATATCGGGACCCAAAGACGCCTAAACGATAATCATAATGCTCTGGGAGGACTGACCAATGGAAGTTGTAACGATACTATTTGGATCTTTTGCAATCCTGCTGTTGATAGGAGCTCCCATTACGATCGCTTTGGGTGTTTCTTCTATGATATCATTAGCCTACCTGGGAAACGATCTGGTTTACCTGGTGCAGGTGGCTTATACATCGGTAGACTCGTTTCCGATCATGGCCTTGCCGGCCTTTATTCTAGCCGGTGCCTTGATGGAATACTCCGGGATTTCGCGTCGTCTTGTCAAGGTAGCCGAAGCGATCGCCGGCCCGGCCACGGGCGGATTGGCCAGTGCGACCGTTCTGGCGTGCCTGTTTTTTGGAGCCATTTCCGGGTCCGGCCCGGCCACAACCGCAGCTGTGGGCATGTTGATGATACCTGCAATGATGAATCGCGGCTATGACAAAGGATATGCATCGGCAATCACGGCATCTTCAGGTGGCCTGGGCGTGGTCATTCCACCCAGTATCCCCATGGTGATCTACGGTGTGTCGGGAAACCAATCCATCTCCAAGCTGTTCATTGCCGGCTTTGTTCCCGGTCTCCTTATTGCCGGAGGTCTGGCGACGGTTAATTATTTTCTGTGTAGGAAAAAGGGGTATGTCGGAAGCCAGGAAAGTTGGTCGGTTGGACAAATTCTAAGGGCCCTAAAAGAAGGGATCTGGTCAATCATGGCCCCCGTCGTGATTTTAGGCGGTATTTACAGCGGTTTTTTTACGCCGACGGAGGCGGCGGTCGTAGCGATTTTTTATACCCTTTTTGTTGGTGTTTTCATTCACAGAGAACTGAAATGGGGCGGGACCGCCAAATCGCTGGAGGCCTGTACATGGCTTACCGGGCGGGTCCTGTTAATCATGTTCACCGCCCGTGCCTTTGGCCGGCTTCTGGTGCAGTACCGGATTCCCGAGATCGTCGCCGACGGCCTGCTGGCGATGACCAGTAATCTTTATATCATCTGGTTTTTGGTTATTGCGTTTTTGATATTCGTGGGCATGTTCATGGAGACCCTCGCCACCATCATGATTCTTACCCCCGTGCTGTTGCCAGTGATGACAAAGCTAGGCGTCGATCCGATCCACTTTGGGATTGTCTTTGTATGCTGCTGCGAGATCGGATTTGAAACCCCGCCCTTGGGGGAAAATCTCTTTATTGCTTCAGGTATTGCGGAAACAAGCATAGAGGATATTTCGCTAAGAGCGATTCCATTCTCGATTGTGGAGATATCGGCGGTATTTCTCATTGCCTTTGTTCCGGCCCTTTCGCTCTGGCTTCCCAAGCTCCTTGGGTATTAGCGTATAAAGGATTTTAAAGCGTATCCCTATCATCTCATTGTGAAATTAAACTACTTAGTTGCAACGTTGGGGTAAAAGTGTTTGAAAACGGCGGCGAAGTACTTCTTTCCAGCCGGAAGCCGTCGGAACGAGGATTTCCCGCGGCCGACCTGTGCCTTATAAAGACAGAAGGAAAAAAATCATGATACCGGAAATTAACAGAATTCTTTACACGACGGATTTATCGAAAAATGCCGCCCACGCTTTTCGTTATGCGGTAACCTTTGCTAAAAAATTCGATGCTGAAATTATAATTTTACATGTCATCGAGGAACTATCGACGGATGTCAAACTGGCCTTTGCAGCCTACCTCGATAAAGATTACCTTAAAGACAAGCTGAGCCAAAAAGTCCCGGCCACAATTGAACGAATCAAGAGACGCTTAAAGGCCTTTTGTGATAAAGAATTTCAGGATGAATCAGAATGTGAAAAATATGTGATCTCAATTGATGTCTGCAAGGGGTATCCGGAAGAGGAAATCCTTAAAAAGGTCAATGAGCTGAACTGTGATGCGATCTTGATGGGCGCCCACGAAAAAGGCCACGCCCACACCTTTCTGGGAAGTGTTGCCAAACGGGTGCTGCGGCGCGCTAGAAAACCCGTTTTTCTTATCCCATTGCCGGAAGGTGAAACGGATATAACGTTCAATGATAGCTAGGGACTGGCAATATTCCACTTCTATTTGTCACCATCGGCCGGTCTTCGTTTAGATCAGGAGCGTCTTTGAATGGTTCAGGAAAACAGCCATTTTACGGATGATCTGAAATCTAGTTTTAAAATTTTCCATGAGTTGATGACCAAAAAGGTAAGTGAAATTCTTCTGGTCTCCAGCCTGTATGATGCGTGTATCATGGAAGAGGATGGCCGGCTGTCTGAACGAATCATCCATGAGTACCGGGGGTTGAACCTGAGTAAACCACCACGAATTACCTGGGTTTCCTCAGCCGAAGATGCCCTTGCCAGCCTGGACGCTAAAGCTTTTGACCTGGTGATCACCATGCCTCGCCTTGCGGATATGGATGCCTTTGCGCTTGGACGAAAAATGAAGGCAAAATTGCCGGATCTTCCGGTGATCCTCATGACCCACAGCGCCTTGACACCGGATTTCGCCCCGGAACAAACCCAGACCCGGGGTATTGATAAGGTCTTTGTGTGGTCCGGGGACGCGGATATCCTCCTGGCCTTGATCAAATATGTGGAAGATCAGTTCAATGTCATCCATGATACGGAAACAGCCGGGGTGCGGGCGATTCTCTTTGTGGAAGACTCCCCGATCTATGCTTCGGTTCTATTGCCCATCCTGTACCGGGCCATTGTTTTACAGGTTCAGGCGGTCCTGTCGGAAGGCCTAAATGAGGAGCATCGACTGCTTACCATGCGAGCCCGGCCCAAGATTCTGTACGCGACAAGTTTCGAAGAGGCCCAAATACTCTTCGAGAAGTTCGAACCGTGCATTCTGGGTGTTATCTCCGATGTCAGATTCCCGCACAACAACGTTATGGATCCTGACGCCGGTATAACCCTGCTCACCCAGATTAAAAAAGAACGATTTGATATCCCATTATTGCTGACCAGCTCGGAACCGTCCAACCGCGACAAGGCCGAGAGGTTACCCGCTGCTTTTATCGATAAAAATTCGCCGTCCCTGCTTTCTGAAGTTCAATCATTTTTCATTGAAAAGCTGGGGTTCGGCGATTTTGTTTTTCGGATGCAAGACGGCCGGGAGATTGGCCGTGCCGCCAACTTTCGCACCCTTGAAAAACTGCTTCCCACGATTCCTTATGAATCGATTTATCACCATTGGCGCAATAACGATTTCTCAAGGTGGCTGTTCGCCCGATCGGAAATTCATCTTGCTTCCAAATTGCGCCCCTTGACCGATGCCGACTTCGGCAGTCAGGTTGAGAAGATGCAGCAATTCCTCATTGACACCCTTTGTGCCCGGCGTAAACTGCGGCAAAAAGGCGTGGTGGTCAACTTCGACGCCAATGACTTTGATCCGGATACGGAATTTCTTAAAATCGGCAAGGGATCTCTGGGGGGGAAAGGCCGAGGGTTGGCCTTTATGTCAACCCTGCTCCGGAAAAATGCCGACATCCTCGAAAAATTCGATCGGGTAAACATTTTCGTTCCCAAAACGCTGGTGATAACCACCGATGGGTTTGATACCTTTGTCAAGGCGAATGACTTGAAAACCGTGTCGAAAGCGGATCTTTCGGATGAAGCAGTATGGGATCTTTTTCAAAAGGCGTTTTTGCCGGATAGTATCTTATTGAGTCTCAGGAAATACCTCGACTGTGTGCGTCACCCCCTGGCGGTCCGCTCCTCGGGGCTTCTTGAAGATGCCCAGTTCAAAGCCTATTCTGGTCTTTATCGTACCTACCTGTTATCCAA
>JASJCE010000130.1 GCA_030066155.1 Desulfobacterales bacterium | reverse complement strand
GACGTCGTTGCCGATGCTTTAAAGCAAAAATCATATGATTGTGTCCTGGTTGGTGCCGGAGTCCGTCTCGACCCGGATCATTTTCTAGTTTTTGAACGTTTAGTGAACGCTGTCCATCGTCATGCCCCACTGGCAAGCATATGTTTCAACACAAATCCCGGTGATACAGCTGAAGCGGTCCAGCGTTGGGTCTAACCAAAGGCCAAACTGACGAAGGTTTCAGGTTTCGGGTTTCAGGTGTCGGGGGAAAAATTTAGGAATTGCGAATTCAGGAATTCAGGGATTGAAGGTATTCTATCGATATAATTTGTTAATATTTGAATTCCTCAATTTTTTAATCCCCAAATCCCTCAATTAATGGGCGCTGAAACCTGAAACCTGAAACCTGGACACAATTGGTTCACGGTAATTGGCTGTTTAACTCCAACGGGGTGAACCAAAGCCGGATCTTGAGGGCGGATTAATTATGGACATTAAAACTGATGACTTGAGCAGCCCCGATGTGATTCGGCTTTTGAATGAGCATCTACAGCACATGAAGGAAATCACGCCGCCGAAAAGTGTTCATGCATTGGATATCGAATCATTGAAAAGACCGGAAATCACCTTCTGGAGCATTTGGGACGAATCGCAATTGATTGGCTGTGGTGCACTTAAGGAACTGGATCCGCAACATGGCGAGATTAAATCGATGCGAACCGCATCAGCACATCTGGGAATAGGTGCTGCATCATATCTTCTCGAATTCATCCTGGCAGAAGCAAGAAGGCGCCGGTATAAACGCGTCAGCCTGGAGACCGGCTCATTCGATGCGTTCAAGCCAGCAAGAAATCTGTATGAGAAGTTTGGCTTCACCTACTGTGAGCCATTTTCGAGTTATAAAAAAGATCCGAATACGGTGTTTATGACGATTGAACTTTAAAAAGGAAACATTTGATAGAACCCCTTCAAAACCTGGTGCAATTGACACCGGAGCAGACGATGCTTTGCGCCGGGGTTGTTTTCGTTGCCGGAATTGTGCGCGGCTTTTCGGGATTCGCGCTTTCAGCCCTGTTCATGGCGAGTGTTGCGGCAGTTATTCCGCCAGTTGAGCTGATCCCGATCTGTTATATTCTTGAGGTGACCGCCAGCCTGATCATGATTCGCGGGGGGCTCCAGGATGCGGATATGAAAATCGTCTGGGGGCTTACCATCGGATCCGCGATTGGAATTCCCATGGGGCTTTATGCCACAACTTCAATCCCGGTTGAAATATCCAAGCTGATCGCTCTGTGCATCATTCTGAGCCTGGCAACCGCGCAACTGCTGCGTACAAGCCCCAATTTTTTAGCGGGCACCACCGGCCTTTACGCTTCCGGTATCACTGCCGGCGTGGTTTCAGGCCTTGCATCGGTGGGCGGAATGGTGATAGCTTTGTATGTACTTGGGCGTGAAGTGCCGCCCAGAACCATGCGGGCATCGATGGTGATGTTTCTGTTTATCGGAATGTTTACATCCATTCTATACTTGCTCGGCTTCGGTGTAATGGACAAGCTTGCCATCAGCCGTGGCTTATTGCTTGCACCGATAGTGGCAATCGGCGTATTGATTGGCAGCCGCTTTTTTCGCCCATCCCTCGAGAACATATACAAGAAATTCTGCCTCGGTCTGCTCATATTCCTGGCATCGGCCGGGCTTGTACGGTTGGCATTGTGACACACAGTACAGGATATCTAATTTGAAAGTGACTCCAAAAAACTGTCGCAGTCCTGACTTCGCATTAAGCTGGGACGCGGCAAGCTTGGGCAGACATTTTACAAATACTCATATGAATAGTCGCAGGTTTCAAACCGACATAAACCAATCAGAATCGGTGAATTCCGAATATGGTAACGCATGGTAACTGAAAAAGAAAAGATGCTTGCCGGTGAAATGTATAATGCTGCGGATCCCCAACTTGCTGATGAACGGCGGAGAGCACGTGATCTGTGCAAATCGTTAAACGACTCGCATGACAACGAACTGGAGTTGCGCAGCCAAATTTTACAGAACTTGTTCGGTAGTACAGGTGCTGATGTATGGATTGAACCTCCCTTTTATTGTGACTATGGCTCCAATATTTTTCTTGGAAATAAAGTCTACTTTAATTTCAATTGCATCATACTGGATCCGGCGGCTGTCATGATCGGCAGCAACGTTCTAGTTGGTCCGGCCGTGCAGATATACACGGCTACACACCCCATGCGCGCCTCCGAACGATCCAAATATCTTGAGTTTGCTCGTCCTGTAAATATCGGCTCTGATGTTTGGATAGGCGGAGGGGCGATCATTTGCCCGGGTGTTCACATTGGTTCAAGATCTGTAATTGGTGCCGGTAGTGTCGTCGCTCAGGAAATACCTGCAGATGTGTTTGCGGCCGGGAACCCTTGCCGTATAATTCGTCAAATTGATGATTGGGAAAATATTGACTCATGAAAGACGTGTTAATTCCTGTCGGGCTGCTTCTGTTTATTATTTTATTTGCTTTCGCCATCATTCACACGGCACGAAAACAGCGAAAGGCAAAAAGCAGTGTGTTCAGAGGCTTCGCCGAGAAAAACGGGCTTCGCTACCTGGAAGTAGACGATGGTAAGGCACAGCAATTTGCACAGGATTTTGATGGAATCGGGCAGTTCCGCTCTCCCTCTCTCGGCAAGGTCATACCGAAGGATGTTGTCGAGGGCACATTGAACGGATCGGAAACCATCCTTTTTCGACACAGTATTCGCTTTTCAGAAGGTTGGGCGAGGGAATGGTTCGTTGCCGGTGTAACGAGTGCCGAGATCATCGCAGAACGGTGTGCAGTGCAATTCTGCAGAGGAAAATCGCATAAGCGTTCCCTGTATCTCCAGGATCCGGCCGTCAAAGAGCAGACAATCGGCATCTATAATCTGGTTGTTAGGGCGGCGGGGTCATCTGCCGCCGGCAAGCTGTTGGACGAAAGCATTTTAAAAAAACTGGCGGATTTTGCCCGAGCTCTCCCTTTTCGTCCCGAAATCCAGGTACGGGGAAAGCGCATTGTGGCATACCTCGCCGATCGAAACGCAACAGTTGATGACGTGGAGACACTTGAAAAATTGGCAGAATTTGCCCGGAGTGCAGCCTTGATTTAAGATTGCAGGCATCTTTCGAGATGACAATTCTACTTAAAAAAGCAACCGGTATATCAGCGGGCGAGTTCCCAAAGTTGGTCACTTGCAAATGGCCACTGGGACGGGTGACGCTCTATCACGACCGGATTATCCTGGATGTGCGTGTCGAGAAATATGAGCTTCTGTTGGCCGATATCGAGCATTTTCAGATCAACATCTTCCAGGTCAATATCGAGCACCGCAACCCGAATATAATCAAAGATATTTCAATCAACGGAATTTTTACGGCCCGGGCCATCCGCAAAGCGATCGAGCAATATCGACTGCCCGTGAAGGTTGTACCCTAATTGAGTGAAGAACCATGAAGATATGAAGGCTAACTTTCGTGTTTATCCAAATTTGTGGGGGTTATCCAAACCGAATCCCAACATAGACCACCGCAGAGTTCCGAATTTGTAAACGCTGTTTAGAAGAAAAGGGGGCATTTTGCCTCTGACCAATAATCCGGCTGATTATGTGGCCGGGGATATTGTGACGTGGATGCTGCCGGGCAACTTGCCGCATATTGGAATCATCGTCAACTCAGGCCGGAGAAATGAACGAAAGCCGCTTGTTGTCGACAATATTGACTCGGGTCCGGTAACTGAGGATATACTGTTCGAGTATAAAATTACCGGTCACTATCGGTATTATTGCACCCGGGATTAACGCAGCCTCAAACATGATCAAGGCGCAGGCGAGAAATTATGGTGAAAAAGATAAAAAAATCGGCAATTATCGAAGCGGCCGGGAATAAACCAAAAATTATCGAAGAATTTATCGGCCGCGTCAATTCTCAAACCGAGGAGCTCAGTATCGCAAAAATGAAAAGTCCCACCGGATGGATCGAGCCCGGCCAGAAACCGGAATTCAATGAATATACAGTTGTGCTTAAAGGCATGTTGAGAGTCGAGGTCGGAAATGAGAAATTGGATATCCATGCCGGGCAAGCCGTCATCATACCTGCCGGCGAATGGGTCCGGTACAGTACTCCCGGGGATGATGGCGCTGAATATATTGCCGTCTGTTTACCGGCATTTTCTCCTGAAATTGTTCACCGAGATAATTACTCCGCCCTTGAAAGATAGCCTGAACAAGATAGGAAAGGAGACTGATTAGCTCATGAAAAAATTACTGTTAATTACAATGATCTTGACGATTTCCTGCGCTGCGAACCAGGATCAACCCAGAGATACAACCAGAATGACATACCTCGATATTGGATCCTACAGTCTCGGCATCGATAAAAAGTTTGAATTGATCGGCGTATTGGACAGCGAACTGGAAAAGGAAAACCTCGATGCACGAAGCTCCAGGATACATTCAAAAGAATACCTGTTTGCAGATCTAAGCGGCGGCATGGACAATATACAGAAAGGGCTGATCGTATACGACAACCGGCTTAAAGATTTCCAACAATACTGGGGCAAGGAGATTTCCTATGACAATACCAAGGTCGACGGTAAAATTGATTCCGGGTATGTTGCGGTGGGCAGCGTTCGAATGGCTTACATGATTCTGAGAGCAAAGCCATCATTGGATCCGAATGTCATGAAGGTTATTGCCGCTAAAGGCCCCCGAATGGGTGAGAATCTTCAAAAACTAAATTATGCCTCCATGGTCTATTTTGCCAAATTAATCGGCCGGTCCCGCAATTTGACCGTCATTTACATTGACGGGAAGGAGATACCAGAAATAGCCTTTAACGAATCCCTGAATTATCTAACATTGGATAATTGACTCTCCAAATGAGCTAAGGCCAATTGGGATTTATTTGCGGGGGAGAAGAATGTTCGTTGGGCTTAATGTAACGACCTTGTCGGGCAGGATCGGCCTGGACACAAGCCTCACCAAGTTGACATATCAAATTCCAGCTTTATCCTTAGACAAATATTTAACATATTTTAGACTAACTTTTTACCTTTAATGCCGTTAAGCTAAAATTTTTATGTCAAGGTCAGAATGCTGGGTAGATTAAGAGCTGCATATTATATTCCTGGAGTTTCCGAATCATGGATTACCGTTTACATCATGATTTTATTTATGGTAGCCAATGGCTTGTTCAGAAGTTATAGAAGTTTCCAACGTGATTCTCTGGTAACCAAGGTTTTTGACGACAACGCGCTGAATCCTGAGTACCAATATTTCTATCACGTAAGAATAAAAAGCGAGTTTTCATCCTGAAGAACAAGAGCCTCACGGAAGTGGCCGATTTCGTTGACATTCATGATTGCAGCCTTAATCTTTTAATAGTGAAGACTGAATAGCATAAAATTTCAATCCGATTTAATATGCATATACAGATGGAGCTTCACCGCTACTATAGAGGATTTGTCATGCACCGGATCAGCACCGAAAATAAAAATGATCGACATCTCAGACACTGGGCTACGATTCTTGCTTTGATTTTGTCCGTGGTAGCCGTTGGCTGTGCTGGAAGTTACGGGCGTCTCCAACGCGATCCCCAGGTAACCAAGGCATTTGACGACAACACGGTCAACCCCGAGTACCAATACTTTTATTACGGTCGATCCAACCAGCCGTATATCATTGTTGGAATCGATCGCAGCTACTATATGAAATCTAGAGTGTGGCGTGAAGTCGAACCGAACTCCGACCAGTTCAAAGAAATGGTCTACTGGATCTGGACCGATATTCTTTATGCGCCCTATTACGACAAAGGCGCCCATATTCTGGATCCTCAGGGCAACAGGGTCGGCCTGTGGTATTCTCACATCTGGTGGGCCGCTATCCGATTCAGCGATGACAATCGAGTTGAAATTATGCCTGACATAAATGGTCTCGGCGATTGGGTCAAATAATCGAAATTTGATATAGCCGCACAAAGGCGCAAAACGCACGAAGGTCAAATTCCTTAATTTTTCGATTCATATTATCACCCGAAATACATTATGGTAGTTATTCGACCGGCGACACCTCACGATAACAAACTCCTGGCGGAGGTTGGTGCCGAAACATTCCATGACAGTTTCGCGGAAGATAATACGCCCGAGGATATGCAAGTCTACTTATCCGCATCATTTAGTCCGGAGCTACAGTGTCTGGAACTCGCCGACCCGCGGTCTAAATTTCTGATTGCAGAAATCAATGGCGAGGTTGTCGGGTACTCACATCTAAAATTTGAAGTCGCTCCTCATGTCGATGTCGGCGACAGGCCGGTGGAAATCGTCAGGTTCTATTCACGCAAGCAGTGGATTGGAAAGGGCGTTGGTGCCCAATTAATGGAGAAGTGTCTTCAGGAAGCCGTTGCCGCAGGATGCGATGCAATCTGGCTAGGGGTGTGGGAAATAAACTCTCGTGCCATCGCTTTTTACCGGAAGTGGGGCTTTTACGAGGCTGGAAAGCAGACCTTTCAGTTAGGCGATGATTTACAGCAGGATTTATTGATGGTCAAATTATTGGAGTGAACCCATATAATCTCGTAAATACTCCAAATCCTTTAATTTTAATTTCAGAACCTATTAGATTTATTCAGTACTAATTTGCTTTTTTGCGCTTTTTGCGCCTTTTGTCGGCTATATCACATTTAAATCGGTTATTACGGGTTTGACATGACCCTACGGATCGTCAGATTGGGCAGCCCCAGAGAGCTTGACGAGGGATTGCGGGTCGGTACGGTTCGGCGTCCGCCGCGCGGCGTCCGGAAGGAAGATTATGCGGCTAAAAATATCTATGATGTCTGGTTTCCCAACCTTGCACCCACTGAATCCCTACTGAAAGAAGCCCTGCAGATGAGTGACGAAAAGTCCTGGAAGGCGTTCAAACGGAAATTTATTGCCGAGATGAAATTACCGGAAGCCAAAAGAGATCTGGACTTGATCGCCGCCCTGTCGCACCAGACCAACTTTTCAATCGGATGTTATTGCAGGGATGAGTCCCGCTGCCATCGATCGATATTGAAAGATCTTCTCGAACAAAGAGGGGCGAAACTCAGGTAAACCTCTGTTACGCCAAATTACCAGAGAAAATGAGGACATATCATGAAAGTTGTCAATCATCGTCTTTGCCAGGATGACGGTACGCCGTTCGAGTTTATCCGCAGCCCGAATCAAAGCGGCGCAATTACCCCCGAATATCTGATCATGCACTACACCGCCGGTCGGAGTGCCCGAAGTTCGATCAACTGGCTCGTCAATTCGGCTGCCAAGGCTTCGGCCCATCTGGTAATCGGAGTTGATGGATCCATAACTCAACTGGTGGCTTTTAACCGCAAGGCCTGGCACGCAGGTGCCAGCCACTGGGGCGGACGGTCGGGCTTCAATGGGTTTTCGATCGGAATCGAACTTGACAATCCCGGTGTTTTGACCAGACGCGGTGGCGCCTGGTTCACTACCTGGGGGGATCGCGTCGACGAAGAAAATGTTGTCGAAGCGGTACATAAAAACGGCGGCGAATTGCGGGGCTGGCACGCGTACAGTGCGGAAATGCTTGAGGCGTCGGTTGAAGTGGCAAGCGTACTGGTACAACGTTATGGATTGAAGGACGTACTGGGGCACGAGGACATCGCGCCGTCTCGAAAAACGGATCCCGGCCCTGCATTTCCCATGGATAGCTTCAAGTCGCGGGTGCTCGGCCGCCATGCCGACGAGCCGGAAATTTTCGAGACCACCGTCCGCCTGAACATCCGCAAGGGGGCCGGAACCCAGCATGAAAAGCTTGCCATGAGCCCGCTGGCACCCCGCACGCGTCTGGAGGTTTTAGGCCAACAGGGCGCCTGGCGACTGGTCGATGTGCTCGACCCGATCCAGGATGAACACGATATTCATGGGTGGGTGCACGGGCGTTTTATCCGGCCGATAAATTGATCAGTTACTTTAAAAAAGATAGGCAGGTCAATGACAGATAGGCTGTGTACGGGAATACCCGCTTTCAGTTGGGCGAAGAGAAGTTATGCTGGCAGGGCATCAGTCCGATACCATGGGCTGTCGGTCGGCTTCAAATTCTCTGAGCGCCATATCGCAGTCGATGCAGCTATGGCGCTTTTTGCTGTATTCAGTAAGGCAATAAGGGCAATACAATAGTGCCGATTGATCCTGCCTTACCGGTGCGGCTAATAGCTCATCCAGATTTATGTTACGGGCCTTAAGCAAGTCATAGGCCAATTCTCTTTTTAACTTCCACAATTCTCGCCAATCCTTTCGTTCAATATCATCCATGCGTTGTTCCATGAGGAGTAACTCTTTGCGAATGAAGTCCTTGAACGCGTTGGCGGGCAGGAAACTGGCAGCAAGCGCGAGAGAATGGAACCTGGAATAGAGATTTCGGGTCAGATAACCGATGACGTGCAGTGCATTGACCGGCGAAAATATAACCGATAAAAGCGTATACATTCTGGTGTCCTTGTCGGACCGATAGCTTCGCCTGACCGTAAAAACGGTTGTGGCCAGCAACAGGATATAGCTCAATGCAATACATACGACCAATACGTCAAGTTTTGCGTATTTTGACAAGTCTGTATAGAGGACCGCCGGCAGAACCAAAAAAACGACCAAAAAAAGATAGGAGCTGAGAAACCTTATGATGGAAAAAACTCTTGAATGGGAGAATCGCGTTTGTTCTATCGCCTTCAAATCGAAAGAGGCCTGCAGCCAGGCAGCAATCTTATCCGTGCGCACGGATCGGCGGCTGTCTTTCAATTCCATTATCATATCGGTCTGATATTTTGCATTTTCAGACGAAGGTGTCCTTATTGTGTGGATCTCATTTATTTTGATATTTTTTCCTTCGACTTCAATACAGTTTAGGTCTTCATATGCAATGAATTCAAAGTTACCGGCACTGGTAATACCGATTTTGTTGGCGGGCTGATTGGAGGCAACATAAACGCCTTCCGGCGTACAGTGAAAGGTGAGACGTTGCGTGACGATCACCTGGCTGGTTGGTAGTAGACCAGCCAGGCGGAATCCGGATCTCTTGATTTGAAATTTTTTTCCGAACCACGATGTCAGCAGAAATTGATTCGCACCCAGATACGTTATGCAATCACAGGCATATAGCAGTATGAGGTATGGGAATAATACTTCTATGACGTGTTGCATTGGGCTGTTTATTGGGCATCCGGAGTATTGTTATCTTGATTCGGACGATTGTGTGGAACATTGGCCGGCGGCTCCGGATTTATAGGTCCGGAAGGCGCACTGCTTTTCTTTCCGCGGAATAACGCAGATATTTTGCCCTTTAAAGCGGCTAAAAAGCCAAACACTGCAATCAGAGCGACCTTCCAGAATTTCCCAAGTAATTTAAAGAGGCCCAATTTGGCAGCGGTGGCTGCAGCACCACCGGCGATGAGTGCCGTTAGACCATACTTGGCGACCTTGTCGCCCTGTACGTATTCGGCATAGCTTTTCCCCTCTTTGTAGACAACATTTGAAACAATCTCATCCAGCTGAGGGCGAGAGGCCTCCAGTGTCGGCACATCCGCGACCAGAACAATCGATATGTAACCGTGGCGTCCGAGAATCCTGACATTGTGATTTACGAGTTCAGTGCCGCCCTGTTCTGCCAGCAAGGTCCAGGTTAAATTGTTCGTATTTGCATCATAATAGGGCTCGCTATGCCAGCCGGTGATCGTCAGAGGGGCAAATCCGTTCTTTTGACGGACTTTATTGGCTTTTTCGGTGCCTTTAATGATGGCATCTAAAATTGCTGCGGAGTCAATACTGTCTTTTTCATCATCTTTGACATAACCAATGGGCAAATAGTCGAAGACGATGAACCAATTGGCCGTTTCACTATTCGGGGCAATATATCCAATTTCATTATTCGAGAGTGGGTTGCCCATGTATTTCATGATTTTTTTGGTGTCTTCGGCACCTGCAAATATGTAATTGTCGCTGATGGAGAGTTCCGCCAGCTCGTCTCCCAGAGCGACAATTGCCGGACCAACAATCCAATCCGGTCTCGGTAATTCGGCTTTTCCCGCTTCGGGGTAGAGCACTGCCGTTAACATCAGAACAACAAAAATGCCAATACAGCTTTTTTTGACGTTGTTTTTCAAGTAAGCCATTCAAGCCACCTCATTCAATTTGATTTATTTTGAACCAAAATCGATGCTCTCCGCTTCCAATTTCCCTTGCAATATGAAAGATGCATCGATTGCATTGGACTTATCTTTTTATTATCGGTCGCCATTTCAAATTCTTTAGGGTTCGCGTAGAAATTAATTCACAGATTTTAAGTGTTGAGGCGCCTGGATGGCAAGGCGTGAAAGTGCAGGAATATCAGGCATTTTCCGAGCTATTACAACGCCGTCAGGCAGGATGCGTCGGGGCTTAAAACGTGAAGTTATTTTTGTGCGAGCCCTAAGTCTTGTTCATTTCCGGGGTTGAATTTATTTGAGAAGATTTGTAATGAAATAGTCGAAATCCTAATGATTCTCGATTTTTTCCTGAAGCATTCGCGGAAGGCATCGCCTGCTGAGTAAAAAAGCGATCTTTCTGAGTCCGGCTGTTCAAACTTCGAGTTAAACAGTAAAAATACAACAAATTATTCGTTATTTGTTGCTGGTTGTCGGCTCGTTTGAAACTGCAACTAATTATCTCGCAGAGCCCGCTGAGCACACAGAGTCTATTGATTATTCTCTGAGAACTCTGAGAGCTCTGTGAGAGTTTAATTTAGTTGAGCTTGTTTTTGATCAGCCTGGCCGTTTTTAGGCGCAACATCTGAAACCCTTCAACCCGGAGCAAATTATGCTTATTTCACACAACGGAAAAAAACCGGATGTTCATTCCTCGGCATTTGTTGCACCGACTGCTACAATTTGCGGTGATGTGACAATTGGCCCGAATTGTCGTGTGATGCACGGCGCTTCAATCGTTGCGGAGGGTGGTAAAATTCGTATCGGCGAATACCGTCATTTGTTTTCTAAGACCAAAAATCCGGACCTGCAGGGCAAAATTTTCTGATCGATGGACGAAAGGTTACAATTTCACTGATTGAATCCTTGCGACTAAGCTCACCATGATTTAGCTTTCTATTTATGGCAGTTGCTATAGTGCATTCCGAATCGAAGGAAGGCAAACTTTGGAATCTTCACAGAGCATCTCGGTAGAATTTCCTTTCAAATCCAATTACCTCGACGTGCATGGTTCAAAAATGCACTACATCGAAGAGGGTGCGGGAGATCCAATCCTTTTTCTGCACGGCAATCCCACATCCTGTTACTTGTGGCGCAACATTATCCCTTACTTGACCGATTTGGGCCGCTGCATCGCACCGGATCTTATTGGTATGGGCAAGTCGGACAAACCGGCACTGCAATATCGTTTTTTCGATCACGTTAAATTCGTAGATGGCTTTATCGAGGCACTGGGATTGAAAAACATCACATTGGTCATTCATGATTGGGGCTCGGCGATCGGATTTCACTATGCGATGAGATGTCCAGATAACATAAAGGCAATAGCCTTCATGGAGGCGATCTTAAGGCCGGTAAAGTGGTCGGATTTTCCACCCGATTTCAAAATGGGCTTTAAATTGATGCGTACACCCGTCGTGGGCTGGATTATGGTTAGCGTGATGAATATGTTTGTCACTCAGATATTGCCGAAAGCGATTGTCAGGAAATTATCCGCCGAAGAGAAAGAAATTTATGCCGCTCCTTTTAAAACGATTGAAAGCCGCAAGCCGGTAAGGCAGTGGCCATGCGAAATCCCGATTGACGGTAAACCCGCAGATGTTCATGAAGTTGTGATCGACTTCAATCAAAAACTCCGGGAATCCTCTTTCCCCAAATTGCTTCTCTATGCGAATCCCGGCGGTTTAATCACTGCTGAAGGGGTTGAATGGTGCAAGCAGAATCTTAAGAATTTAAACACGTTGGACATTGGTAAAGGGCTACATTTTGTACAGGAAGACAATCCCCATTTAATCGGCTCCGGATTGGTCGGCTGGTATCAGCGTATTTCGTAACTCTACTTTGTCACATTGACTTCCACGCAAATAAGGAGAAAATTAAATGAGCATCGAGATTTGGATTGCATTCGCACTGGCCGCATCCGTGATCTTGATCATTCCGGGGCCGACGATAATCCTGGTGATCAGCCATGCCATCGCCCATGGCAGACGATCGGTAATACCCCTGGTCGTTGGCGTGACGCTTGGTGATTTTGTCGCAATGACATTATCACTATTGGGACTTGGCGCGATTCTGGCGTCCTCCGCCGCACTTTTCTCGGTTCTGAAATGGATCGGAGCCGTATATTTATTATATCTCGGTATCAAGCTCTGGCGATCGAATCCGGAAAATCAGGGTGTAAAAATTACGGCGTCGGAGTCATCGAATGGTTCGCTGCTCAAAAGCGCATTTATCGTGACGGCCTTAAATCCAAAAAGCATCGCCTTTTTTGTGGCGTTTCTGCCTCAGTTTGTCAGTCCCCGGCATGATGCACTGCCACAATTTTTTATCCTCGGAGCAACGTTTTTATTTCTCGCGGCGTTAAATGCCGGTCTATACGCCCTGTTTGCCGGGCATTTGAGGGACAGATTGCAAAATGCCAAAATACGCCGCTGGTTCAATCGCTGCGGCGGCGGTGCTCTGATCAGCGCCGGTGTGGTGACGGCGACGTTGCAGCGCTCCTCGTAAGCGTAATTATTTCGTTCCATGGTTTGATCCCAATAGTCTTTTCTCATTTACAAATAGTTAAAAAGAACACTGCCTATTTTTTTTCTAATAACGAATAACAAATAACGATGCACTCCTGATTGAGAGCTTCTCGCAATTAAGGTACTTTTAAAGGAGATATTATGAGCTCAGCAGTTAGTCGGCCGCCGGCAGCAGATTCGGCGCGCGCATTGGCACATTTTGAAAGTTTGCTCGAATTTGAAACCGATTGCTGGGATGTTCATCATGCAATTACAAATAACCGCAAGGATTTCGTCCTCCTTGATGTACGTGGTGAGGCGCTTTACAAAGAGGGACATGTAGAGGGTGCCATCAGTCTGCCGCACGCACGCATCAA
>JASJCE010000129.1 GCA_030066155.1 Desulfobacterales bacterium | reverse complement strand
CGCGCATCTGGGGTTTCATGAGTTTGCCGGTGGGATTTCTCATGACCGGGTCAAAGATGATCTTGCGCGGCAGCTTATATTTGGCCATTTTGGTTTCGGCAAATTCCAGCAGCTCATCTTCGGTCATGGTTTCACCCTCTTTGAGCTGAACAATGGCGCAGACAACCTCCACCAGACGCTCATCCGGGTACCCGATGCAGGCGACATCGTCAATTTTGGGGTGATCCATCAAGGCATCTTCAATCTCAACCGGAAAGATGTTTTCACCCCCGCTGGTAATCATGTCTTTGGCGCGGTCGACAATGTAGAAATATCCATCTTCATCGACCTTCACCAGATCGCCGGTATACAGCCAGCCGTCCTTGAGTGATTTTTCCGTCAACTCCGGATTCTGATAATAGCCCTTCATCATGCGGTTGGTTTTCAGCAACAGCTCACCGACTTCACCGGCTTCAACCTCATTGCCTTCAAAATCGACCACCCTGGCATCCATACCAAAAGTGGGTTTGCCGATAGAACCCGGTCTGTCCAGCACCTCCTCCGGATAAAGGTTGTACAGTCCGCCGCCACCCCCCTCGGTGATGCCGTAAATATTGGAGCTGCCGCAGGGCAGGGTATCCACCAGCCGTTTCATGACATCGAATGGCACCGGTTGGGCGCCGATTTCCATGTAGCGCCAGCTGGACAGGTCGTAGTCAGCCAGATTGATTTCACCGTTGTCGATTGCGTTTAAAATGGCAATCGCAATGGGAACCACAAACAGTACGTCAGTTCCTTTTTCTTCGGCCATGGCCTCTATAATCCAACTGGGATTGGTGAACTCCCTGAGAATGGTGCCGGTCGCGCCGGTGGCGTAAAACGGTGCCCACAGGAACATGGTTCCGCTGTGGTAAAGCGGAAGAAAAAAGACGTAGTTGTCATTCTTTTGGACAAAATAACTCATGCCGTTGCCGATGGCCGTGTTGTTGAGAGAATAATGGGTGTGCATCACCGGCTTTGGATCACCGGTGGTGCCGGAGGTAAACATCATGGCTAGATCGTGTTGATCCTCGACATCGACCAGAGCTTCGGATGAATCGGCGTAACCGGCCATTAATTTGTAGTCAATCATGTCATCCGGAACGTCATCTCCCACGCAAATGTATTTCTCCACCGTTTTCAGGTCTTTTTGAACCGGTTGCACGACCTGAAGAAATTCCGATCCCAGGATAAATATTTTAGGCCGGCAAATTTTAGCCGCGTATAGAATGTCCTGACCCACAAACCTGAAATTGAGTGGCACCACAACAGCCCCCAGCTTGATAATGGCGTAGTATGTGATTACCCACTCAAGTGAGTTGTTTTGCAGATGCATCACGAAATCACCATCTTTGACACCCAATTCAGTGGATAGATAGTTGGCGGCCTTATTTATTTCAGTATTAAACTCGTTCCAGGTCAGGGTTCTTCTGAGATTCTGAGATGGCGTTCTTTCGATAAGGCATACTTTATCAGGCAGATGGCGGGCATGGATGGCGGCATAACTGGCGTAGTTCATCACGTTCCTCCTTGTTCCTACTCGGTCATATTATCCAACCAAATCAATGAGTCAAATTTCAGAAAGGTCATGGCTTGCAAAGGCAAAATGAGCTAAAATTTAAAGTGATCTAAAATGATCTAAAATTGTGGTATCCTTTCGATTATGTAAAATGTGACAGAGCGCAGCGTTTCCTCAATTTTAGGCATTTAAGGCAATTTAGATCATTTTAGGCATTTGTTTGCGCGACTAAAATAATTTAGTTCTGCAAGATGCTGAAGTAAAATAAATGCGCCTTCCTATTTTTCCTTGCCATATTTATCCCTGAGCTTGCGGTGCAGTATTTTACCGGTCGGCGTGCGCGGCATTTCGTCTTCTTCGATAAATATGACCTCTTTAGGGGTTTTATAACCGGCGATAGTTCCCCGACAACATTCTCTAATCATCTCCTCGGTAATGTCTTCCGGTTTGAGACCGTCTTTTTTAATGACAACGGCGGTCACTTTTTCGCCCCATTTTTCATCGGGCAATCCGATCACGGCGCAGTCCAGGACACATTCGTGACTGCCAACAACTTCCTCTACTTCACTGGGGTAGACATTTTCTCCGCCGGTGATAATCATATTCTTTTTGCGGTCGACCAGATAGTAAAAGCCGTCCTCATCTTGCCGGGCCAGGTCTCCGGCTGAAAACAGGCCGCCTCTGAAAGATTCCACGGTCTGTTCCGGAAGTTTGTAATACTCGTTAAACAGTGTCGGGCCGCGGGAGTATAGCTCACCGATCTCGCCCCGTGGCACCTCGTTGCCTTCAATATCCAGGATTTTAACATAGTCGACCCCCAGCGCTTCAAACCCGATGGAGCCCAATTTGGTCATCTGGAATTCGGGCTTTAAAATCGTGACGATACCGCCTTCGGTTGATCCATATGCTTCGTAAAGCTCAACACCGGAGAAAAATTCCATCACCGCCTGTTTCATGCTGCGCCTGCCCGGTGCCGATGAGCAGAGCAGCTTTCGAATCGAACTGACATCGCGCTGCTTCGCTTCCTCGGGTGCATTGAGGATCAGAGTGTAGTGGGTCGGGATGAGCGAAATAAAGGTGATTTTATGTGCTTCGATGATGTCCAGGATTTCTTCCGGTTTGAATCCAATGGCCGGGTGTATATAGGCAGATCCGCCGATATACAAGAAGGTAAACGTAAAGAATATGGAGTTGATGTGGCAAAGCGGCATCACATTCAGACAGACATCTTTTTCATTGAAGCCGAAATCCACCGAACAGTTCAGGTAATAGGCAATGTGAGATTCGTGCGAGCGGATAACTCCCTTGGGCTTGCCGGTGGTGCCGGACGTGTAGATCAAAATCCAGGTATCGGCAGCGTCGACTTCGACGTCCGGCTCCTGATCGTCGGCGTTATTGATATAATCTTCATACTCCCGGTAGCCGGCTTGCGCGTCGCCGACCATTACGAAATTATCGGCCGGGATGTTCGGCAGCTTATCCTTGATCGGGCTGATGGCATCGGCAAACAGGTCATGAACGAACAAGGCCTTGGCGTCGGAATTGTTGACAATGTACTCCACTTCGGGGCCGGCCAGACGAAAGTTGATGGGTACGATGATCATCCCGGTTTTGGCAGTGGCCAGAAACAGCTCCACAATTTCAATACAGTTTTCCAGAAAGACCGCAACCTTATCCCCCTTCCGGAGTCCTGAGGCCGTCAGGCTTTGGGCCAGTTGATTGACCCGTTTGTTCATCGCCGGATACGTAAACGACCGGTCTTTGTCGATCAAGGCAACGGTGTCTTTAAACTTCTTGGCATTCAATTTCTGGATCTGACCCAGGTTCATCCAAAAGGACATATGGATTTGCCTCCTTTTGAGGGTTACAAAAAATGAAATTAAAGAAATCGCATAGACTTACTAATATCCGGTAGGAGTATTGGAGTATTGGAGTAACAGAGTAATGCAAAAGAAATGTATTTCGATTTGCATACAATACTCCAACACTCCATAACTCCAATACTCCAGTTTTTCAGCCTTTTGCTTCTTCCAACTGCTCGATAAATGCCTCGACGTTGGTTTTGGTCTGCTCGTCTGATACCAGACGCAGATCATTCAAATCGCCGTGAATTGTCAGGCTGGGGATGCCGGTTTGCTTTTCGAGCCGCTGGGGCATCCCGTAGCGGCAGTTTGAATTGTTGGGACAGGTTTTGGCATCGTGATAGATGATGCCGTCGATATCATAAAAATCCAGCATGTCCTTTATATATTTCTCTTTGGCCTCATCCGAGCGAACGATGAATAACTCTGTATAGGCTTCCGCCATGCTGTTGAAAAGATCTTCGGGATTCAACCTTGAAAATATCCAGCTGTTGCAATAGGTCGATGCCAGGACATTGGCGTTCAGAGCGGCAAACAGCTCGAAATGGGCCCTGAGCCTGCCCCACACCGGCATACCCTCCCAGTAGATTCTGAAGCGCTCATCATCGATGGAGCTTTCAGCGTTACGGATTCGCTCTTCCAGCTCGGACAGCAGGCCTTTGTAAATTGCCACCGCTTTGGGGGTGCCCCGGCCGACCACGGCCGGGCCCATCAGCGTGGTGGCGTCAAAAAATGTGATCGGCGATGGGCGGCTGGCGGCGGTTTGCAGCACCTGCTTCCACAGATCGGAACACTCCCGGGACAGCTTCACAACTTCTTTCAGACGATCCAAATCCAGCCTGCGACCCGATATTTCTTCGAGCGAGCCGGCCAGCGCTTTCATCTGTTCAGCAATTGAGCTCACCAGTGCATTTGACACATCACCGACATTGCGATGGGTGTATACGCCTAAAACCGGCACATTGAATTTTTCGCCATACCAGGAAAACCAATCCTGGACATCACGACACTGGTTGGTATTGAATACCAGGACATCGGGCTTCGGTATACCGTTAATGCCTTCATAAATCTTGGCAAGGGGTGTCACTCCTTTCAAAAAGGCGCCGATGTCGGCGGTCAGGTAAGAGCAGATATCCGGTGAATACCCCAGGGCATTCGCTTCGGGGATCAGCTCGGTCGCCATGCGGGTGGCACCCAGCATGGCGGAATGAGTTTCGGGAAAGTAAACCAGGTATCCCATGGCCCGCAAAATCTCAGCCGGGCCGACGCTGGTACACCATGCAATTTGGGGCGTCCCGCGTTCCGAGGCCGCATTCAACTCATGGTAGTAATCTGCCATAAATTTACTGGCAGCAACAGCGGATTTGATTTTTTTGCGTGTGATTTTTTTATCGGAAGTCATGACAAGCCAATTCCATTGGAAGTTATTTGTTATTCGTTATTAGTAATTGGCTCATGATAATTGTAAAATGCGGGTTCAATATCAAGATGCCGGTATAATTTGAATTTTCGTTTAAAACTTCAAATAAATGAAGAGGTGAGGAATAGATTCGATTTTTTTATTTTTATTTAGACAGGATTTACAGGATTATCATGAATTTTGCCGCCTTCGGCGAGAGGTCTTTCGGCCGAAGGCCGCATTATCCTAAAGATCCTGTTGATCCTGTCCAGTTATATTCTTTAAGATAAGAATCCATTCCTCTTTTTCTTTCAAAATCTATAGTTTTTTATTTGATCAGACCGGCCGTTTTTTTGGCCGGCGGCTGAACTCTGAACCCTGAACCCAGAACCTCACTCACCCATCGCGTACAGAGCCGCGCCAATGGCTCCGGTAAGCTGGGGATATTGCGGTACGAGAATGCGCTGACCGGTGATTTGCTCGCTCATTTTCACCAGGTAAGGGTTATGAGCGACTACCCCACCGGTCATAATGAGGTTATCCCCCAGAGAGTCCATTTCCAGAACGCGTTTCACCATGGAGTAAAAAACACCTTTGACGATGTCGGGCAATTCTACCCCCCGCCGGATGTTTTCCAGAACCTCGGTGGCCGAAAATACGGTGCAAAAGCTTCCCAGTTTGACCATGTTCTCAGATCGGCGCGCCAGGCGATCCATTTCTCCCAGGGATACATCGAGCCGCATGGCCATTTCTTCCAAAAAGGCGCCGGTACCAGCGGCACATTTGCGGTTCATTTTAAAATTGGTGCGCAGGCCGCGATCGTCCAATTTGATGATCTTGTTGTCCTGACCACCGATGTCGATAATGGTTGCGGC
Source organism: Desulfobacterales bacterium (assembly GCA_030066155.1). Lineage (GTDB taxonomy): Bacteria > Desulfobacterota > Desulfobacteria > Desulfobacterales > JAFDCJ01 > JAFDCJ01. Next base: position 7,457 of record JASJCE010000129.1, on the reverse strand, counting down.
AACCGGAAAATAGAAAAAGCACCCTTTGGCATGGCAGCCGATCTCGGTTTTATTGTCGGCCGCGTAGGCCACATTCTTGCGTCCGTAGCCGGTGGACACCGATCCGGCAATGTCCGCTTCCACGGTCCCGGCCTGTTCCAGGGAGCGTTCGAGACACTCCCGGGCGGTCGCGGTAAAGTCGGTTCCGGATTTTTTTACGGACCACCCCATCAGATTACGGCCGGCATCGAGAATCGCCACCTTGGTTCTCGAAGCGCCGACATCGGTGCCGACGTAGATCGGTTTAGAACTCATGGCTTATTAAATTAAGGACAGCACCCTTGTTGGCTGTCGATGAAAATTGATAATAATGCCTAAAATGATCTAAAATGCCTAAATTGCCTAAAATCGAGGAATGCTGTCGCTTCTTATCCCACTCCCATTAGGGGAGGGAGGTATAAACTTCCTACGCGCTACCAGTATTTGCCTCTATATGGTGTACAACCAATAACTAATAACGAATAACCATTAACAAATAACTACCCTCTATTTCGTCTCGAGTCCTTTCACCAGGGTCCACAGGGTGTGGTTGAAGGGCGTGTCGATGCCGGCGCGATTGCCGTATTCGACAAATTTTCCGTTCATATAATCGATTTCGGTGCGGCGGTTGGCCTCGATGTCCATTAACATCGACGGTTTGTGGTTTCCGGCACTGCCCATGTATTCCATGGCCTGCGGATAGAATTCCCATCCGACGTTGATTTCATTGGCCCGGGCGACTTTCAGACATTCTTTCACCAGATTGTCAACTGTCTGGTAGACAATGGGATCGTTCATGGCGCGGGACATGGTTAGACCCGTTACGGCACAGACCGGATTCATGCAGGAGTTCATGACTGCTTTGCGCCAGACCATGGATATAATTTGGTCCGTGTGCTCGGTTTCAAGTGCGCATTTGCTGAATACATTGGCAATGGCCGCAGCCGCCTGCTGCGATGCTGGATCAAGTTCCTGTATGTAATGGGGCGGATGGTGGAACGGCAGGCGGACGTGGCAGGGGCCGATCAACCCGCAGCCGTAGTTTACGACCGCCCGCATGACCGGCGCTTTGCCCAGAATTTTTGACAGCTCCAGTTCGGTGTCGATGCCGTTTTGCCAGCTGACGACGTACATGTCTTCGCGCTGGAATCCTTCAATTGCAGAAGCAATCAGGGGCAGGGCATGGGCTTTGACCGTGATAATGATGACGTCCGGATTATAGTCGGCCAATTCATGGATATCCGTTACGGCCCTGGTAACTTTTTGCTGAAGATTTTCAGCCCCTTCGATAATTATTCCGGGGTCGACAGCCGGTGCCAGGAGATCCGGGATGATATCACAGAGGACAACCTCATAGCCGCCTTTTGCCAGAAAGGCGGCAACGATACAGCCGACCGGTCCGGCGCCAACGACGGCAAATTTTTGCGGATTAAATCCGGATTGAGCGTTCATAAATACCCCCAGATAGAATTGAATATTGAATATTGAAAAATGAATATTTATGGAATTCTATCGATAATTTATCCGCCAGTCCAACGTCACTTAATTTCCTCCAAATTTGAATGAACTGAGATGTTATTTCATCCCTGCAATCGGTTTTTGGGGGCGGAGAAATTAGGCTGACGCGGCCGTTTCGTATCCGAGATCGAAGGCTTTCAGGTTTGAATCCAGAAACGCCTTCTTGGTCTTGGTGCGCATGGCCGCTTTGACCTGCTCTGCCGACAGGGGCAATACACCGGTCTGGGTCAGTGCCCCCAGCAGCACCATATTAACCGATAGCGGATTGCCGGCCTCTTTGGCTTTGGCCGCGGCATTAAAGGCAATCAGCTTAGAGGTCTTGCGGCGAATCAATTCCTGCAATTCCTTGAGATCCGGGTAAAGGCCCTGGCCGATATTGACCGTAAACGGCATCAACGGTGCGAGATTGGTAATGACAATAGTGTTGGCGTTGCATTTGCCGATGGCTCGCAATGTCTCGGCCGGCTCGAATCCAACCAGAATATCGGCTTCGCCATCGGATATGATCGTACTTTGGGCATCGCCGAAAACCAGTGAAGATTCCACCACGCCGCCTCTTTGGGCCATGCCGTGAATTTCACTCATGTGCAGCGGAATCCCCGTCTGCATGGCCGCCTCACCTAAAACACTCGAAGCCAGCAGATTCCCCTGTCCGCCAACCGCCACAATGACTAATCGTTTGGTTTCCATAAATTTTTTCCCATTTTTCGCTGTGCTATTGTTGGTTGCTTATAGTCGTTAAAGCTGCTTTGCAATCTGGGTTTTTCCATAGGCGGAAAAAATTTTTCAATTTTTTCCCAGTTTTGGTACTTTATCTTCAATGCATCTTAAACCTTGAACCCTGAACCCTGAAACCTGACACCCGAAACCCAGAACGGTGAACCCAGAACCCAGAACCTTTGATCCTTCTCTTAATGCCCCTGGGCATCGGCTTCGGTTTTTACGCGGCGAATGGCGTTTTCCGGGCAGATCTGGGCACAAACCGCGCATCCCGTGCACAGATTGGCGTCGATCCGAACCCGGTCATTCCAGATGTAAAACGCGGGGCAGGCCAGAGAGCTGATGCAGGTCTTGTGATTTTCGCATTTGTCGCCGACATAGAAGGGTTTGCGCTTGGGCAATTTGAGTGCGTTGGCATAAAGTGCACAAACTTCTTCTGAAATGATCACCGAGACGCCTTCGTAATTGACGGCCTCCTTGATGGATTCGATACTTTTTTTGACCTTGTAGGGTTTGATCACGGTCACGTGTTCGACTCCGATCGCACGGACGACGTTTTCGATCGAAACTTTATTGTAGCCCTCCATGTTCAGCTGGGTCATGTCAACCCCGGGATGAGGCTGATGGCCGGTCATCGCGGTGGTGCCGTTGTCGAGGATGACCAGGGTGAAGTCGTGATTGTTATAGACGGCGTTGATCAAGCCGGGAATTCCGGAATGAAAAAATGTGGAATCACCGATGAACGAGATTACCTTTTTGTCATTGACCTGGGAAAATCCGCCGACGGTCCCTGTGGAAGATCCCATGCAGATCAAAAAATCTGCGGCCGAAAGCGGCGGCAGCAATCCAAGCGTGTAGCAGCCAATGTCCGACGGGAAGATCGTTTCCATACCCTCGGTAGCCCGTTTAACCTCCAGATAGGTGGCTCGATGGGAGCATCCAGCGCACAATGTCGGCGGACGCTGGGGCACCTGGGGAACATCCGACACATCTATTGCGGCAGGCGGCGTATAAGGTATTCCAAAGTAGGCGGCAATGCATTTTTTGACCTGGGCCGGATCGTACTCGTAAAGCCGGGTGAATAACCCCTCTTTTTTACCGTTGATGGGCAGGGTCAAACCCTCCTCCTGGGCCATGGCCTTGACCGCCTCTTCCATGTACGGTTCCCCTTCCTCTACAATCAGTACTTTTTCACAGTTTTTCAGGAAATCTTTAATAAGGGCCGGCGGCAGCGGATGCGAGAATCCGATACGCAGCAGCCGGGTTTTGTCGGCGATATCCAGATCATTGATGGCATCGTTCGCGTAGCTATAGCTGACGCCGTTGCAAATGATGCCCCAGCTGCCGCTGCCGGAGACAAAATTGCTCTCGGATTTTTCAGCGAGCTCCCGGGCGGCATCATAATTTTCAAGCAGCTTGATATGCAAATGTCGGGCGACCGCCGGTACGACCACGAGATTCAGCGGATCTTTCTTGAAATCCCCTTTGGTGGCCGGTTTTCGGATTTCCCCCAGGGTAATCACGCCACTGGAGTGATTGATGCGGGTTGTCGTGCGGAAGAAAACCGGTTCATGCAATTTTTCAGACAGATCGAAGGCGTAAGGCAGCATCTCTTTGGCCTCTTCCACCGAGGAGGGCTCCAGCATCGGCAGCCCGGACAATTTGGCATAATAGCGGTTATCCTGTTCATTCTGGCTGGAGAACATGTAAGGGTCGTCGGCGGATAGAATGACCATACCGCCCTTAACCCCGACATAAGCCAGTGTCATCAGCGCGTCAGCGGCAACATTGACGCCGACATGCTTCATAACACACATGCTGCGAACTCCGGAGTTTGCAGCCGCAGCAGCTACCTCCATGGCAATCTTTTCATTGGTGCAATACTCAAAGTACAGGTCGCTTTCCCGGGCCATGTGGAAAAAGTTGGTGGAAATCTCCGAAGAGGGGGTCCCCGGATAGGTGCTGGCAAACGCCACGCCCGCTTCTATTGCGCCCCGGGCAATGGCTTCGTTGCCCAGCAGCATCATTTTTTCGCCTGGGTTGTCCGTTAACAGTTTGTGCATAGTGTTTTCCTTTAATTGAAGATCTTTGAATTTAAACCGTTTGCCTTGTTGGCAGTTATTTTTGCAATTTTATTCTAATAATTCAGGAATTGATAGTGTGATCACCAGCTCGAATCCCTCAATTCCTCAATTCCTCAATTTCTCAATATAGAATTTAAATATTCAACTCTCAGCTTCGGGTAGTCCCGGGTTACTCTCCTTTAAATTCCACCCTGCGTCCGATATTTGAAAGACCCAGCAGAGCGTCGGCTGTAGAGAAGATCTCATTGAGGCGGCCGAGCTCGATTTCTACGGCGTCCTCGATAGATTTCCCAACCTGTTGATCGATGATTTCATTACTAATTCTGAGCGCCACCGGGGCCTTGAATCTGAGGTATTTTGAAATTTTTGCCGCCAGCTCCTCAGATACTGCTTTGGGCGGATCTCCCGCAAACAGCCGGGCAACATTTTCCGCTGTGAAGGCCTCTGCCAGGGGCTTTAATCTGTCCGGTATTTCGCGATGACGATATTTATCCGGCAGGTCAGCCGACATTACTTGCTTGATGGTGCTGTCGACTTCGGCTGGCGAGACAAGCTGTGAGAAAATACCAAGCTCATACGCATCCTGAGCCGATAACGTCGCACCGGTATAGACGTAATACTTGGCCAGTTCCGGCCCGACCATCCGTGCGGTGCGCAGCATACCGCCCAAACCGGGGAATATACCGATACCAGTCTCGGGGAAGCCCATGGTTCCGGCTGGCGTAGCAATGATTGCCTGGCAGGCCAATGCCAGCTCACTGCCGCCTCCGAGAGACAGACCGTCAAGAATTGCAATGGTCTTTTTGGACGAGTTCTCGATTTTGAGCAACAGCTCATGGCCTTCGCGAGTGAAATTGTATATGTCGGATATTTTGTCGGATTTTATTTTTTGGACAAAATAGCGGATATCGGCTCCGGCCACAAAAGCTTTGCCGGCACCCTGAAATACGATCGCTTTGACAGTGGGATTTTTTTCGGCATCTGTGAACTGCTGGTCCATCTGTGAAACGACCGTTTCATTCAGGGCATTCATCGCCTCCGGGCGATTGATCGTGATGTAGGCGATTTCGTCTTTGATTTCCAGGTCCACGAATTTGAAGTCGAACGGGCGGCCGATTTCTTTTTGACGTGCCAGTACTTGCGGCATTTTGAAATCGTCATATTTGTGAGTGATGGCATCCACTGCTGCATATGTGCGATCGACACCAATTTTGTTCATGATCTCAAAAGGTCCCACGATCCAGCGCAAGCCGATTTTGGCCCCGCGGTCCGTGTCTTCGATGGTTGCCACGCCTTCGTCGACCAGAGCTGCCGCCACGCCCAGGCATACACCGTAGAAGCGTTCAATGATCGGCGGCAGTTTCGATTCTTCGATGTCGCCGCTCAGGTCCCAGGTTTCGTTTTTGTCCATCTGGGCCTTTAGAATGTCAGCCGTTACGTAGAAGGAACCCAGTTCGTTGCCCAGGGTGGTTGAGGCATGCACGGCAATCGGAATGCCGGTCACATTCATCAACTCGAATGGACCCATGCCGATTTTAAAGGCCTGCTTGGCCGCTTCTTCAATGGTTGGGATGCCGGCCAGATCTTCTTCCAGCATGCGGGCGGCTTCATTTAAGAAGGGTACGAAGAAGCGGTTGACCGCAAAGCCCGGCGCATCCTTGACGACGATGGCGGTTTTGCCATGCAGTTTGGCCGCCAATAGCGATTTCTCGATCGTTTCGGCGCTGGTGGTCTCGTGGGGGATGACTTCCAGTAGACGATTTTTTGCTGGATGATAGAAATAGTGAAGACCGATGAAGCGGTCCGGCCGGGATGTCCGGGCGGCGAACTCGTGGACGAAAAAACTGGAGGTGTTGGTGGCCAGGATCGTTTTTTCCGAGCAGATCTGATCCAGCTTTTGAAACAGGTCGGCTTTAACCTGTTTGTCTTCAAATACGGCCTCGATAACCAGGTCCGCATCAGCCGCCGCGCTGAAGTCTGATGTGCCCTCGATACGGGAAAGAATATCATCCACCTGGGCCGGTTTGAAGATCTTGCGCTCCACGGCTTCCTGCAGCAATTGCCGGATAATTCCCAGGCCGCGTTCAACATACTCATCCTTGAGATCGACCATCACCACATTCAGCCCTTCCTGGGCGATCTTCTGGGCAATACCGCTGCCCATGTTACCGGCGCCAATTACAGCGATTTTATTGATCTGTGACATAGTGACTCCCGGAGAACTGAAAATTGAAAATTGAAAATTGACTAATTATTGAATTCTATCGATTTATATTTCTATTTACATACTAATTTCGCCCTTCCTATGATTTAATTTTTGCGTTTTTTGTGCATTTTTCGCGGCTATAAAAAATACAAAATCGAATATTGAAGCTTACCTCGATTGTAAAATTGACAGAATACCTCAATTCTTCAATCTTCAATTTTCATTGTTCATTTTTACCTGTTCTTCCACTCCGGTTTGCGTTTTTCTTCGTAGCTGGCAATGCCCTCCAGGGTGTCTTGGGTTTTCATCAGGGTGTTGAGGAACAGGTCACTGACGCCCTCCAGGGCCGGCTTGAACGACAGTCCGAAGTGATGTTTGACGGCGCGTTTATTTAGCCGGATGATCAGAGGGCTGTTGGCCGTTATTTCCTTGATCATCTTGTCGGCGGCCTCGGCCAGCTGGTCGTCCGGAACGACATGGCCGACAAAGCCCATATCCCGGGCATCCGTTGCACTATAAAACTTTCCGGTGGTACAAATTTCAATTGCCTTGGCCGGTCCGATCAGCTGCGGCAGTCGCATTGCGGCATAGGGCGGGAAAAAGCCGACCTTGATTTCAGGCTGCCCGAACTGGGCGCCCTCGGCGGCAATGATGCTGTCGCAGGCAATGGCCAGCTCCATACCGCCGCCCAGGCAGTATCCCTGCACCACGGCAAGGATTGGGACCTCGAGCTGTTCGGTGAGCACAAAAATCCGGTTGAAGACGGCGATCATGTCGTCCACGTTTTCAGGCTTGTGATCGGCCACTTCCACCCCCGTACAAAAGTGTTTGCCTTCGGCATAGAGGGCCAGGCATTTGAGCTCATCGTCTTTGAGCAGTTCTTCCAGCAGGCCGTTCAGCTCGGACATCAT
>JASJCE010000128.1 GCA_030066155.1 Desulfobacterales bacterium | reverse complement strand
GGCCATGGCCAAGGCCCCACATCCCCAAATAAAAAAAGCGTTGGGGTAATGTTCGTCGATGTGATAAATTTGGGCTACCAGCCAGATACCGGCGCCAAAAAACATGGTGCCGGCCAGGTGCAGTCCTTCTCCCGCAGAGCGATATCGCCCGCCAGGCCGCCGCAGCCAGAGACCTGATCCGTGGACCGACAACAGGGCCAGAACGATGACGGCCAGTTTTGCAAACTTGTGCATTCTTTCCCAGTTGTATGCAAAAAGGAGAATGATACCCAAACCGAAAAGAATTGCACCGATACTAAAAAAAATAATGCGGCCCCAGGCTTTTCCCTGGTCCATATTTTGATAGCGGCGTTTGATGTTCTCGGCCTGGTCTGCGGCCACAAGGCCCTCATCCAGCCAATGATCGATCTCAGCTAAAATCTATTTGATTTTTTGTTTCATGATAACCTTGCTTATCGGTAGTTTTGGTTATAAGCTTGATATATTGTGCGGATAGGCCGGATTTGATTATGTGACAGGTTTTGAAAGTAAAAACCGGTTTGGTTGTTGAAAAATCGGGCTTGTGGATTATCTTTAAAGCTATGCTCAATTCCATTATCACCAGTACGGGATGCTATATCCCCAACGTAAAAGTCCACAACAAGAAGTTTCTCGGCAGTGAATTTTTCGCATCCGACGGGACCAAGTTGGAAAAGCCGACGGAAGACATCGTCAACAAACTCGAAGAAATCACCTGTATTCGCGAGCGGCGTTACGTCGACGACGATTTGAATACCTCTGATATCGCGTTTCTGGCGGCACAGGAGGCGTTGAACGGAACCGACAGAGAGAGCCTCGATTTCATTATTGTGGCCCAGAATCTGGGGGATGTTCGCGCGGATAATGTCAAAACCGACATGGTGCCGACCATTGCCGCCCGGGTCAAGCACCGACTGAGAATAAAGAATCCCTACACGGTTGCCTATGACATTCCGTTTGGCTGTCCCGGTTGGCTGCACGGGATGATTACGGCGGACTATTATATCAAATCCGGCGATGCCAAGAAGGTGATGGTAATTGGGGCCGAAGTACTGTCCAGAGTTTCGGATCCCCATGACATCGACGGCATGATCTATGCGGACGGGGCCGGTGCAACCGTTCTCGAATCCAGCGATGGAGACGTTGGAATTTTATCCCATGTTACTCGATCCGACACTTATGACGATGCATTTTTGCTGGGACTGGGCGAGTCGTACAACCCGGAACGCAAAAGCGGTGAATTGTACATTAAAATGCGGGGACACGACATCTACAAATATGCGGTACGCAAAGTCCCGGAAGTTGTCAAGCAAAGCCTGGACAAGGCCGGCTTGACGCTTACCGATGTTAAGAAGGTCCTAATCCACCAGGCCAATCAGAAAATGGATGAAGCCATCCTATCCAGGCTTTTCAAGCTTTATAGCATCAAAGACATTCCGGATAATATCATGCCGATGACCATATCATGGCTTGGCAACAGTTCAGTCGCGACCCTGCCGACGATGCTCGACCTCTTGCAGCGCGGCCAACTCGAAAATCATGAGATCCATTCGGGTGATATTGTGGTTTTTTCTTCGGTTGGAGCGGGAATGAATATTAATTCAATGGTTTATCGAGTACCTTGAAATGCGCAAGTGTTTCCTATTACGAGCTTTTCTATTTTCTATAACTGTGTAAGAAATCATCGCAACCGATCGTAAATTACTGCGGATAAATTACAAATAACAAATAACAAATCCCAAATAAATCTCAAATCCCAAAATTCAAATTCAAACCTTTTTTTCACAAAACTATCTCTTTTTTTTCCTATTTTCCGGAGTTTTCAAAGTCTTCTATGGTCTAATATATTAATATTATTATTTTTTTAGTATATTAGGGATTGGCATGACAGTTGCTGCAATTTTTTTATCGAAGACTTGGACAATACAACCGTGCACTTTGTAAACCCATTTATCTCATCTAATTTATTTACCGGCATTTTTTTTGCACAAATCCTTCGACAGTACGGTTCATTGCATTTAGGGAGATTTCTATTTGCAAAAAAGGTGAATAAATTAAGGGGCTCAAAATGAAAAGGCTTGAATATAGATGCGACAAATGCTTGATCATTGAAGAAAAGTGGTATGTCAATTCCCACCAACCGAGCAACAGTGTTCTCTGTCATTTGTGTGGCGGACCGGCGTTGAGAATCCCACTGTCAACCGCAACGGATTGCCATTTCGAAGATGGCAAGAGAAATCGGGATGGATTATAAGGGCTTAGTTCTTCTGTAGCATAAGGTCGGCAGCAAGCGGTTTTTTGGCTAAAAACTCGTAGCGGCGCGCGGCGGCCAGCTCTTTGAGGTGATCCATACGCCGCGTGTTTTGCGGGTGAGAGGAAAAATAATGCCCGAAATCACCCGGATCCTGTTCGGCCGGTATCCGACCGAAAAAATCAGTAGCGCCTCCGACGTGCCCGTATGAGCAATTCAATGCATCGAGTGCAAATTCATCTGCCCACGTTTCCTGTTTTCTGGAAAAACTCAACTCCGTGATGTTGAGCCCTGTTCCGATCAGATCGCTGATTCCGCTGTCGGCGCCGAAAATGACCGTTGATATCGTCAGAAAAATCATGGTCCGGCCGACGCCACGCAGGTGATCGCGGTGAGCGTAATGGCCTAATTCGTGCGCCAGAACGAATGCCAGTTCATTCTCGGAGGCCACCTTATCCAGCAATCCAGTGAAGATGATGATGTGTCCGCCCGGCAGGGCCAGGGCATTGACTGTCGATGATTGAAACACGTGCACCTGAAATTCATAGGGCAAATCCGTGCAACGCGCCTCCAAATCGTCCACCAGATTTTGAACATATCGCTGATGACCCGCATCAGCCTCTTTGTCGTCCAAGGCATTGAAGAATACCCGGGCCAGCTTATCTTCAACTGTCAGCGGCAGATACGGCACCAGGAGATCGACTGCCAGACCCAGCAGAAAATAGGCACCGATGGCAATGACGCCCAGTGCGCCGGTAAGGACGAAAAATTCCCGCAAAGGTGATGTTGGCGTGACATTGACGTTGGTTTTCAACTTGCGGGCCGTGTATCTCATTATTAATCCGCCCTTAAAACTATATTCTTCGGGTTCGCCAGTGTCCAGTATGCAAATTGCATTATTTTGTTATATGCAGTTTCGGCGGCTTAATATATTTTTGCTGCGCATACTCTTTCCGGAGGATTCAATTTTCAATCCTCGTTTGTCGGGGTCAGCTGTCGATCACGATCGCGGTGCCGTATGCGATGGCTTCGATGCAGCCGACGCCCTTTTTATTGGCATTTTTGCCGATAGCGGAAGTTTCGATGCGGACATTAACGATAACCGCGGCCTCCGGAGCCAATTCTTTCATGCGCAGCAATGCTTCCCGCCGGGCTCGGTCAATCAGGCTTTCATATGATGTTACCGTGCCGCCAAAAATATTGCGCAGACCGGCCAGCATTCTTTTAAAGTAGTCGATGGAAATGACAGCACTGCCCCAAACCATTCGGGCTGATTGGATCTGATGATCGGGATAGTCAACAGATTTCAGGGTAACGGCCGGGAGGCTCAGCATCAATTCCTCGCGGCTGATAATACTTTTGTAATGTTTTTTTTCGAGAATGGTGCCGGCCGTGTATCCGAGAGTTATCAGACATAAAAAGATAATTAAATTTTCCACATTAGTCTCCTGCCGTCAAAATAAAACCAGATGTTTACTCAACTTTGACAGCCGTACCGTATGAGTACAGTTCGGCGGCACCCTGGGCCACGGATGAGGTCGAAAAACGAACATTGACGATAGCGTTTGCTCCCAGTTGAGCGGCCTGTTCGATCATCCGCTCCATTGCCTGGCGGCGTGATTCCTGCAACAAATCAGTATAGCCCTTAAGCTCGCCTCCCACCAGGTTTTTGAAGCCGGCGAGGATATCTTTGCCGACGTGTTTGGCCCTGATCGTGCTGCCGGAAACCAGACCGAAATGTTCTACGATTCGCTTTCCGGGGACAGATTCAATATTGGTGATGATCATTTTGACTCCTCTGGCTGTCGGGGTTGAATAATGGGCAGCGCGCGTCGGTTGGGGCGGCAACGATGGCCCTGACTGCGCAGCTGAATTATCAGAAGCCGGCTCGCTTTCCGTGAAGGCCTCAAGGGATATCGGCTCAATTCTGCATAACCCCCCGGCCGCTTCAATGGTTCTCCGGTATTTTTCAGCCTTGCCTGCGTTCACCCCTTTTTTCAGTGAGATCGACTGGCCCGAAAAGATGCGGTCGATTCCCTGGTCATCAACTTTTAATAGGGTTTTCATGGCCTGTTTCACAGCCACCGGATCCTGTCCCGGGGCCACTCGACCTTCAAATATAACATTGTACAGCTGCGCCACTTAACCTCCTAATCGATCCGATCTGAAAAATAACGCTAAGTGAATTGTAGATTGTATCTATGCCGGTAATAATTTGTCGGATGGGCACAATTTCCCGCGTTCCGATGAATATGATGTTCAGGCTCGCAAGTCGAGATTATAGCATAAAATTCTGCCTGAATACTACGGTTCTGCTGCTATATCGGTATAAAAGGCTAAATTCTTAAGCCGAACTCAACCGCTTTGCTTTTGAGATAAATTGGACCTGTGCCCGCCATTCGGGTTATAATGTGGTCATACCAAAAGGACGTTATTGCCGAAAATTAAGGAAATCGACTTATGCGCAAAAGAATCCGGGATTTGGAAAAACGCATTGATGAACTTGAGATAGAACTCCAGCAGGAAACCAACCGGCGCAAGACGGTTGAAAAAAATCTTCACCAGAGCAGACAAACGCTCAAAGCCATCCTGCGCGAGATGCCGGTCATCATCCTCGCCATTGATGATGACGGCTGCCTTGTTTTTTTTAACCATGAGTTCGAACGGGTCAGCGGTTACAGTGCCACCGAAATTAACGACAATCCTCAACTTCTGGAATTACTGATACCCGATGATGCCGATAGACTTTCATCCGAAACTTCCGAGCAGAGCGAATGGAAATTCATGAGTAGCGACGGGGTCGAAAAAACCATTGCCTGGTCAAATTTGTCCGGCTATTTACCGATTTTTGGCTGGAAGAGCTGGAAGGTGGGACTTGACATAACCGAGCTGAAACAGACTATGGCCAAGGTTCAAACTTTGGGCGGACTGCTGCCAATCTGTGCCAACTGCAAAAAGATACGCGACGACAAGGGCTACTGGAATCGGCTCGAGGCCTACATTCAGGAACACTCAGGGGCGGAATTTACCCACGGTATTTGTCCGGGTTGTGTTGCCGAGCTCTACCCCGACTTTCAGGAGTCACTGAGTTTGGAGTAATGGAGCAAATGTGAATGCGTGTTTCGGATTTCGGATTGCGGAATTAGAAGAGGAACCTTAAGCCAAATACGGTATCCTACGAAACTTATCATTGATCATACCGTAAAAAGAATGAACGTCCAGCATCCAACGTTCCTTGATTTCTTTTTTTATCCTTCAGAAATATACCAAAATCTGCCCCGCCGAGCCAGGATGCGTTACCGCTTAGTCTTTATCAAAAAAGCTTTCTTCCCGGTTTCGATATTTGTAGGCTTCCTCCTCGTTGAATGAGATTCCCAGACCCGGTCGGTCGGAATCGAGCTGAATGTGGCCATCCCGGATAATGGGACCATCCCAACCGACCGCCAGGTCCTCCCAGAATGGCACTTCAATTCCATGATGTTCCAGTACCAGAAAGTTTGGCAATGCGGCGCACAGGTGGGCCGAGGCGAGCGTCCCGATGGGGCTTGAAATATTGTGGGGTACGATTGCGGCAGTGAAGATTTCCGCCAACTCTGCGATGCGCCGGCCTTCCGCAAGGCCGGTCTTCTGGAAATCCGGAGCCGCCAGCCGAAGTCCACAGCGATTGAAAAGATCATAAAATTGCGACCGTAGAAAATGATTTTCACCCGTGGCAATCGGTGTGGGTGAGTGGGCGATGACATGCTTCAATGCCTCAAAGCTGTCCGGTGGCGTCGGATCCTCCAGCCATAGCAGGTTGTAAGGGCTGCAGGCTTCGGCCAGACGAAGACTGTCCTCCACGGCGAAATTCCAATGACAGTCAATGGCAATGTCCACGCCTTCCGGGACCGCTTCCCGGACAGCGGCAACCAGGGACCGCATCAGTTCGATTTCCCGGTGGTCCAGGCACCGGTTGTACCGATCCCTGGAATACGGATTGGGTATATCGACATCGAATTTCACGGCCGTGTAGCCCAGATCCGCAACTTGGGCGGCCCGCTTGCCATAGGCTTGCGGGTCGGCCTCGCCGGCCTCAGTATCGAGGCCACCGTGAAATTTAGTATGAACGTCCCAGGAATATTCATCCTCGCCGCTCTCGCTCATCCACCAGGGAACTCTTGGAACGATGATCGACGAGAGGCTGGAGAGTCCTTCTCCGGCGTGACAATCGGCATACAGGCGAATTGAAGTCCGATAGGCACCGCCGAATAGCTTGAACATCGGCACCCCCAGCGCTTGACCGAGCAAATCCCAGAGGGCGGATTCGATTCCGGCAATTGCATTTGTAACGATTCCCCCCAGCAGACCGGCAGCAACCCCGGCAGTTTGGAGTGTACGCCCAATGGGATGGATCTCATCGATTTCACGTCCGATCAAGAGCGGCTTGAAATCTTTGATCAATTTCGTGAGTCCCGGCGCAAACAGACTTTCTCCATATCCGACAGCGTCCCCGTCGGTTCGTATTTTGATTATCGTCCAGTCATAGTTGGCAGCAATAACAGCGGTCTGTATATCGGTAATACGCATAACACCTCCATTCAATTCATAAGTTTTGCCGATTGTATCCAAACAAACATTTTCCCGATGCGGTGTCAATAAAAGAGACGTCAGGGCTTGAATAGTTTTTCTTCAATATATATAACGATATTTCCAATACTCGAGACAGAAACCGCAAAGAGAGGAATAACCATGGCACGATACAAGGTTGTCGTTATCAATCCGGGATATGAGTCATATGATATTGAACGAAGTTTGCTGGAACCTGTCGGCGCCGAAGTCCTGGTCGCCGAATCGGATTGCGACACCGAAGATCGGGTCATCGCAACTGCCAAAGAAGCAGATGCAATCCTGGTCCGTGAAGGGCCGGTAACCCGCCGGGTGATCGAATCGTTGGATCGGTTGAAAGTTATTGCCCGCTACGGTGTCGGCGTCGACAACGTCGATCTGGAGACCGCGCGACAGCGCAAAATTTACGCCTGCATTGTACCCAATTACGGCAACGAAGATGTCTCCGATCATGCCATGGCACTGCTATTGGCCTGTATCCGCACATTGTCGGTGCGGGATAGAAATGTACGCAACGGTATTTTCGAAACCGATATCGTAGCTGAAATCCACCGGACCACCGGCCGAAATTTGGGCATTATCGGATACGGCAAGATTGCACGTGTTTTTCACCGCAAATGGCAAGGATTTTTGCCGGATCGGGTTCTGATCTATGATCCATTTGTCGATGGTGCCACCATCGCCCAGGCCGGTGCCGAGAAAGTCGAATTGGACACGCTTTTGGAAACAGCGGATTATATTTCCATTCACGCCCCGTTGACGCCGAAAACCCGCCACTTGATTGATGCTGCGGCCATGAAAAAGATGAAATCGACCGCCATCATCGTCAACACCTCCCGTGGTGCCATTATTGATACGGTGGCCCTGGCGCAGGCTCTGGCGGACGGTGAGATATTTGCCGCCGGCATCGATGTTTTCGAAAAAGAGCCCCTCCCGGTCGATCACCCGCTGGCGGCCATACCGAATGCCATCCTGACCCCGCATCTGGCGTGGTACTCAAAGGAGTCCACGCGGGATCTGCAAACCGGTGCCGCCATGGAAGTTAAACGGGTGCTCGCGGGCGAGCAGCCTCAGAACTGGATAAACCGGTGGTAGTTGTGGGAGGTTCAGGGTTCAGGGTTGCGAGTTGCGAGTTGCGGGTTGCGGGTTGCGAGTTGCGAGTTGCGAGATACGGGTTGCGAGATACGGGTTGCGAGATACGGGTTGCGGGGTTCAGCGGTTCAGGGTTTAAAGGTTCTGGGTTCTGGGTTCTGGTTTCAGTGTTCAGGGTTCAGGGTTAAGAGGTTCAGGGTTGCGGGTTGCGAGTTACGGGTTTCGGATTGAATTAGCAGAGCGCATAGGGCAGAGAGCAAATTCTCGATTGCGGATTTGGGATTCTTGTCCGCAGTGTTTTTGGTGGATTGGATTGCGGATTTGAAAGGCAGAACGCAGCGATTCAATCATTTGTCATTTTTCAATATTCATTCGTCATTTAAAACATTCGTCAATCTTCATTAGTAATTCGTCATTCGAAAACAAATAACATATAACCAGTAACAAATAACAATGGTCCTTAATTATGAAAGCATTGCGTTATTTGAATCCGGGTGTTTTGAAAACAGATGAAATCGATTCTCCGCGGTGTGGGGCCGGGGAAGCCCTGGTACGGGTTCACGCGGCCGGGATCTGCGGGTCGGATATGGCAATTTTTGCCGGTAAACACCCGCGTGCCAGACCGCCGCTGATAATGGGGCATGAATTTGCCGGTGAAATTGTGGAACTGGTTGCAGGCGATGCTGGAACCGAACTGGCTGTGGGCGACAGGGTCACGGCCTATCCGTTGCTGATGTGCGGAAAATGCTGGGCCTGCCGCAATGGGGTTTCACACGTTTGCCGCGATTTAAAACTGATCGGCATTGACCGTGATGGGGCTTTTGCGGAGTACGTCAATGTGCCCCTGGAATTGCTGGTTAAATTTCCCGATCGGTTCTCCTTTGATCAGGGCGCATTGATTGAGCCGCTGGCCGTCGGTGTGCACGCTCTTGATATGGCCGGAACTCCGGACTGGCAAAATGCAGCCGTGGTCGGCTGCGGTCCCATCGGGCTGCTGGTCGCCTTTTGCCTTCAACAGGCGGGGGTTCGGAACCTGCTGATATCGGATATTGCGCCACAGCGCCTGGAGCGCGCCGCTGGACTGGGTATTCCGGTGCTCGACAGTGCCAGAGATGACCTTGCGGACCGGGTCATCCGGATGTCCGGCGGTGAAGGGGCGGATATTGTATTCGAGTGCGCCGGCTCAGCGTCAGCGGCCCTGCAGACAAGCGATCTGGTGCGGCCGCGCGGAAAAATTATTATGGTCAGCGTACACAAGGAGCCGCATCCGGTGGATTTGCGAGCCATAACATTTAAGGAGATCAGTATAATCGGCACCCGGGTCTATACCCCCGCTGATTATGAAATGGCCTTGCAGATGCTGCCGAACCTGCCCTATCAGGACATCATTTCACACCGGGTTGACCTTGATCATGGCGCCGATGGTTTCGACATCATGGGGCAGGCCGCCGATGCCTGTAAGGTGATCATCAATACGGACACATAATGGACCTGAAGAAACGGGATGCACGCATAACCGTTGACAGGCGGAAATAATTCCGGCATTAAACCACCACTTCCAGTGGTGGACCCCAAAAGGTTCTACCGATCCGGTGAGAGACAAATGACGCTTGAAAAATACGAAAAACGAATCTCGAAATTCGAAACAAATCTCAAATACGAATGTCCAAATGTTCAAAACGGTCAAGTCAAGACGGTTATAGCAGTGAGTAAAATTGCTCAACGCGCCTGTGGCTAGATTCCCCATTGGATCGGAATTGTTTTTGTCATTGGTATTTATTTCATTCGAATTTGTTTCGGGCTTCGTGCTTCGGATTTCGGATTTAAATAGTTGTGCCAGTGGTTTTGCCCCCTTTCCAGGGAGCTTTCCTGAGGCCTCCCGCTCAGCGGTAAGAACGCTCACTGTCCTAATCCCTGCCGATGATTTTTCCATGAATAAATGTTTGCAGGTCATGAAGTTCCAGTTCCAATTCAGCTGCGAGTTGACGGATTAATTCCGTCCGTCGCTTCACGGCCGCTTGCTCGAGGGCAGCGGCGGTGGCTGCCAGTACATCCGCTGTCAGGTTTGCGGCCCCGCCCTTAACGGCGTGAGCTTCCAGGGCGATCAGATCGTGATCATTCGATTTGACTGCCCGCCGAATGACGTCGACACGGATACCGGCATTTTCAATAAATCCTTTCAGAACGCTGAATAAACGTTTTTTTTGACCCATAAATTCCTGGACGGCGCGATCAAAATCAAATGGAAGCTGACCATTACCAGATTTATTAGAAATCGACAGGCTGACAGCGATCGGCCGGTCAATAGCCGGCATATCATTCGCCGGTCGGGTCCATTTCAGAACCATCTCCAGCAGTCGATCCCGTTGTATCGGTTTGTCGATAGAGTCATCCATTCCCGGGTATCGTGATTCATTGAATCCGCCTTCGCATGCATTGCCGGTCATGGCGATGATGGGAACGAAATCGATTTTTGATTTCGGATTTCGGATTTTGGATTTTAAAGCGGAATCTTGTCCTTTTTCCGACTTCCGCATTCCGACTTCCGATTCTTCTTTTTCGCCTCTGCTTGCCGCGGCGAAGCCTTCAGGCGAAGACGGGTCCTCTTCCATCGCTTTCAGCTTTGAGCTATGAGCTATGAGCTGCAACTCGCGTATTTTACGAGTTGCCTCATACCCATCCATGACCGGCATTTGGATATCCATGAAAATGAGGTCGTAGCGATGCCGTTTATAGGCTGCTACGGCCTGCTGCCCGTTTTCGGCGAGGTCAACCCGGTGGCCTGCTTTTTGGAGGATAAATTGGGCAATTTTTCGATTTACCTCAAGGTCGTCCGCTACGAGAATGCACAGGGATTTAGAATCATTTGTCTCGGAATGTTGGTTTGCCATTGGCGTCTTATTCTCCTGCAATAATCGGACAGAACACATTGCGGCTGATCGAACGCTGCTCGATATATCGGCATCTTTTGTAAAAAACTGAAGTTTTAATTATCTGATAAGACTGGAGATACAATGTTACGGAGATGGGACGCGATTGGTTGTCAACCGATTAAAGCAGTTGTCAAAATTACATCACAACAGCATTATTTTTCAGGGCGGATTAATACCGATCGACTTCAATTAAGCTCGGCTTATAATCCCCCGGCGGCTCGAATCCCAGTAGTTTCAGGCAGGTGGCGGTCAGATTGCTGATGCCGGGATCTTCGAGATCGGACAGCCTCATTTTGGCGCTGCCCGAAGGGTCGCAAATATACACCGGCACCGGATTCAAGGAGTGGGCGGTTTTCGTATTGGGTTTTCCCGTTTCTTCGTTAATGACAATCTCATTGGATTTTTTATTGCGCTGGTACATATCGTCCGAATTGCCGTGATCAGCTGTTACGATCATGATTCCCTTGGCCTTTTTGACTGCTTTGAGCAACCGCGCAACACACAAGTCCACCGTTTCAACCGCAATTTGGACGGCGTCGGTAACACCGGTGTGGCCAACCATATCTCCGTTGGCAAAATTGAGCCGGATAAATTTATGCTCGCCGCCCTGGATGGCCTTGACCACTTCGTCGGTTATCTCGGCTGCCTTCATCCACGGGCGCTCTTCGAAGGGTACCTGATCGGAAGGCACTTCAATATATGTCTCAAGGGATTCGTCAAATTTACCGGATCGATTACCGTTGAAAAAATAGGTCACATGACCGAATTTTTGAGTTTCACTGATGGCCAACTGTTTGACACCTGCTTTCGCCAAATATTCTCCTATGGTGCGGTCAATGCCGGGTGGGTCAACCAGATAATTCTTCGGTATGAGGGCGTCACCGTCATATTGCATCATTCCGGCATATTTGACATTCAACCGGGGACCCCGATCGAAATGATTGAATTCTTCATTCTCAAAAGCCATGCTCATCTCGATGGCGCGGTCTCCCCGGAAATTGAAGAAGATGACGCTGTCGTTTTCCGTGATCGGCCCCAACGGTTTTCCGTTGCGGGATATGACGAACGGGGGCAGATCCTGGTCGAGAACTCCGGGGTTTTCTTCGCGCAGGCAGCCGATGGCGGCGTTGGCGTTTTCAAAAGTACGGCCATCCCCTAACACATGGGTTTTCCAGCCCGATTCAACCATTTTCCAATTGGCCTGATAGCGGTCCATGGTGATCTTCATTCGTCCGCCGCCGGAGGCGATGGCATAATCGACTTTGCCGTTTTCATTCAAAGCCGCCAGGAAATTTTCGAGTCGGTTGACATATTCAAGGGCTGAGGTGGGGGGTACATCTCTGCCGTCCAACAGCGTATGGGCACAGGCTATTTTTACCCCCGCCTTTTTGGCTTCAGCCAGCATCGCTTCCAGATGGTCGATGTGGCTGTGAACATTCCCGTTTGACAGCAGGCCGATAAAATGAAGCCTGGAATTGTGGCTGACGACATTCTCAATCAGCTCTCTCCATACGGAACCGTTAAACAGGCTTCCATCCGCAATCGCATTGTTGACGAGGCTGGCGCCCTGAGCAAAAACCCGGCCGCACCCGATGGCATTGTGGCCGATTTCACTGTTGCCCATATCCGCATCCGAAGGCATGCCAACGGCGGTTCCATGCGCTTTCAGCCGGGTGGTGATGCAATTACCGGCCAGCCAGTCCAGGGTCGGCGTACTGGCTTTGCGAACGATATCACCGTCTTCGTATTTGCCGACACCGATTCCATCCAATATTGCGAGTACTACTGGTCCTTTTGGCCCTTGGTAATTGCCGGATTTTTTTAGCGGTTCCATGGAAACTCCTTCTTATTCTAACGTAGAAAGCTTGGTCGTCAGGGCGCGGTAAGAGATAACCGGATCTGCTACAGGCCCAACCTGTTGAAGGTTTCAGGTTTCAGGTTTCAGGTGTCAGAACGGCCCCGCGGCTGAAAAGCGCCCAGTCTGACTACAAAAGAAACTCTATTGATCCAAATGTCTTTAAAAGCGTATACCGAATTTCGAAGTAAGGCATTCTGTATTGATGGAGAAGCTAAGTAAGATCGATTGAATTCCACAATTCTTCAATCTTCAATCTTCAATTTTCATTTTCGGCTTCGCCGGATTAGGTTAATATAGGGTTGTTCCCGCGAAAAGCAAATTCCATTTCTGACGTCTTTCTTTCCGTATTGCGCAACCGGATTCGACTGATTTGTAGCTGCA